>NZ_JBHMFS010000016.1:0-142797 GCF_051433165.1 Falsiroseomonas sp. E2-1-a4 | reverse complement strand
GCATCCCCTCGCCCCCCGCGGGTCACGCCTCGACGGGCAGCGGCACAGTGCTCATCCAGCCATGCGCATCCGCCAGGCGGCCGTACTGGATGCCGATGATGCTGTCATACAGCTTCTGCGTCAGATTGCCGGTGCTGCCATTGCCGATGCTGATCCGGTCGCCCTTGTAGCCGAGCTCACCGACCGGGGAGACCACGGCGGCGGTGCCGGTGCCCCACATCTCGGTCAGCTTGCCCTCCCGCCCGGCCTGCATCACCTCCTCGATGCTGATGCGGCGTTCGGAGACAGTGTGGCCCCAGTCGCGCAGCAGGGTCAGGATGGAATTGCGGGTCACGCCATCCAGGATGGTGCCGGCCAGCGGCGGGGTCACCACCTCGTCGCCGATCTTCATCATGATGTTCATGGTGCCGACCTCGTCGATCCAGCGGCGCTCCACGCCATCCAGCCACAGCACCTGGGTGAAGCCCTGGCGCTCCGCCTCCTGCTGCGCGGACAGCGAGGCCGCGTAGTTGGCGGCGGCCTTGGATTCGCCGAGGCCACCCTGCACCGCGCGCACATGCGTATCCGTCGCCAGGATCCGCACCGGCTTCACGCCCTCCTTGTAGTAGGCGCCGACCGGCGAGCAGATGACGAAATAGGTGTAGCTGTGGGACGGGTGCACGCCGAGCATCACATCGGTCGCGATGACGGTCGGGCGGATATACAGCGACGTGCCCTCCGTCCGCGGCACCCAGTCATGGTCCACGCCGACGATCGCCTCGAAGCTCTGCCGCACGAGGTCCGCCGGGATCGGCGGGATGCAGAGACCGGCGCAGGATTTGCCGAGGCGTTCGGCATGGCGCTGGGCGCGGAACAGCCGGATGGTGCCATCGGCGCCGCGATACGCCTTCAGCCCGTCGAACACCGCCTGGGCGTAGTGCAGCACCGTGGTGGCCGGGTCCATGCTGAGCGGGCCGTAGGGGACGATCCGCGGGTCGTGCCAGCCCTTCCCCTCCACATAATCCATCAGGAACATGTGGTCGGTGAAGGTCTTGCCGAAGGCGAGCGCAGCATCCGCCTGGCGCGGCTTCGGGTCGCGGGTCAGGGTGGTGGGGAAGCGGGCCGGTTGGGTCATGGCGTCTGTCGCTCTCGGTTTTTATTGCGTGTGGGCGGATGCTATCGCAACAGCCATGCGCCCGGGAGCCACCAAAGCTAACAATGCACCCATGCGTCCCAGGCATAAAAGGTAAGGTTCACTGCCTTAGTGGGAAGGGGGCGCCGACTCCCGGCGCCCCCCCCAGGCTTAGTTGCCGACGCGCACGAAGCGCATCGGGAACCAGTTGTCAGCCAGCTGTTGCAGCTGGATGTTGCTGCGCGCCGCCCAGATCACCGTCTGCTGGTGCAGCGGCACATGGCCGGCCTGGTCCGTGTGGATGCGCATCGCCTCCTCGATCATGCCGGCGCGCTTGGCGGTATCGGTTTCCGTCGCCATCAGGCCGACCAGCTCATCGAAGCGGGCATTGTTGAAGCCGCCGACATTGAACATGCCGCGGTTGCCCTGGCGCGACGCCATCAGGTTGAAGAAGGCGTTGTGCGCGTCATAGGTGTTGGGGGTCCAGCCCAGCATGTAGAAGCTGGTGTTGTAGCGCGGGCCCAGGATCTCGGCGAAGTAGCGGGCGCGGGTCTGCGCGTTCAGCGTGACGCGCACGCCGATGCGGGCCAGCATGGAAACCGCCGCGGTGCAGATCGCCTCGTCATTCACATAGCGGTCGTTCGGGCAGTCCAGCGTCACGCCGAAACCGTTCGGGTAGCCGGCTTCGGTCAGCAGGCGACGGGCGAGGTCCGGGTTGTATTCCGGGATCTGGTCGCGGGCATCCGTGTGGCCGTTCACGCCCGGGCCGATCATCAGCCCGGTGGCGCGGCCCTGGCCGCGCATGACGGTGCGGACGATGCTGGCGCGGTCGATCGCGTGGTTGAAGGCCCGGCGCACCCGCACATCCTGGAACGGGTTGCGGCCGCGCACATCCGACTTCAGCAGCTCATCCCGGCTCTGGTCGAAGCCGAAATAGATGGTCCGCAGTTCCGCCTGCTGGTGGATGGTGATGCCGCTGGTGCGCGACAGGCGCTGCGTGTCCTGCGGCGGCACGGTGTAGACCATGTCCACCTCGCCCGAGAGCAGGGCGGCAACGCGCGTCGCGTCATTGGCGATGACGTTGAACTCGACCCGGGTCAGGTTGTGCTCCGGCCGGTCCCACCAGCCGGGATTGGGCGCGAGGACGGTGCGGCGATCCGGCTCCCGGCTCACCAGGCGGAAGGGTCCGGTGCCCATGGCGTTGCGCGTCGCGAAATTCTCGGCGCCGCTGGTCAGGTCGGCGCTGCGGGTGGCGTTGTTCGCCTCTGCCCAGCGCTGGGACATGATGCCGATGCCGGTGATCTCCTCCAGGAAGATCGGGTTCGGCGCCGTCGTCTCGATCTCCAGCGTGTGGCTGTCGATGGCGCGCGCTTCCTTCACGCTGGCCAGGCTGCCGCCCACATTGCTGCCCTGCGCCTTGGCGCGGGTGTAGGAGAAGACGACGTCTTGCGCGGTGAAGGGCGTGCCATCCTCGAAGGTCACGCCGCGGCGCAGGTGGAAGCGCCAGACGGTCGGGCTCGGCTGTTCCCAGCGCTCGGCCAATGCGGCCTCGACCTGCAACTGGCGATTCCGCCGCACCAGTGGCTCATAGATGTTGCCGTTGAACATCAGCAGGAAGGTTTCCTGCCGGGCGTAGGGGTCCATCGAATTGACGTCGCCGTCATTTGCCCAGCGGAAGAGATTGGCCTGGGCGGTGACAGGCATGGACAGCGCGGTGCCCGCAAACAAGGCGGCAGCCAGAATATGTCGGCGCACGAAGATCTCCTGAGGAATCCGTGCGCGCAGACTAAGGGTGAACGACCGAAAAGCAAAACGGGGACCCCGAAGGATCCCCGCTGAAAGTCTCAGGCTGAAGCTCTGCGTTCAGGCTGCGCGGAGCGCGCCTTATTTTAGGCCGCGCGGAGCGCGCGAGGAAGATCGGCCACCGCACGGTCGATCAGCACCGCATCCTTCTCGGCGCTCATGGTCTGCGCAAGAACTTCGCGCGCCGCGGTGGCAGCAACGTCGGCGGCGGCGTTGCGCACCGCGGCCAGGGCGCCGGCCTCGGCAGCGGCGATGCGGTCCAGCGCCATGCGTTCACGCCGCTTCGCCGATTGCTCGGCTTCCAGCGCCGCGGCCTCGGCCACGCGGCCGGCCTCGACGCGGGCGCGGGCGATCATGTCCTCGGCCTCCGCCAGCGCGGCGGCGCGGTCGGCCTCGGCCTGCTTGCGCATCGCCTCCGCCTCGACGCGCAGGCGCGCGGCCTGGGCCAGTTCGGTTTCGATGCGGGCGCCGCGGGCGTCCAGCATGCCGGTGATCCGGCTCCATGCCAGCTTGCCGAACAGCAGCACAAACAGCACGAAGGACATGGCGACCCAAAACTTCGGGTCCTGCCAGAAATATGCGTAACCGTAGGACATGGCGGCGCTCCTCAGCCCAGGCCGCGGGCGGCGAGGGCGCGATCGACGGCGGGGCCCACGGCGGCCTGCTCGGATTGACCGGTCAGGCGATGCAGCAGCGCCTCCGTTGTCTCCGTGGAGACCTGCCGCAGCGCGCCCATGGCGGTATCGCGCGCCGCGGTGATCCGCGCCTCGGCGGCGTTGATCTGGTCAGCCAAGCGCGCGGCCAGCGCCTCGGAACGCTGCGTGGCTTCAAGCTGGGCCGACTGCATGGCGGCGGCGATCGCCGCCTGGGCTTCCGCCCGCGCCTTGCTGGTGGCCTCGCGATGGGCCGTGATGGCCGCATCGGCTTCCGCCTTCGCAGCCTGCGCGGCCTCGAGGTCCCCCTCGATCCGGCGCCGGCGATCCTCCAGCACCGCCTCCACGCGCGGCAGCGCGTAGGTGGCGAGCACGTAGTAGAGGACTCCGAAGATGATCAGCAACCAGACGATCTGGGCGATCATCAGCGGGTTGCCGAAATCGAGCTGCGGCATGGTGTTCCCCGTCAACGTCCCTGATGCGCGCCAGCCCCCAGCGGGCGGCGCGCCCTATCGCAGAACCTGGCCGGCGCGAGCCGGCCCGGACCTCAGGCGAACAGGATCAGGAAGGCGATCAGCAGTGCGAACAGCGCCACGGCTTCCGTCAGGGCGAAGCCCAGGATGCCGATCGGGAACACCACGTCACGCGCCGCCGGGTTGCGGGCCACGGAGGAGATCAGCGTGGAGAAGATGTTGCCAAGCGCCAGGCCGACGCCGAACAGGGCGAGGACAGCGATGCCGGCACCGATCGCCTTCGCAGCAAGCACGATTTCCATGAAAGTAATCCTTTTCGACGTCGAGAGGGTGGATCTTGGTCCGGCGCGCGGGCGCCCGCTTCTGGGCCGGCTGGGCTCAGTGCAGGTGCACCGCGTCGTGGAGGTAGATGCTGGTCAGGATCGCGAAGACATAGGCCTGAAGGAAGGCCACCAGGATCTCGAACCCGATCAGCAGCACGTTCACCGCCAGCGGCAGCGTGGCCACGAAGGGCCCCACCGCGCCGAGCGCCCCGAGCATGACCACGAAGGTGGCGAACACCTTCAGCAGCACGTGGCCGGCGACCATGTTGGCGAACAGACGAACCGAGAGGCTCACCGGGCGCGAGAGGTAAGATACCACCTCGACCGGCACGATGATCGGCGCCAGCCACAGCGGCGCACCCTCGGGAAAGAAGTAGCCGAAGAACTTCCGGCCATGCAGCGCCAGCGCCACCGCCGTGATCACGACGAAGACGATCAGCGCCAGGCCGAAGGTCACCGCCAAGTGGCTGGTGTAGGTGAAGGCGTAGGGGAACAGGCCGAGCATGTTGCCGAACAGGACGAACATGAACAGCGTGAAGACGAAGGGGAAGAAGCGCTTGCCGCCATGCCCCACCTGGCTGTCCACGATGCCGTAGACGAATTCGTAGGAGGCTTCGGCCAGCGATTGCAGGCGCCCCGGCACCACCGCGCGGGCGGCCATGCCGAACATGATCAGCGCCGTGATCAGGCCGGCGGCCAGCAGCATATGCGCGTTGGATTGCGAAAAGCCGACGGCGGCGCCGATAGGCCCGAAGACGGGGGTCAGCTGAAACTGGCTCAGCGCGTCGATCGATCCGGATTCGGCGGCCACTCGCAATCTCCCGTCCCCCGGCGCGCGGGGAACCTCATTTGCCGCGATTGCGGCAGCCTCTAATCCTGCTTCCCGGCACCCCGCCGTGGAGCAAATAAACGATAGACGTTCATCACCCCGGCGACGCTGCCGAACACGAAGAACAGCAGGAAAAGCCACGGCCAGGTGCCAAGCCAGCGGTCCAGGTACCAGCCGAGGGCAACGCCCACGACCAGCGCCGAAACCACTTCGACACCGGCGCGGAAACCGACACTCGCGCTACTGCCCGACAGGGGGCCGATCGGGTTTGGCTTGGGGTCCATACCCTGCCGCGCCCTGGCCTGCCGGAGCCTTTGCTCGAAGCCGTCGTCTTCCGCCATCCGTCGCTCTCCCCTGCGGTCGCCCCGCCCGGAAGGCGGCCCGCTCCTACGGCTTAGGGGCAGGAGTGTCAAGGTGATGAACGCGCTGCAACATGGTTCATGGACCGGTTCCAAGGGCGCGCGCTCCGCGCTCGCCTGCGCGCCCTGCACTGTCACACCGGGCCACACGGGCGGTCTGGGCGCGGCGGCCCTTCGGCCGCTCGGCCCTGCGGGCCGCCAGAAGCGGCAGCCGCGGGGCTTCATTCCCCGATGAATCCCCCCGATTGCCGCTGCCACAGCCTTGCATAGACCCCGCCGGCGGCCAGCAACTGGGCGTGGCTGCCCGTCTCCGCCACGCCGCCCTCATGCAGCACCACCAGCCGGTCCATCCGCGCCAAAGTGGACAGGCGGTGCGCCACCGCGATCACGGTCTTGCCCGCCATCAGCCGTTCCAGGCTTTCCTGGATCGCCGCTTCCACCTCCGAGTCGAGGGCGCTGGTCGCCTCGTCCAGCAGCAGGATGGGCGCGTCCTTCAGCAGCACGCGGGCGATGGCGACCCGCTGGCGCTGACCGCCGGAGAGCTTCACGCCGCGCTCGCCCACATGCGCGTCATAGCCGGTGCGGCCGCGCCAGTCGGACAGCGCGAGGATGAAGTCATGCGCCTCCGCCCGCTTCGCCGCCTCCACCACCTCCGCCGGGCTGGCATCCGGCCGGCCGTAGCGGATGTTCTCCAGGATCGACCGGTGCAGCAGCGCCGTGTCCTGCGTCACCACGCCGATCGAGGTCCGCAGACTTTCCTGCGTCACCCCGGCAATGTCCTGGCCATCCACCAGGATGCGCCCGCCCTCCGGGGTGAAGAAGCGCAGCAGCAGGTTGATGGCCGTGGTCTTGCCCGCGCCGGAATGGCCAACCAGCCCCACCCGTTCCCCCGGCGCGATCGCCAGGTCGAAATCATGCAGCACGGCGCCACGGGAGGGCAGGCCCGGGGCCGTGGCACGGCCATAGCCGAAGCGCACATCCTCGAAGCGGATTTCGCCGCGGGTTACCACAAGCGGCTGCGCCGCCGGCGCATCAGGCGCCGTGCGCGGCACCGCGATGCTGCCCATGGCTTCCTGCACCACGCCGATATTTTCGAAAATGCCCGCCACGTTGAAGGCCACCCAGCCGGAGATGTTCGCGATCTGCCAGGCCATCGGCAAGGCGGAGGCCACCACCGCCAGCGGGATCTCCCCCCGCGACCAGAGCCAGATCGCCATCCCCGCGGTGGAGGTCAGCATGCAGGCATTCAGCGTGGACAGCAGGAAGCCATTCAGCGTCACCAGTCTTGTCTGCCGGGCGAAGTCGCGGTTGAGCTGCTCCACCCCCTCCCGCACCCAGGCATCCTCCTGCTCGGCGCGGGCGAACAGCTTCACGGTGACGATGTTGGTGTAGCTGTCCACCACCCGGCCGGTCAGCAGGCTGCGCGCCTCGCTCGCCTTGCGGGCGCGGTCGCGCATCCGCGGCACGATCAGCCGCAGCAGCGTGGCATACAGCGCGAACCAGACCAGGATGGGCATGGCGAGGCGCCAATCGGTGGCGGACAGCACCAGCACCGCGCCTGTGCCATAGACCAGGATGTACCAGACGGCGTTCACCGACTGCACCACGCTTTCCCGCAGCGCCGGCCCGGCCTGCATCACGCGGTTGGCGATGCGGCCGGCGAAATCTTCCTGGAAGAAGGCCCAGCCCTGGCGCACCACCTGCCAATGGCTCTGCCAGCGGATCATGGAGGTGACGGCCGGGATGATCGCCTGCTGCGTCACCAGGTTCTGGCACAATATGGCGGCCGGCCGGGCCAGCAGCAGCACGGCGGCCATGCCGGCCAGCGTCCCTCCGGCATCGGCCCAGATCCGCTGCGGCCCATGCGCCTCCAGCAGCCCCACCACCCGGCCGATGAAGATGGGGATGAGCAGGTCGAGCAGCGCGACCGTCAGCCCAGTGGCGAATAGTAGCCCGAACAGCGCCCGCGCCTGGCGGGCGAAGTGCCAGTAGAAGCCGGGCAGGCTGGCCGGCGGCGGGGTCTCCGGCACCGGCCGGCGCCACCAGCGGGAAGCGGGGCGGCCCGGCGGGGCGACGGGGTCGACGGCGGTTTCGAACAATCGGAACAAGCGCATGGCCGCAAGACGCGCCCGCCGGCCGTCGCCGTCAACCGGCGCAACGGTGAACTTGCCGCGCCGGCCGCCGTCAGACCGCCGCTTCAGCCATCCAGCCGCACATTTGCCGCCCGCGCCACTTCCCGCCACTTGGCGATCTCGGCCCGGATGAAGGCGCCGAATTCCTCCGGCGTGCCGGGGTCCGGGAAGCCGCCGAGCTGGACCATGCGCGCCGCGATCGCCGGATCACGCAGGATCGCCACCGCATCCGCGTTGATCTTGCGGATGATCGGTGCCGGGGTTGCGGCCGGGGCGACGATGCCGGACCAGCCCAGCGCCTGGAAACCCGGGGAGACGGTCTCGGCGACCGTCGGCACATCCGGCATCTGCGGCGCACGCTCCGGCCCGGTGACGCCGAGTGCCTTGATGCGGCCGGCCTGCACATGCGGCAAGGCGGAAGCCAGGCTGTCCACCATCACCTTGACGTTGCCGCCCAGCAGATCCGCCATGGCCGGGCTACTGCCGCGATAGGGCACATGCTGCATCCGCAGGCCCAGCCGGTGCGACAGCATCTCCGCCGTCATGTGCTGCGCCGTGCCCGGCCCGGCGGAGGCATATTGCACCATCCCCGGCTGCGCCTTCGCCATCGCCACCAGGCCTGCCATGTCATTCGCCTCGAAGCTCGGATGCGCGACGAAGACCAGCGGCAGGGTGAAGATGTTGGTGATCGCGGCGAAATCCTTCTCCGCGTCATAGGGCAGGCGCGACATGACGGAGGGATTGACCCCGAGCGTGCCGGACGTGCCGATGCCCAGCGTGTAGCCATCCGGCGCGGCGCGGGCCACGGCGTCCATGCCGATGGCCCCGGCGCCGCCGGCGCGGTTTTCCACCACCACGCGCTGCGGCCAGCGCTTCGAGAGTTCCTCGGCCATCACGCGGGCGAACAGATCCGCCGCCTGGCCGGGCGGGAAGGGCACCACCATGCGGACCGGCCGTTCCGGCCAAACCTCCTGCGCCTGCGCGCGGGCCACAGTGGGTAGTGCGAGGGCGGGCAGCGCCAGGGCAGCGCCGAGCAGGCCGCGACGTGTCGTCAGACATTTCGTCATTCGTTGGTTTCCCCCATGCCGTGGCGGTTGGCCCGCCTTCGGACACTGTCGCGGGCCGCGGCTCGTCCGGTCAAGCCGCGCCGCGGCGAGCCGGGTCAAGCGGCGCTGCGGGCCAGCTTCGCGTCCGGCGGGCGGCGCGCCATTTCCGCCAGGGTCTCCGCCGCAACCGGCCGGCCGAGCAGGAAGCCCTGCACGTGGTCGCAGCCGAGTTCGCGCAGCACGGTCAACTGGCCCTGCGTCTCCACCCCCTCGGCCACCACCTCCGCGCCCAGCCCATGCGCCAGCCGCACGATCGCATCGACGATGCGCCGCCCCGGGCCGGGGCCGCCGCGCGAATGCTCCTCCAGCCCGGCGATGAAGGTACGGTCCACCTTGATGACGTCGAAGGGCAGATGCTGGAGGTAGCCGAGCGAGGAATAGCCGGTGCCGAAATCATCCAGCGCCACCCGCACGCCCATCTCTCGCAGTGCCTGGAAGCTGCGGGTTGCCGCCTCCGCGCTGCGCAGGAAGACGCCTTCCGTCACCTCCACCTCCAGCAGCGCCGGGTCGCAGCCGGTGGCCGCCAGCGCCTGCTGCACCAGGCGCACGCCCTGCTCGGCGCCGAAATGCCCGGCCGAGAGGTTCACCGCCACCGGCACCTCCAGCCCCTGCGCCCGCCGCGCCATGGCCTGCCGGCAGGCCAGGTCGAGCACGAGCTGCGTGATCGGGTGGATCAGCCCCATCTCCTCCGCCACCGGGATGAACAGGCCGGGGGAGATCAGGCCCCGCACCGGATGGTTCCAGCGCAGCAGCGCCTCGCAGCCCTTGAGCATCCCGGTGGCGAGGACGAATTTCGGCTGGAACACCAGCGAGAGCTGGCCCAGTGCCAGGGCCTGGCGCAGATCCTCCTCCAGTTGCCGGCGTTCGCGCAGGCCTTTTTCCTGTTCCATGGTAAACACCATGGCGCGGCCGCGGCCCGCCGCCTTGGCGCGGTACAGCGCGATGTCGGCGCGGCTTAGGATGCTCTTCACCGTCACGCCATGCTGCGGCGCGATCGCGGTGCCGATGCTGGCTCCGGCGCGCAGCGTGTAGCCCTGAAGCCGGTAGGGCTGACCGAGCACGGCGACCAGCCGCTCCGCCAGCAGCCGTGCCTCCGACTCCTGGGTCAGGCCCGGCTGGATGACGGCGAATTCGTCGCCGCCGAGCCGTGCCAGCAGATCCCCTTCCCGCATCGCCGCCCGCATGCGGGCGGAGGCGGCGAGCAGAAGCTGGTCGCCCACCGGGTGGCCCAGGCTGTCATTCACTTCCTTGAAATGGTCGAGGTCGATGCAATGCACCGCCACCATCCGCCCCTCCGCCGCATGGCCGAGCTGCGCCTTCAACTGGGTGCCGAAGAGCAGCCGGTTCGGCAGGTCGGTCAGCGCGTCATGCTCCGCCAGGTGGCGGATGCGGCGGTCGGCCTCGCGCTGTTCGGTGACATCCAGCGCCACGAACACCACCCGCACCAGATTGCCGCCCTTGCCGAAGACCGGCGCGGAGGACACCAGCAGGGTGCGTTCGCTGCCGTCGCGGTGGGTCAGGCGGCTTTCCCGGGGTGGCAGGGCAACCCGCCGTGCCACCACCTGCGCCACATCGGCATCCGCCGCGGGGTTGCCGCCGATTTCGCTCGGCCGGCGGCCCAGCGCATCCTCCTCCCGGTCCAGCCGGGCCAGGGCCAGGCCGGTTTCGTTCATCATCACCAGCCGGCCGTCCGGGTCGAAGGCGGCGATGCCGATGGGCAGCGAATCCACCAGCACGCGCAAGGTCCGCTCCGCCTCCGCCGCCCGGCGGGCGCCGCGCACGATCAGCAGCAGCAACAGCAACGCGCCCAGCAGCAGCCCGCCCAGGCTGAGCAGAAAGAACATGCCGAGGTGGCGCGCGCTGACCCGCGCCTGTTCCACCGCCTCCCGGCGTTCCGTGTGCAACGCCAGGTTCAGGCCAGTCAGCAGCAGGTCCGCCTCATCCGCCGCCGCCTCGATGCGGGCGCGGATGGCGATGTCCCCCGGTTGCAGGCGGAGGATATCCGGCTCGACCTGTTCCAGCGCCGCCTGCAGCCCGATGACGACGTCGCGGCGATCCATGAGGGTCTGGGTTCGTGCTTCTTCCGCATCCTGCAGCAGCGGCAGGCGGCTCAGCAGGATTTCGTAGCGTTCGGAAAGCCGGTCCCGGTCCCAGCCCGGCTCCTGGCGATCGAACCGCAGCAGCGCGGTGCGGAAGCGATGCAGTTCCACCAGCGCCTGGGTGCTGAACCAGATGGAGACTCGCTGGCTGCCGGCTTCGAGGCGGAACTGTTCCCGCGCCTGCTGCAAGGTCGCGCCGATCGACAGCACGAACAGCACGCCCGCGGCCAGCAGCACGACGCCCGTCGCGCGCTGGTGGGCGAGCCGCGTGAGTTGGGTCAGCCGTGCCCGGCCGGAATGCGTTCCCACCACGCGGCGCTCAGGCCACGTCGATCTGCCGGATCTGCCAGACGGCCCGGTCGCGGAACACGGGTACGTCCAGCTCCGGCCGCGCGCTCCAGGGATAGATCAGCCAGATCGGACCACGGTCCCGGACGCGGAGCGGCACGCCGCCCTGCCGGGTGGCGAGCAGCGCGGCGTTGCGGTCCGCATCCGTGACCGGCACGTTCACCGCATAGTCGTTCAGCGCATGAATGCGGAGCGAGCTGCCCGTAGCGCCGCAGGCGCGCAGCAGGGTGGCGAGCGGCACGCCGCTGAAATGCAGCACATCCGGCCCGGTCCAGGTGGTGCGGGTGGCCAGGTCCACCATGCCCAGCGCTTCCAGCGATTCCAGGCTGAAATCCCGGTCGGCCCCGTCGATGCGACCGGTGACCCGCAGGATGGGGCGGGGCTGGGCCAGGGCATCGGCGCCGGCCAGCGCAGCCAGAAGCGGGAGGGCAGCCAGGGAGCGACGTCGCATGCGGACCTTCGAGGGCTTGGAGGTGCGCGCGAATCCTTCGCGGCGGGCTTCCACCTTGCGGCAACAACATCACGATACCGTTAACAGGCTGCCGCGCCACCCGGCTCAGGCCGGCGTGCCCTCCACCATCTCCACCGCACGCTGCAGGTCCACGCTCAGCAGGCGGGACACGCCGCGTTCCTGCATGGTCACGCCATACAGGCGATGCATGCGCGCCATGGTCAGCGGGTGGTGGGTGACGATCAGGAAGCGCGTGCCGCCCAAGCCTTTTGCATCGGGCCCCTCGGCATCACCGGCGGCCATCACCTCCAGCAGATCGCACAGCCGTTCCACATTGGCGTCGTCCAGCGGCGCATCCACCTCGTCCAGCACGCAGACCGGCGCCGGGTTGCAGCGGAACACGGCGAAGACCAGGGACAGCGCGGTCAGCGCCTGTTCGCCGCCCGAGAGCAGGTTCAGCGAGGACAGCTTCTTGCCGGGCGGCTCCGCGAAGATCTCCAGCCCCGCCTCCAGCGGGTCGTCGGAGCCGGTGAGCGCCAGATGCGCGCGGCCGCCGCCGAACAGGCGGGTGAACAGGGCGCGGAATTCGGCATCCACCTTGTCGAAGACCACGCGCAGCCTTTCCCGGCCCTCGCGGTTCAGATGGCCGATGACGCCGCGCAGCTTGGCGATGGCGGTCGCCACCTCCTGCCGTTCGGATTCGATCCGGTCGCGCGTGGCGTCAAGCTCGAGCAACTCCGCCTCGGCGCGCAGGTTGACGGGTCCCATTTCCTCCCGCTCGCGGGTCAGCCGCTCCATCTTGCGGCGGGCCTTGTCCTCGGCCTGATCGGTCAGTTCCGGCAGGTCGGCGGGCAGCGGTGGGTGGGCCTCGCCGAGGCGTTCGACGATGCGTTCCTCCACCGCCAGCGCCGCGGCCTCGGCCTGGCCGGCGCCGCCCTCGGCGCGCAGCTGCGCCTCCCGCGCCTGGGCGAAGGCGGCATCGGCGCTGCGGCGGGCCAGGGCCGATTCGCGGTCCTCCGTCTCAGCGGCGGCCAGGGCGGCGGCGGCGGCGGCGTGGGTGGCCTCGGCCTCGGCCAGCGCTTTTCCGGCGGTGGCGCGCTGGGCTGCGGCGGTTTCGGGCGCCTCGGCCAAGGCGTCGCGTTCGGCGGCGGCGGCGGCGGCGCGGCTGGCCAGGTCCTGGCGGCGGCCGGCGGCCTCGGCCTTGCGGCGCGCCCATTCGGCGCGTTCCGGGCCGATCGCGGCCTGTCGCTGGTCGATGCGCCCGGCCTCGGCGGCGAGCGTCGCGCGGCTGTCGCGGCAGCCGGCTTCGGCGGCGCGGGCTGCGGCCAGGGCAGCGCGGGCGCGCTCGACCTCGGCGCGCAGCGCGGCAAGGTCCGGCGCGGCGGCGCGGGCGGCCTGGGCCTCGGCCAGGGATGCGGCGGCGGCATCGCGTTCGCCGGTGATGCGGGCGAGTTCGGGCGTCAGCGCGGCCAGCCTTGCCTCGGCCTCCGCGGCACGAGCAGCCAAAGTGCGGGCGGCGTCGCGGGCGGCCGTAAGGCGCTGTTCGGCGCCGCGGCGGGCCTCGCGGGCGGCGGTCTCGGCGCGGGTTGCGGCCAGTTCCTCGACAGCGGCGGCGCTGCGGGCCTGGCGCGCGGCAGCGGCATCGGGCGCGGCGGCGCGGGCGATGCGCGCGGCCTCCAGCGCCGCGGTGGCCGCCTGCATTTCCGTCTCCAGCCGGGCGAGCTGCGGGGCGAGGGCCGAAAGGCGCTGCTGCGCCTGCTGGTCGCGCGCCACCAGCCGGTCCAGCGCGGCCTGCGCCGTGCCCTGGCGGCGTTCGGCGGTGGCGCGGGCCTCCCGCTGGCGGGCCTCGGCGCCGCGGGCTTCCTGTTCGGCGGCCGCGGCCTGGCTGCGGGCGGTGGTTGCCGCGCCGGCCTCGGCTTCGGCCTTGTCCAGCCGCGCGCCGGCAGCGCGCAGGGCGTTGCGCTGGGCAAGACGGACGGCACCGGGGGTGGGGATGCCGGGCAGCAGGCCCTGGCCGTCCCAGCGCCACACCGCGCCATCCTCCGTCACCAGCGCCTGGCCGGGCTTCAACAGTTTTTGCAGCGCGGCGCCGTCCGCGCCCTTGGGCAGCAGGCCGATCTGCGAAAGGGCGCGGGACAGCGCATCCGGCGCTTCCACCAGCCGGGCAAGCGGCGTGGCGCCCGGCGGCAGGGTGGGCATCGGGTCCAAGGGCGGCAGGCTGCGCCAGTGTCGCGGCGCCTCGGGGTCCAGCGCCGCGTCCAGCCCCTCCCCCATCGCCGCACCGAGCGCGGCTTCGAGGCCGGGCGGCACGCCTATGCGGTCGAGCACGGATTCGGCGCCGCCCCCCACCTCCCGCGCGCGCAGCACCTCGGCGAGGGCCGCGGCCTCCGCGGCGGCGCGGGCGCGGGCGGCCTCGGCCTCGCTGGCGGCGGCGCGGGCGGCTTCGTGGCGGGATTGGGCGGCGGTACGCGCCTTCTCGGCGGCGTCCAGCGCGGCGCGAGCTTCGGTCAGCGCGGTGGCGGCGGCGCTGGCCTCGGCGCGGGCGGTGGCCATCTCGGCCTCCGGCACCGCGCCGGCGCGGGCGGCGTCGCGTTCGGCGGTCAGGCGGGCCTGCTGTTCGGCGCCGCGACGGGCGGCGGTCTCGGCAGCCTGGAGTTCGCTGCTGGCGCGGGATTCGGTGGCCTCGGCTTCCGCCGCCAGGCGCCGCGCGGCCTCATGCGCCGCCTGGGCGGCGGTGCGAGCGGTCTCGGTGGTGACAAGCGTCGCCTCGGCCTCGGCCAGCGCGGCTTCGGCGGTGTCGGTGCGGGTGGCGGCCTCGGCCAGCGCGGCTTCCGGCACCACGGCCCGCTGCGCCGCCGTGTGATCGGTGGCAATCTGCAAAAATTGCTGGGCGAGGCGCTGGGCGCGGGTGGCGGCCTCCCCTTCCGCGGTGGCGAGCGCATTGGCCTGGGCGGCAGCTTCGGCGGCGGCTTCGGTGGCGCGGTCGGCGGCGGCGGCGGCCTCGGCCACGGCCGTGATCGCCGCCGCCTCGGCGCGTTCCGCATCGGCGCTGCGTCCGGGCAGTTCGGCGGCAATGCGCAAAAGTTCCTCGGCCTCCGCCTGCAAGCGGGCTTCGGCGGTATCGGCATCCGATTCGACGCCGGCGGCGTGTTCCAGATCCCGCGCCAGGGCGGCGTGGCGGGATTGGGCGCCGGACAGCGCCTCCCGCGCGCGGGCTTCCTCGGCGCCGAGCGTCTCGGCTTCGACGCGGCGGCGTTCCAGCGCGGTGCGGGCGGTGGCCTCGGCGGCGCGGGGCGCGGGCAGGCCCTGTTCGGCGGCGAAGGCGCGGCGCGCGGCGGCCTCGGCAGCGGCTTCCGCCTGGGATGTGGCGTGGCGGGCGGTGGCGAAGCCGTCCCGCGCCTGGGCCAGCGCCGCCTGGGCGCGGGCGCGCAGAATGGCGAGCCACTCCACCTCCGCCTCTCGCACCAGCCCCGACAGGTTCCGGTAGCGCGCGGCCTGGCGGGCCTGGCGTTGCAGGTTCTGCCGCCCGGCCTCCATCTGGCCGATCAGGTCTTCGGCGCGGCCAAGGTTGTTCTCCGCCTGGCGCAGCTTGAGCTCCGCCTCATGCTTGCGGGCGCGCAAGCCGGCAATGCCGGCGGCTTCCTCCAGCACCGCGCGGCGTTCCTCCGGCCTTGCCGAGATCAGCGCGGAGACGCGGCCCTGGCTGACCATAGCGGAGGACCGGGCGCCGGAGCCGATATCGGCGAACATGGTCTGCACGTCGCGGGCGCGCAGTTCGCGGCCATTGACGCGGAAGGAACTTCCCTCCCCGCGCGCGATTTTTCGCACAATTTCAAGGTCTGGCGCCTCGGCATTGGGCGGTGGCGCCAGGCCCAGCGCCTCCTCCAAGGTCAGCGTGACCTCGGCGACGTTGCGGCCGGGGCGGGTGGAGGTCCCCGCAAAAATGATGTCGTCCATCTCGCCGCCGCGCATGGCGCGGGCGTTGGTCTCGCCCATCGCCCAGCGGAGGGCTTCGACCACGTTCGACTTGCCGCAGCCATTCGGGCCGACGATGCCGGTCAGCCCCGGCATCACCTCCACCACCGTCGCCTCGGCGAAGGATTTGAAGCCGGCGATGCGCAGCCGGGTCAGCCGCGCATGGCGGGCGGCCTCAGCCTGGGCGTCCGTGCGGGTCGGCTCGTCCGGGGGCTGCCCCGTCTCCTCGGCCGGCACGGATTCCATGGATCAGCGCGTCTCGGCGACCAGGGCGGCGAAGCGGGCGAAGGTGATGTTGCCTGGCACGGTGCGGGTGCCGAAGACGAAGCTGGGGGTGGAGGTGACGTTGTGCTCCTGCTGCCCGGCCACGCGCGCGGCCAGGATGGCGCGCGCCAGCGCCTGGTCGGCCAGGACTTCATCGTATTTCGGGCGCGACATGCCGGCCAGCGCCGCCACCTTGAACAGCTCCTCCCGCGGGTCGCCACCACGATTGAAGGCCCAGCGGTCCTGTGTGGACATCAGGGTGGAGATGAAGGGCTCATAGCGCTCCGGCGGCAGGCTGCGGGCGACGGCGGAGGCGGCGAGCGCCAGCCCGTCCAGCGGGAAGTCGCGGAACACCATCCGCACGCGGCCGGATTCGATCAGCTCGGACTTCACCCGCGGATAGGTTTCGCGGTGGAAGGCGGCGCAATGGCCGCAGGTGAGGGAGAAATATTCGATCACGGTCACCGGCGCCTCGGCGCGGCCGGCGCTACGCTCCGCCATGCGCGGGTCGTCGGTGGCCAGCGGCGCGGGGGCCGGCGCCGCGCCTTGGGCCAAGGCAGCACCGGGGGCCAGAAAAGCACCGGGGGCCAGAAAAGCACCGGGCAGCAGGCCGGCGGTGAGGGTCAGGATGGTACGGCGGTCGAGCATCAGGAAGGCTCCCCGAAAGGACTGGTTCAACGCTTTCGATATACGCCGAGGGCCAGCTTTGCCAGGGCATCGCGCAATTCGCCCGCCGGCATCTCCGCCAGCCGCGCCTCCACCGGGGCGGGAAGTTGGACCGGCTTGGGCTTTGGGGCGGCGCGGGGCGCGCCGGACGGGGCCTGCTGGACGAAGCGCAGGCGTTCCACCGCCACGCGGCCGAAATGCGCGTTGATCCGGGCGATCAGCTCCGGCGCCAGGTGCTGCAATTCCATCGCCACCGGGCCGGAACAGGCCAAGGTCAGCGTGCCGCTGGTTACCCGCAGCGGCTGGGTGGTGGTGGCCAGCGCGGGGCCGACAATGGCGGGCCAATCGGCCATGAGCTGCGCGCCGGCCGGGCTGCGTTTGCGGAAGGCGGGGCGGGTCAGCCGCGGAATCAGCGATGACAGCGGCAGGGGGGCTGTCGGAAATCGTCGCTGATCGCCATCCTGCGCCACGCGTGAACCCTCCCCTTCCCGAACCTGAACTGCTGCTGGCCTGGTATGACCGCCATCGCCGGGTGCTGCCCTGGCGGGACGACAGCCAGCCCGATCCCTACCGGGTCTGGCTGTCCGAGGTGATGCTGCAGCAGACCACGGTCGCCGCGGTCGGCCCCCGCTATACACGATTCCTGGCCCGTTTTCCCGATGTCCATGCGCTGGCCCGTGCGGAGTGGGCGGAGGTGGCGGAGGAATGGGCCGGGCTGGGCTACTACGCCCGCGCGCGCAACCTGCATGCCGGCGCCAAGGCGCTGGCGACACGGGGTTTTCCACGCACGATGGAGGCTCTGCGCGCGATTCCCGGCATAGGCCCCTATACCGCCGCCGCCGTCGCCGCCATCGCCTTCCAGGAACCGGTGGTGCCGGCGGATGGCAATGTGGAGCGGGTGACCGCCCGGGTGTGCCGGGTGGAGGTGCCGCTGCCGGCCGCCAAGAAGCAGCTTTCGGCACTCGCCCAGGGCTGGATGGCGGCGCCGGCGGCCCGCGCCAGGCCGGGGGATTTCGCCCAGGCGCTGTTCGACCTGGGCGCCACCATCTGCACCCCGCGTAACCCAACCTGCGCGCTGTGTCCCTGGCGGGGCGGTTGCGTCGCGCAGGCGGCGGGCGTGCAGGCCGAACTGCCGCGCAAGATGCCGAGGGCCGCGCGACCCACCCGCCATGGCACGCATTTCCTGCTGCAGGATGCGCGCGGCCTGGTGCTGGTGCGGCGCCGGGCGGAGACGGGCCTGCTGGGCGGCATGCTGGAAATCCCCGGCACGCCCTGGCGCGCGGAGGCCTGGACGGAGGCCGAGGCGCTGGCCCACGCCCCCCTCACCGGCCTGCGCTGGCGCGCGCTGGACGGGGTGGCGCGGCACGGCTTCACCCATTTCGAACTGCGGATGGCCCTTCTCGCTACCCGCCTTCCCGGCACGGCGGAGGTGCCCGGCCATGCCTGGATGGACCTCGAATCCGCGCGCACCGCGATGCCGAGCGTGATGCACCGGCTGCTGGCACTGTCTGGACAGGACGCGGCGCCGCGTGAGACAGGCGGCGCCGAAACGGAGGAACCCTCTCGATGACCCAGACCCTGCCCGCCGCCACCCGCAGCCGCGCCGCATCCGCCGCGCGCTTTGCCGGCATGGCGCTGCTCGGCTCCTGGCTGCTGGCGGCCTCGGCGCAGATCAGCCTGCCGATGTGGCCGGTGCCGGCCACCTTGCAGAGCCTGGTTGTGCTGCTGCTCGGCGCGCTGGGCGGCCCGGCGGCAGGCTTTGCCGCGGTTGCGGCCTATCTGGCGCAGGGCGTGATGGGGCTGCCGGTGTTCGCCAATGGCGCGGCGGGGCCGGCGGCGCTGGTCGGGCCGACGGGCGGCTACCTGATCGGCTTCGCACTGGCCGCCTGGCTGGCGGGCTTCGCGCGCGGCCAGGGCTTTGCGCGGCAGGCGGTGGTGCTGCTGGCAGCGCATCTTTTGCTGTTCGTGCCGGGCCTCGCCTGGCTGGCGGGGTATGTCGGCCTGGCGCGCGCCTTCGAGGTCGGCTTCCTGCTGTTCGTGCCCGGCACGCTGGTGAAGACCGCGCTGGCCCTGGCGCTGCTGCGGGCGCTGGCGCGGCGCTGAGCCGCGCCTCAGCCCCCTTGGGCGGCGATTTCCTGACGGAATTCGTCGATCAGCCGCAGCCGGCCGTCGCGGGTCTCGATATGCCAGAAGGTCCAGCCATTGCAGGATGGCGCCGTCTGTAGCGCGGCGCCGACCTTGTGGATCGACCCCGTGGCGGCGCCGCAGCGCAGCGTGGCATCGGCGCCCACCGTGGCGCGCCAGCGGCGGTTGCGGTCCACCAGCGTGCTGCCGGCCGGCACCAGGCCGCGTTCCACCAGCACCCCGAAGGCGATGCGCGGCTGTTCCCGCTTGCTCGGCAGGGACAGCGCCGCACCCTCATCCATCGGCTCCACCAGCCGCAGCCGTTCCTCGGAGGCGGCCTTGTAGAGCGGGTCCTGCTCGATGCCGATATAGCGCCGGCCGAGCCGCTTGGCCGCCGCCGCCGTGGTACCGGTGCCGGAGAAGGGGTCCAGCACCACCTCCCCAGCCGTGGTGCAGGCCAGCAGCACGCGGTGCAGCAGCGCTTCCGGCTTCTGGGTGGGGTGCAGCTTGGCGCCATCCTCCCCGCGTAGGCGCTCACCGCCGGTACACAGGGGAAAATACCAGTCGCTGCGCATCTGCACGTC
The DNA here is from genome assembly GCF_051433165.1 of Falsiroseomonas sp. E2-1-a4. Lineage (NCBI taxonomy): Bacteria > Pseudomonadati > Pseudomonadota > Alphaproteobacteria > Acetobacterales > Roseomonadaceae > Falsiroseomonas > Falsiroseomonas sp. E2-1-a4. Next base: position 123,497 of record NZ_JBHMFS010000016.1, on the reverse strand, counting down.
GTCGTTCAGCGACTTCATGGCGGCGTAGTTGAAGCGGTAGCGGGATTCAGGGCCACGCGCCGCCCAGATCATCGTCTCATGCGCGTTGGTGAAGCGGCGGCCCCGGAAATTCGGCATCGGGTTGGCCTTGCGCCAGACCACGTCGTTCAGGATCCAGTAACCCAGATCCTGCATCGCCGCGCCGAGGCGGAACACGTTGTGATAGCTGCCGATCACCCACATCGTGCCGTCCTTGCGCAGCACGCGGCGGCATTCGGTCATCCATTCGCGGGTGAAGGCATCATAGGCGGCGAAGCTGGCGAACTGGTCCCAGGCATCATCCACGCCATCCACCAGGCTGTCATCCGGCCGCCGCAGCTCGCCCTTGAGCTGCAGGTTATAGGGCGGGTCGGCGAAGATCATGTGCACCGAGGCCGGTGGCAGGCGCTTGAGCGTGGCGATGCAATCGCCGAGCAGCACCTCGTCCAGCGGCAGGTCTAGTCCCGTCCCCATCGTTTCGCCACACACCCCGCCGAGTCGCAGCCGGCAACATGCGCGGCACGGAGTCGCGGCGTCAACCGAGGTGGTGCCCGCAAGGCGCTGATAAAGGGAAGATCAGCCCGCCAGGGCCGGTTGCAGCGGCAGCCAGGCCTGGTCCACCGGCGCGAAACCACGCCGGTGATGCGGCGTCGGGCCGAGGCGTGCCAGGCACTCGCGGTGTTCCGGCGTCGGGTATCCCTGGTGGCGGGCGAACCCCCAGGCGGGGAGGCGGCGGTCCAGCCGCGCCATCGCCCGGTCCCGCGTGACCTTCGCCAGGATCGAGGCGGCGGCGATGGACAGGCTCAGCGCATCCCCGCCGATGACGCAGCGGAAGCCGCGCGACGGGGCCTGGCGCGGCAGGCTCGGCGCCATGTTGCCGTCGATCAGCGCCAGCTCGCAGGGCAGCCGCAGCCGCCACAGGGCGCGCGCCATGGCCAAGTGGCTGGCGCGCAGGATGTTCAGCCGGGCGATCTCCGCCACGCTGGCGGCGGCGATGGCGCAATCCATCTGGCCAAGCCGCGCGGCCTCCATCAGCGCCAGATAGGCGAGGTCGCGGCGGGCGGCGTTCAGCTTCTTGCTGTCATCGAGCAGCGCCGCGAGGGCGGCGGAGGGCGGGGTGATGAAGACCACGGCGGCAGCCAGCACTGGCCCGGCGAGTGGGCCGCGCCCAGCCTCATCCACCCCGGCGACGCGCCCGCCCGCTTCCGATTCGATGCTGTAATCCGGCATGGCCACCGGCATAGCGCGCCCGGTGGAATGAGGGAATCGCCTTGGGCAACCGCGCGGCACGACGGGGCGTTCGGGACGCTCAAGCAGCGGAGTACCGACCATGCCCCAGGGCAGTTTGCAGGTGGCGGCGGACCAGGTGGAGCCGATGCCGTTCCACATCCCCGGCGCCACGGGCGGTACCTTCCGGATCCAGATTCTGAACGAGAATGCCGCGGCGGGCGTGGTGACGACCATCGTCCACATCCCGCCCGGCGGCCGGATTCCGGCGCATCGCCACCAGGCGGGGTCCGAGATGCATTTCCTGCTGGATGGCGACCTGATCGAGGCAGGCACCGAAGTGCCGACCGGCACTTGCCTGACCCATGCCGCCGGGGTGGTGCATGGACCGCATGAGAGCCGGGACGGGGCGAGGCTGCTGACCGTGCAGAGCTGGCAATCGCATCACGGCAATTTCGACTTCGAACCAACCGAAGACGAAGCGAAGCCGCAGGGCGAGACCCAGAAGGTGGACCAGCAGGCGCAGGAATCGGCGCGCGCCGAGGCGGCCTCCCCTGACAGGCGCGGCTATAGCTGAACTACCCCGCCCGCCGCTCCGCCAGCCGCAGCGCGACACAGAGGCGGGAGAAGGCGTACCAGAAGGGGCCATGCCCCAGCGGCCCCTGCCCCGGCGCCAGGTCCGGCCCCACCGGATCACCACGGCGCAGCAGGCCGAGGCGGTTCTCGAAGCGGCCGCGCATATTCTCCAGGAACGCGCCGGTGGCCGCCATGTATTGCTCCAGCATCTCGGCGGCGATCTCGATCTCGGCCATCGGCCGGCCCTCGGTGGTCAGCACCTTGAGCGCGCGGCTATCGGCCGCGAGCGCGATGTGCAGCCGGTGCAGCTCGGCCAGATGGCGGGCGATGGATTGCCGCATTTCGCGGGCCTTGTCCGTATCGGTCATCTTCGTTGCCTCCGCCGGGCAGCCTGCGCGTGCAGGTGTTGCGAAGGGGTTACCGCCAGCCCCAGATGGCGAAGACGCGGTGCGGGATCGGCAGCGGGTCCTGAGCGAATCGAGAATCCAGCATCGCGGCGAGTTCCGCATCGAAGCGCGCGACCGCCGCACCGTCCAGCGCGCCACCGATGCCGGCGGAGGCGCGAATGCGGCCGCGCCAATCCTCCCGGCTGTACAGCGCCGCATGGTCAAAGCCGGCGAAGCCGATATCCCGGAACCCGGCCAAAGCGAGGTCGCTGGCCCAGGCCGGGTAGAAGCCGGTACCGCGGCCCATGCGCCAATGCGGGTTGTGCGCCTCGATCAGCCATTCGGTGGCGTGGGCGACGTTGCCGGGCAGCGGAATCCAGTCGTGATGGCAGATCAGCAGGGCGCCGCCGGGGCGCAGCACGCGCCTCGCCTCGGCCGCCGCCAGGCCACGGTCGAACCAGTGCCAGGCCTGGCCGGCGGCGACCAGGTCGAAGGTCTCGGCAGGCTGGTCGGTGCGTTCGGCAATGCCCTCGGCGAAACGGGCGCGATCGGCCAGGCCCTGGTCCTGCGCCAGGCGCGTGGCGGCGGCGACCTGGCCGGGGGCGGGGTCGAGGCCCAGCACATGCGCGCCGCGTGCCGCCAGTCCTCGGGCCAGCGCGCCAGTGCCGGTGCCGAGGTCCAGTGCGCGGAGGCCGGGGCGCAGCAGGCGGTGATGGGTGAGCAGGTCGTACAGCCCGTCCGGAAAGCCCTGGCGGTGGCGGGCGTAGTCGGCGCTGGTCAGGGACCAATCCGGGCGGCTCATCTGGGGCGTTTCCTGATGGCGAGCAGGTCTTCGGCGGTATCGACATCCCGCAACCGGCGCAGCAGGGCGATGCGGCGACCTTGGAAATTGGCGAGCGTATCCGCCAGGGCGTGGCGGGTGGACCAGCGCACGCTGGCGAAGGGATCTTGGGGGCGGCGCGGTCCGAAGCCGACCAGCCAGTAGCCGCCATCCTCCGCCGGGCCGAACACCGCCTGCGCCCGGCCGAGCGCCCGGAAAGCCGCGGCGATATCGGCGGCACCGATGCCCGGGATGTCGCTGCCCACCAGCACCACGCGGCGATGCGGTGCCATGGCGCGGGCCATGCGCTGGCCGAGATCGCCATGCCCCTGCGGCCGCACCGCCACCTTGCGTGGCCAGCGGGCGCGGGCACGGTCCGGTGTGGCGATGATGCGCGTGGTCCAGCGCCGGTCCCGCGCCACGGCGCCGAGCAGGGCGGCGAGTTGGCCGCGATAGAAGCGCAAAGTCGCCATGGCGCCGATGCCGCGGGCCAGCCGGCGCTTCAGCGTGCCGAGCCGCGGCGCGCGGGCGAAGACCAGCAGCGTATCCCCCCTCATCCGCGCCATCGTCCCGAGTAGATCCGCGCTATGATGCCGGGCGGGACGCCGATGTAATAGAGGCCAAGGCAAGTCAGGTTGCGGGCCGAGCGCCGCAGATACCCGTCCCGCCGCCAGCGCGCCGCGCTGGTGATGGCATCCACCGGTATCTCGGCCAGGCGGGCGCGGCCGAGGCGGCGGGCGAGGTCCACATCCTCCATCAGCGGCAACGGGCGCATGCCGCCGATGGCGGCCAGCAGGTCGCGGTGGATCAACAAGCCCTGGTCGCCATAGGGCAGGCCGAGGCTGCGGCAGCGCCAGGCGACGGCGCGTTCCAGCCGGCGGGCCTGCGGGCTGTCATCATCCAGCGCGAAACGGAAATAGTGTGCGCGGCCGGGATCGGCCATGGCGGCGCGGACCGCTTCCGCCCAGCCGGGCGCCAGGTGCGTATCGGCATGCAGCAGCAGCAGCCAGGGGCCAGTCGCGGCCGCGATGCCGGCGGCCAACTGGCCGCCACGACCACGCGGGGCGTGCAGCAGGCGCGCGGCTTTGGCGGCTTCAGCCGTACCGTCGGTGCTGCCGCCATCCACCACCAGCACCTCCGCCGGCGCGTCGCCCAGGGCGGCGAGCGTGGCGGGCAGGCTGGCGGCGGCGTTGAGCGCCGGAATGACGACCGAGAGCCCCTTTGGCGAAAGCCCGCCTATTCGCATTTTGTTCTTGACGGCCCGGGGCCATCCGGCTTGAGATGCATGAGAACAAACCGCGAATGAGGATCGGACGATGCCGGATGGAGGAGCTATCGCGATGCCCTCCCTCGCCCGCAAGGGGCGCGGGGCCGTTACCAACCCGGGCGTCCGGTATGAGACCACGCATGCCGAGCTGTACGATGATGGCTGGGGCACGCTGGATACGGACTTCGCCGCGCTGCCGCCGCTGGCGACCACGCTGACGCAGGACCACGCTCGCAGCGCCCTGTCCTGGAACGACAGCCCCGATCTCGGCTTCGACCGGTCCCTGAACCCCTATCGCGGCTGCGAGCATGGTTGCGTGTACTGCTACGCGCGGCCCGCGCACGCCTATGTCGGCATGTCGCCGGGGCTCGATTTCGAAACCAAGCTGATGTTCAAGCCGAACCTGCCGGAGCTGCTGGAGAAGGAGCTTTCGAAGCGCGGCTATGAGGCGAAGCCGGTGGCGCTGGGGGCGAATACCGACCCCTACCAGCCGGTGGAACGCACGCTCGGCATCACGCGCCGGGTGCTGGAGGTGCTGGAACGCTTCGGCCATCCGGTGACCATCGTCACCAAGGGCGCGCTGGTGCTGCGGGACCTGGATATCCTGAAGCGCCTGGCCGCGCGCAACCTGGTGCATGTGTGCCTGTCCGTCACCACGCTCGACATGAAGCTGGCGCGCGTGATGGAACCCCGCGCGGCCAACCCGCTGAAACGGCTGGCGGCGGTGACGGAGCTGGCGAAGGCCGGCGTGCCCGTGGGCGTGCTGGCGGCGCCGATGATCCCCGGCCTGAACGACATGGAGATGGAGCGCATCCTGGAAGCCGCGGCCAGCGCCGGCGCCAGCCATGCCGGCTATGTGCTGCTGCGCCTGCCGCTGGAGATCAAGGACATGTTCGAGGCCTGGCTGCGCGAACACCACCCGGATCGTGCCGCCCGCGTGCTGGCGCTGGTGCGGGAAACCCGCGGCGGGCGCCTGTACGATGCCCGCTTCGGCCAGCGCCAGACCGGCAGCGGCCCCTATGCGGAGCTGCTGGCCCAGCGTTTCCGGCTCGCGCTGCGCCGGCATGGGCTGGATGGGCGCAAGACCATGCGCGGGTCGCTGGATTGCAGCCAGTTCCAGGCGCCCCGCGCGCCGGCGCGGCAGATGGAGCTGCTGTAGCCGCTACATCCGCCGCATCGGCACCCGTTCCGTCGTCGCCCATTCCGGCCAGCCGATGTAGCGCTCCACCAGCACCAGCGCGGTGGCTGCGACCAGCACCACGATGATGATCTGCACGGTGCGCCAGGAGGGCGGATGACGCAGCCACTGCGTCATCAGGAACAGGGCGCGGGTGAAGGGGTCCATTTAAGGCCTTTTCTTCTGCCGCATTTTCCGAGTCGTCCGGCGAAGCCGCCGGACTTGAAAATGCTCTACCCGTTGGTCGGCACGCCGAGGCGCCGCGCAACCTGCAGGATGCTCTCCCAGGTGTCGGGCTGCAGCGGCACGCCGTTGGCCAGGCGATCGGCGCGGGTCTGCGCTTCCTTGTCGCCGGGGGCGAGCACCGGGCTGGCCGGGTCGGCCGGCGCCGTCTCCATCACCCAGTCGACATAGGCGCGGCCGGTGGCCTCGAACTCCGCCTGAGTGCCGAAATGGGAAGGGGAGACGTAGAAGCTCAACATGCCATTGGCGATGCGTCCGCGCGCCTCGATGGGGCCGGAGGTGCCGCCGCCGGTCAGCGCGCCGGCCAGCATCTCGCACATGAAGGCCAGGCCGCTGCCCTTGTGCTCGCCGAAGGCACGAATCGCGCCCTTGCCGTTGGAGGGGTTGCGTGGGCCGATCTGCGGGTAGTCGCCATACAGCGTGTGCGGGTCGGCGGAGAGCGTGCCATCCGGCTCGATCAGCGCATCATGCGACAATTCCTTGCCGCCATTCGACGCCACCAGCACCTTGCCTTCCGCCACCAGGGAGGTCGCGAAATCCAGGATCAGCGGGCGGCCTGGCAGCGGCACGCCGACGCTGAAGGGGGCGGTGGAGAACCGCCGCTCCACCCCGCCAAAGGGCGCTACCAGCACGCTGCCGGCGACATTGACGAAATGCACGGAGATCAGCCCCGCCGCGATCGCCTTCTCGGAGTATTCGCCAACCCGGCCGATATGCCCGGCATTGCGCAGGCCGACCACGGCGATGCCGTGCTGCAGGGCGCGGGCGATGCCGAGCTCCACCGCCTGGGGGGCCACCGTCTGGCCGAAGCCGAACTTGCCATCGAGCAGCGCGAAGCAGCCGCCATCGGTGACGACCTCCGCCGTCTGGCCCTTCAGCACGAAGCCGGATTCCAGCCATTCCACGTAGCGCGGCACCCGCGCCACGCCGTGGCTGTCGTGGCCGGCGAGATTGGCGCCCAGCAGATGCGTGCTGATGCGCGTGGCCTCGGCGCCGTCGCAGCCCGCGGCGCCAAAGATCTTCGTCACCACGGCTTCGAGCGCCGGGGCGGGCACATTCACATATTCGGCGGCCATGCTGTCTCTCGGATGTTCTTCCGCCGATCACTCTAGGCCCGGGACGCGGCTTCGGGAACCTACAGGACCCGGCCGCTTTCCACATCGATCAGGTGCATGTGATTAAGGTCGGCGGCCAGATCCATCGGCCGGCCCGGCTCGGCCGGTGTGGTCGGGTCGATGCGGGCGCAGATCTCGGCGCCCTGCATCCAGAAATGCACCAGCGTCTCCATGCCCATCGGCTCGATCACCTCCGGCGTCACCTCGAAGACCGCAATGTTGTCGCGGTCGAGGTTTTTCGGCTCGGTCAGGTGCTCCGGCCGGATGCCGAAGATCATCTCCCGCCCCACGGAACCCTGGTAGCGCGCGGTGCGGTCGGCCGGCACCGGCAGGACGATGTTGTTGGGCAGGGTCACGCGCAACGCGCCGGAGCCGTTCTCCACCCGCGCCGGGAAGAAATTCATCGCCGGGCTGCCGATGAAGCCGGCGACGAAGCGCGTTTTGGGATGGTGGTACAATTCCTGCGGCGGGCCGACCTGCTCGATGATGCCGTGGTTCATCACCACCACGCGATCCGCCAGCGTCATCGCCTCGATCTGGTCGTGGGTGACATAGACGGTGGTGGTGCGGACGGTCTGATGCACCTTCTTGATCTCGGTCCGCATCTGCACGCGCAGCTTGGCATCGAGGTTGGACAGCGGCTCGTCGAACAAGAACACCTTGGGGTTGCGCACGATGGCGCGGCCCATGGCCACGCGCTGCCGCTGGCCGCCGGACAGCGCCTTCGGCTTGCGCTCCAGCAGCGATTCGATGTCGAGGATGCGGGCGGCGTTGTTCACGCGCGTGGCGATCTCGGTCTTCGGGAACTTCCGCAACGTCAGGCCGAAGGCCATGTTCTCGTACACCGACATGTGCGGGTACAGCGCGTAGTTCTGGAACACCATGGCGATGTCGCGGTCGCGCGGCGGAATGTCGTTCACCACCGTGCCGCCGATGGCGATCTCGCCGGAGGTGATTTCCTCCAGACCCGCGATCATGCGCAGCGTGGTGGACTTGCCGCAGCCGGAGGGGCCGACCAGCACGCAGAATTCGTGATCCGCGATCTCAAGGTCGATGCCCTTCACCGCCTGGACATTGCCCTCATAGGCTTTGACCACCTTGCGGACCGAAACCTCAGCCATGTCGGAACCCCTACAAGTCAGGCGGGAACGCCTGACGCCTCGGACAATGGGAATGAACAGCTGGCCGGACCCGATGCGCCGTGCCGCGCACGGCGCATCGGCCCTAACCCTTGGTTGCGCCGGCGGTGAGGCCAGCGATGTAGTAGTCCATCAGGAAGGCGTAGATCACCACCGGCGGCAGCGCCGCGACCAGCGCGCCGGCCATGATCTGACCCCAGGCGAAGGTATCCGCGCGCACGAGCTGGGAGACGACGCCGATGGTGAGCGGCATCTGGTCCGGCGTGGTGACGAAGGCGGTCGGATAGACGAAGGCGGCCCAGGATACGGTGAAGGCGAAGATTGTCGCGGCGATGATCCCGGGCAGCGCCACGGGGATGAAGATGCGAAGCAGCATCTGCGACCAGGACGCGCCATCGATCAGCGCCGCCTCGTCCAGTTCCTTCGGGATGGAGGCGAAGTAGCCGATCATGATCCAGGTGCAGAACGGCACCGTCAGCGTCGGATAGACCAGGATCAGGCCCCAGATCGAGTTCAGCAGGCCGAGCCCACCGACGATCTGGTACAGCGGAATGAACAGTAGCGTGTCCGGCACCAGGTAGGTCAAGAACACGCCGGTCGCCAGCGCCTGGCTGCCGAAGAAGCGCATCCGCGCCAGGGCGAAGGCGGCCAGGATGGAGATCACCATGGTCAGCGCAACGACGCAGATGGTGATGACGATGCTGTTGAACATGAAGCGCTGGAACAGCGGATTGAAGATGATGGCGCTGTAGTTCTCCAGCGTCGGGTCGCGCACCAGCCAGGGGCTGCCGATCTGGCTGGCGATCTCGCCGCTGCCCTTCAGGCTGGTGACGAACATGTAGAAGGGCGGCGCGAGGAAGATGATGGCGGCGAAGACCAGGGAGATATACGCCGTCCACAACGCCCAGCGCCGTTCCTTCGAAAGACTGCCGGCCAGGTGGTAGATGCCCTTCGGGGCCTCGCCTGCGGTGCTGGCCGACATCACATCTGCTCCTTGTTGCGCCGGGTGACGCTGCGCAGCACGAAGAAGGCGCAGAGGGCGAGGATCGGGAACATGAACAGCGACACGGCCGCACCGCGCGGGATGTTGCCGGACAGGATGCCGACCTGGAAGGCGTAGGAGGCAAACACGTGCGTCAGGTCGCGCGGCCCGCCATTGGTCAGCACGCGGACGATGTCGTAATTCGCGAAGGTGACGATCAGACTGAACAGCACGGTGATGGATATGATGTTGGCCATCATCGGCAGCGTCACGTAGCGCAGCCTCTGGAAGGATGAGGCGCCGTCGATCATCGCCGCTTCATACAACTGCTCCGGCACCGATTTCAGCGCGGCCAGGTACATGATCATGAAGAAGGGTGCGCCGATCCAGACATTGACCATGATGATGGCGATGCGCGCCCACCAATGGTGACCGAGCCACGGCACCTCCGGCACCGAGATCACGGCCAGCAGCCAGTTGATCGAGGAGTAGGAGGGATCGAACATCCACCACCAGCCGAGCGTCGACAGCGCCGGCGGAATCACCCAGGGCACCAGTAGCATGCCGCGCCATTTGCGCTGACCCTTGTCCGGGATGTGATGCAGCATGTGCGCCAGCCAGAAGCCGATGGAGGCTTTCAGCACCACCGCCGTGACGGCAAAGAAACAGGATTGGAACGCCACCATCCAGAAGGTGTCGCTCTCGAACAGCAGTTCGAAGTTCAGCGTGCCGGCAAAGGCCGTCATCCGCCGGTTCAGCGTGGACAGGTAGATGGCATAGGCAGCCGGATAGGCGACCAGGCCGATGATGATCGCCAACAGCGGCACGGTCATCAGGAAGGCGATGGTGGATCGCCTTCGCGCGAAGCGCTGCATGGCGTTGGCGCGCCCGCGGCTTCTGCTCGCCATGCCGCCCGGGGCGTGGCTGCCATCGGCTACCATGAGGATCTCCCCTGCATCCTTGCAGGCGGGCGGCTGGTGCCACCCGCCTTTCACTCACGCCACGCCGGCTTCAGCCGCCGCGGACGATGTTGGTCAACTCGCGATGCAGCCAGTCCAGCGACTGGTCGATGGTCTCGCCACCCTGGGCGATACGCGCCACCACCTTGGTGTTCAGCGCTTGCTGGTAGGCCTGCACGGCGAATTCGGCCGGCGCCGGGGCCATGGCGATGCTGGCGGTGGCGTTGTGATGCGCCCGCAGCGGGTAGTTGTAGACGGTGCCGACCGGCGGCCCTTCCTTCGCCCAGACCTCGAAGTTGTTCATGCTGACGAAGGGCGGAATGTCGTAGCCGTTGCTGGTGTTGGTCTGCTTCTCGGCGGAGGTCCGCTCAGAAAGGAATTCCAGCAGCTGCTTGGCCGGGCCCTTGTTGCGGCTGAACGACCAGATGCCCCAGAAATACGGCAGATAGGGGGTGAAGCGCCCCTCCGGTCCGGCCGGCACCGGCACGGTCCAGCACTTCTCCGCCACTTGCGGCGCATCCCGCTTGGCCACCGCCCAGGCGGAAGGCGGGTTGAAGATCAGTGCCGAACGGCCAGAGATCAGCGCCCGGTTGTTGGCGCCGTCATCCCAGGCCCAGACATCGTTCGGCAGGAAGCGGGAGAGCTTCACCAGGTATTCCACCGCGGTCTTCAGCTTGGCGTTGCCCTGGACCGTCACCTTGCCTTCGCGGTCCATCATGCTGGCACCGAAGGAGGCCAGGATGGCGCCTACCGTATCCACCGCATCGGTGAAGGACCCCATCGGAATGCCGAAGGGCACGCCGGCGGCGTGGCACTTTTCCGCCGCCGTCAGGAAGGTGTCCCAGTTCCAGGTATCGGCACCCGGGCCGCGCGTGTCGTTCGCCGGCCACATGGAACGGATATCGATGCCCGCATGCTGCTCCATCAGGTCGAAGCGCACGCAGGCCGGCTTCATCTGGGTGCCGGACACCGCCGGAATCGCCACCCACTTGCCGCGGATCTTGCCGAGATATTCCGCCGCCGCGTTCACCGGCCCGTATTTCGCGGTCAGCCGGCCCATCACGTCATCGAGCGGCTCCAGCATGTCGTACTTCGCCGCCGGCTCCCAGGTCGGGAAGGACAGGATGTCGTGGCCGGAACGCGACTGGGCCTGGGCGGCGATGGTCAGCAGGTTCTGGTTGCCGACCGAGGTGATGAAATCCACCTGCACGTTGACGCGGTTTTTCTCGCCCCATTCGGCGCAGAGTTCGCGCATCGCGCCATTGCCGGCCGGCACCCAATGGTCCCAGAAGCCGCAGCGGAGCGTGGTGGTAGGCTGCGCGTGGACCGCGGGCGCCGCGAGCGTGCCCCCCGCGACCGTGGCCAAGGCACTGGCGCGCAGAACGTCGCGCCTGGTCATCCTGTCGAATGCCATCCGAACCTCCTCCCTTGCGGCCGGTTGTCCGGTCCGCCTTTGTCCCGGTTGCAGGTTAGTCAGGCCATGACGGCGCTTGCAACCGTCCATAGCGTTGCTTCGACGATGTTTCCGTCCGATCGACCCCAGGATTGACCGAATGGTGTGCGCCGCAGGACCATGCCGGCATGGACAGCCAGAATTTCGACGTACTCGTCATCGGCGCCGGCATTGCCGGTGCCACCGCGGCCGCCCACTGCGCCGCAACCCGTCGCGTTGCGCTGATGGAGGCGGAGGAGACCGCCGGCTATCACAGCACCGGGCGTTCCGCCGCCATCTGGATTCAGAACTACGGCCCGCCCGATGTGCGCCGCCTGACCGCGGCCTCCCGCACCTTCTTCGCCGCCCCTCCCGTGGGCTTCGCCAGCGCGCCGCTGCTGGCGCAGCGCCCGGTTGTCACGGTGGCGCCGGCGGACCAGCACGCCGCGATGCAGGAAATGCTCGCGGCGGGTGAGGGGCTGGAAGCCCTGCCGCTTTCCGCCATCAGCGCCATGGGGCCGCCGCTGCGCGACGGCTACGCCGTCTCCGCCGCCATCGAGCGTGATGCCTTCGACATCGATGTCGCCGCCCTGCATGCCGGCTTCCTGAAGGCGGCGCGGATGGCAGGCGGCGTGCTCGCCCTGCGGTCCCGCGCCGGGCGGATCTGGCACGAGGCGGGGCTGTGGCACGCGGCGGCCCGCGGCGGCACGGTGTTCCGCGCGCCGGTGCTGGTGAATGCCGCCGGCGCCTGGGGGGATGAGGTGGCAACCCTGGCCGGCCTGGCGCCGATCGGCCTGCAACCGAAGCGGCGCACGGCCCTGATCATCGATCCGGGCGTGCATGATTGCAGCCGCTGGCCACTGATCGGCGATGCCGCGCATAGCTGGTACCTGCGGCCGGAGGCGCGGCGCAAGCTGATGCTGTCCCCGGCGGACGAGACGGACATGCCGCCACATGACGTGCAGCCGGATGAGATCGACATCGCCATCGCCATCGACCGTATGCAGCAGGCGCTGGATATCCCGGTGACGCGGGTGGAGCATCGCTGGGCCGGGCTGCGCAGCTTCACCCCGGATCGCAGCTTGGCCATCGGCTTCGACGCGCAGGCGCCCGGCTTCCTGTGGATGATCGGCCAGGGCGGCTACGGCATCCAGACTGCGCCGGCGGCGGGCAGGCTGGTCGCCGGCCTCATCGCCGGTGCCGTGGCGGAGGAGTTGCTGCCGGTGCTGCCGCTGGTGGACCCCAACCGCTTCGCTCAGGTGCCGGCATGACCGTGGCGCTGCCGACACATGCGGATGTGCGCGCCGCCGCCGCGCGCATCGCGCCCCACATCATCCACACGCCGATGCTGCGGCATGCGCTGCTGGACCAGCTCACCGGCGGTACCATCCTGGTGAAGCCGGAGCCCTTGCAACGCACCGGCAGCTTCAAGCTGCGCGGCGCGACCAACGCCGCGCTGCGGATGAATGCGGCGGCGCGGGAGGGTGGCGTGGTAACGCATTCCTCCGGCAATCACGGCCAGGCCACAGCCTGCGCGGCAGCTATGCTCGGCATGCGCGCGCTGGTCGCGATGCCGCAGGATGCGCCGTCCATCAAGGTGGAAAGCACGCGGCGCTGGGGCGCCGAGATCACCTTCTTCGACCGGGCGACGACGGACCGGGAGGCGCTGGCCGAACGCCTGGCCGCGGAACGCGGCGCCACCGTCCTGCCGCCCTTCGACCACCCGGATGTGATCGCCGGCCAGGGCAGCCTGGCGCTGGAGCTGTTCGCGGATGCCGCGGCCGCCGGCCTGGCGCTGGATGCGCTCGCCGTCTGCACCGGCGGCGGCGGGCTGATCGCCGGCTGCGCCCTGGCCGCCGAGGGGGCCTCCCCTACCACGCAAATCTGGGCGGTGGAGCCGGAGGGGTGGGACGATACGCGCCGGTCGCTGGCCGCCGGCGAGCGCATCGCGGCGGATGGCAAGGGGGAGACGCTGTGCGATGCGCTGCTCTCGCTGCGCCCGGGCGCGCTGACCTTCGCGGTGAACCAGCCGCGCCTGGCCGGCGGTGTGGTGGTGACGCGGGCGGAGGTGTTCCGCGCCATGCGCTTCGCCTTCGAGCATCTGAAGATTGTCGTCGAGCCCGGCGGGGCCGTGGCGCTGGCCGCGGTGCTGGCCGGCAAGGTGGAGGCCCGCGGCCGCACCGTGGGCGTGGTGGTCAGCGGCGGCAATGTGGACCCGGCGGTGTTCGCGGCCGCACTGGCCGCCTGATGCGTCCCGCTTAGCCGCGTCTTAACCGGCAGCCGCTATCTCCTCACCCAGGCCCGCCCATGAGGGGCGCGCGGGGGCTGCACGGAGATCCATGGCCAAGGGCGGCAAGAACGGCGCGACGATCGTCATCAAGCGCATCGAGGAAGGCGAGCACGGGCACCATGGCGGTGCCTGGAAGGTGGCCTACGCCGATTTCGTGACGGCGATGATGGCCTTCTTCCTGCTGATGTGGCTGCTGAACGCCACCACGGAGGAACAGCGCCGGGGCCTGGCCGATTATTTCGCGCCCACCAATGTGATGGGCCAGAACCAGACCGGCTCCGGCCAGCCCTTCGGCGGCCGCACGCCGAACGAAACCGCCCAGGTCACCCAGAATGCCGGCGCCATCCGCCTGCAGCGCGGCCCGCTGCCGGTGCTGGAGGATGTGGAGGTGGAGGAGGACGTCCCCACCGTCGCCCGCCCCGTGCCGATGCGGGAGGGGCCGGAGGGTGATGACGATGAGGCCGAGCCGCGCCGCATCCGCCAGGCCCGCGCCGACCTGCCGCCCGGCGATGCCGACCCGCGCGAGGAAGCCCGCCAGGCCCGGATCGAGGCCGCGGCGCAGGAGGCGGAGGCGCGCGCCCTGTCCGACGCCGCGCTGCGCGCCGAGCATGAGCGGCGCGAGCGGGAGGCGTTCGAGCGGGCGGCGGAGGAAATCCGCGCCACGGTGGCGGAGGACCCGCTGCTGGCGGAACTCGCCAAGCAGATGATGGTGGAACAGGTGCAGGAAGGCCTGCGGATCCAGTTGGTGGATGCCGAGGGCCAGCCGATGTTCGCCCTCGGCGGCAGCGCGCCGAATGATCGGGCCCGACAATTGCTGGCGCGCATCGCGCAGGTGATCAACCGCCTGCCGCACCGCATCGCCATCGCCGGCCATACGGATGCCACGCCCTTCCGCGGCGGCGGCGACCGGTCCAACTGGGATTTGTCGGCGGAGCGCGCCAATGCCACCCGGCGCCTGCTGACGGAGGCGGGGCTGGTGGAAGCGCGCATCCGCAGCGTCACGGGCAATGCGGAGCGTGACCTGCTGGTGCCGGAGACGCCGAACGCCGCCGCCAACCGCCGCGTCTCCATCACCCTGCTGCGCGACCCGCCGCCCTCCACGCCCCCGCCTGCCCCTGCAAGGACCACCGCGCCATGACCACGATCGGCGGCCTGGTCTTCCTGCTGGCCATGGTGTTCGGCGGCTACATGATCGCCGGCGGCAAGTTCGGCATCATTCTGAAGTCGCTGCCCTATGAGATGATGATGATCGGCGGCGCCGCCATCGGCGCCTTCGTCATGGGCAACAGCATGCATGGCGTGAAGCATGCGCTCGGCGGCTTCGGCAAGATCATCAAGGGGGAGCGCTTCCACAAGCACGAATACGTGGACCTGCTGTCGCTGCTGTACTGGTTCGTGCGGCTGGCGCAGACCAAGGGGGCGATGGCGCTGGAGGCGCATATCGAAAAGCCCTCCGAAAGCCCCGCCTTCCAGAAATTTCCCAAGATCATGGCCGACAAGACCGCGCTGGCGATGATCTGCGACTACCTCCGCATGGTCGGCATGAATGCCGACGACCCGCACCAGATCGAGGACATCATGTCCAAGGAGCTGAAGAAGGTGCGGGCGGAGGAGCTGCATGTGGCGCACACCTTCCAGACCACGGCGGATGCGCTGCCCGCGCTCGGCATCGTCGCCGCGGTGCTCGGCGTCATCAAGACCATGGCCTCCATCGACAGCCCACCTGCGGTGCTGGGCGGCATGATCGGCGGCGCGCTGGTCGGCACCTTCCTCGGCATCCTGCTGGCCTATGGCGTGATGGGGCCGATGGCGACGCGGCTGAACGGCGTGATCGAGGAGGATTGCAAATACTACGAGGTGATCCGCGCCGTGCTGGTGGCCCATCTGCACGGCAATGCGCCGCAGGTGGCGGTGGAGGCCGGCCGCAAGACCGCACCGAGCCATTCCATGCCGAGCTTCGCGGAGCTGGAGGAGGCGTTGCAGAACCTCCAGATTGGGTGAGGGAGGCAAGCCGCGGTCGGCGGCCCAGCGCCGCTTCGATGCCGGTCGGAGGGCCTGCCAAGTGCTCGCCCATTGGCGGTTGGCCGAACATCAATCCGGCCCGATCACCCGCCCGGTCCCGGCCTCCACCAGCAGCTGGCGCTGCGTGGAACGGCGGTGCAGCGTCAGGCGCAGGCGGCCGGCATCGGCCCCCTCGCCGCGCTCCACCACGGAATAGACATGCCCGGCCCGCAGATCGGCCAGGAAGGACTCCAGCTCCACGCCGAGCAGCGCCGCCGCCTGGGGCGCGGTGAGCACCACATCGCCGGCGGCATCGATATCCACCTGCCGGGGCAGGTCTTCGGGCCAGGGTGCGGTCATGGCAGGCTCCTTACGGTTGACCGGACGGCGCGGGATGGGCATCCGGGGGGCATGACACAGACCCCACCCGCACCGCCGCCCGCCCTTGGCCCCGACCTCGATCCGGATGGCGCAGCCTATCACGCGCTGCTTGGCCTGACCCTGGTGCACTGGGAGGAGGGCCTGGCCCGCCTCGCCTGCATCGCCGGCGACGCGCATCGCAACCGCTCCGGCATCATCCATGGCGGGTTGATCCTGTCGATGATCGACCAGGCGGCCGGCTATGCCGGGCTATGGTGCAGCGTGCCCGGCAATGTACGCAAGGCGGTGACGCTGGACCTGGATTGCCGCTTCACCGGCCAGGTGAAGGGCGGGCGGCTGATTGCCGAAGGCAAAGTGGCGCAGCGCGGCCGCAACATCTTCTTCTGCCGGACGGAGGTGTTCGACGAAGCCGGCCAGATGGTCGCCTTCGGCGCCTCCACCCATCGCTGGCGTGCGGGCAGCGAGACGCATGAGGGCCAGCCGGCCGCGCAGGGCTGAAAGCCACGGCCGCCCGCCGGCGGCCCCGCAGCGCCCGATGGCTTCAGGCGGCGGCGCGGTCCAGCAGCGGGCGCATCTGGCGGAACAGCACCTCCACCTCCGCCCGCTGGGCATGGGCGGTGCCGGATTGCGCCACGGTGGCGCCGCCCGCGGCGCTGCCCCAGGCGAAGGCATCCTCCGGCGTCGCGCCCCGCGCCAGCGCCAGGGTCATGGCGGCGACGAAACTGTCCCCGGCCCCGGCGGCGCCACGCACCGGCACATCGGGGGCCGGCAGCCGCCACACCCGCTCCGCGCTCGCCAGCACCGCGCCGCGGTGGCCCAACGTCACCGCCACCAGCCGCGCCGCGCCGGATCGGGCAAGTTGCAGCGCCGCCGCTTCCTGTTCCACCGATTCCGGCAGCTTGCGGCCAACCAGCGCCTCGAACTCCCCCAGGCTGGGCTTGATCAGCTCCAGCCCGCCGGCCGCCACCGCCGCACGCAGCGGGGCACCGGAACTGTCCACCACCACGCGCTGGCCGCGGGCGCGGGCTTCGGCCGCGGCGATCGCGAAGAAATCCTCCGGCATGCCGCGCGGCAGGCTGCCGCTGAGCACCAGCCAATCGCCGCCCGCCTGCGCCAGCGCGGCGAGCGCGGCGCGCCATTCGGCCTCCGTCACTTCCGGCCCTTCCGGCACGAAGCGGTATTCCAGGCCGCTCGACAGGTCCTGCACGATCTGGCTGATGCGGGTGCGGCCGGCGATCTCCACCGTCCGGCGCGGCACGCCCTCGGCATCGATCAATTCCTCGATGAAACGGCCGGTGACACCGCCGGCCAGCACCACGGCCAGTGCCGCCCCGCCCAATTCCCGCACCACGCGCGCGACATTCACGCCGCCGCCGCCGGGATCGAAGCGTTCATTGGTGGTGCGGATCTTCCGCACCGGGCGCACCGCCTCCGCCTCGCAGGCGAGATCGACGGAGGGGTTGGCGGTGAGGGTGACGATCAGGGGGTCGGTTGCCATGGGTGGCAGCCTGCCTCAATCGGGCCGCGGGCGCGAGGGTGGGGCCTTCAGCCGGGCCAGAAGGCCACCGCCGCCAGGGTCAGCACGCCGCCCAGCGCCACCACCAGCGCCGCGGCCGGCAGGGTGCGGCGCAGCACCTCCCCCTCCCGCCCGGCGAGGCCAACGGTGGCGCCACCGGCCACGATATTGTGCGGACAGATGATGTTGCCGATCGCGGCACCAAAACCCTGCGCGGCCAGCAGCGGCAGCACGGGCAGCGACAGCGCCGCGGCGGTCGCCAGCTGGAAATCCGTCAGCAGGATGTTCGACGCGGTGGCGGAGCCGGTGACGAAGGTGCCGAGCGCGCCGGTCGCCGCGGCGAAAACCGGCCAGCCATCGCCGGCCAGCGCTGCCGCGGCCTGCGCGAGCGAGGCGATCATCCCTGAATGCACCATCAGCCGCGCCAGGCCGAGCATCAGCAGCAGTGCCAGCAGCACCGCCGGCAGCCGGGCCAGCGCGCGGCGCGCAGCCTGGGCGAGCTCCGCCGGGCGGCGCCGGCGCCACAAGGCGGCCATCCCCAGGCTGGCCAGCAGCAGCGTGCCCGGGTGGTACAGCGGCGCGACGCTGCCGCTGAAGGCGCCATCGGCCAGCGACCAGTCCAGCGTGAAGCCCGCCAGCGCCTGCCGCAGCGGCGGCAGCAGCCGCGTGGCCAGGATCAACCCCAGCAGCAGCAGATAGGGCAGCGCCGCATGCAGCAACTCACGGCCGCTAGGGGGGGGTTCCGTCGCCTCGGCCGGCGGGCGGCGTGGCAGGGCGGCGGCGAAGGCCAGCCCGCCGATCAGCGCGCCGCCCAGCGTCGGCAATTCCGGCCCGACCCAGATCGCGATGAGAGTGAAGGGCAGCAGGAAGGCGAAGGCCGCGCCCAGTGCCAGGCGCAGGCTGGCCGCGCCGGCCATGCGGCGCAGCGACAGCGCCATCGTCCAGCCGCAGGCGGCGTGCAGCAGCGCGGTGGCCCCGGACAGCGCCAACGGGTCCAGCCCGCTGGCTGCCACCTGCGGCACCACCGGCGTGCCGACCGCGCCGAAGGACACGCCCACCGCATGCCCAACCAGCGCCATCGCCACCGCCTGGGCCGGGGGAAAGCCCAACCCGACCAGGATCGGCGCCGCCAGCACCACGGGCGTGCCGAAGCCGGCCGCGCCCTCCGCGAACAGGGCGAAGAACCAGGCCACCAGCAGCGCCGTCACGCCGCGATCCGCCGAAAGCCGCAGCAGCGCGCGGCGCAGGGTTTCCGTGCCGCCATTGGCCTGCTGCCATTCGTGCAGCATCAGAGCCGGGGCGACCACCCAGATGATGGTCAGGGCGGAAAATCCGGCCTCCGCCGCCACGCCGCCCAGGGCGCCAACCGTCCCGCCGGCCGCGTCCGGCCCCTGCCAGCCGAACACCAGCAGTGCCACCGGCAGCGCGGCCGCACCACCCGCCAGCCCGGCCGCCACGGCGCCCCAGCCCAGCCCGGCCATCAGCAGCACGACCAGCCCGATCGGCAGCAAGGCGGCGGCAGCCTGCCCCATCCCTAGGCGCGTCCCGCCTGGACGTCCCTCGCGGCCCGCGCAATCATCATCCGAAGTCCTTCCTGATTTGGCGCCCCATCTGACAGCAGCTTGGGCGGGATGACGAGGCGGCACATTGATTTTTCTCAATGTGCGGACCGGGAGGCTGTGCCAAGCCCCAGCGAGACTCCCCAAGGAGACTTTCATGCAGATCGTCGTATTCAGCGCCAAGCCCTATGACCGCCAGTTCCTCGATGCCGCCAATGCGGCGAGCGGTTCGCGGCACAGCCTGACCTACCTCGAAGCGCATCTTTCGCTGGAAACCGCGGCGCTGGCGGAGGGTGCGGAGGCGGTCTGCGCCTTCGTCAACGACCAGGCCGATGCCGCGGTGCTGGAGAATCTGGCCCGCCGCGGCGTTCGCATCCTGGCGCTGCGCGCGGCCGGCTTCAACAATGTGGATCTTGTGGCGGCCCAGCGCCTCGGCATCACCGTGGCACGGGTGCCGGCCTATTCGCCGGAATCGGTGGCGGAGCACACGGTGGCGATGATGCTGTCGCTGAACCGTCGCATCCACCGCGCCTATAACCGCGTGCGGGAGGGGAATTTCGCGCTCGACGGGCTGCTCGGCTTCGACATGCATGGCCGCACCGCCGGCATCATCGGCACCGGGCGCATCGGCCTGGCGGTGGCGCGCATCCTGCGCGGATTCGGCTGCCGGCTGCTGGCGCATGACCCTTACCCAGCCGAGGAAGGCGCCGCGCTGGGGCTGGAATATGTGGATGTGCCAGCGCTGCTGGCTCGGTCCGACATCGTGACGCTGCACTGCCCGCTGACGCCGGCGACGCATCATCTGATCGACGCGGCGGCGATCGCGCAGATGCGGCGCGGCACCATGCTGATCAATACCAGCCGCGGCGCCATCGTCGATACCCGCGCGGCGATCGCCGGGCTGAAATCCGGCGCCATCGGGCTGCTCGGCCTCGATGTCTATGAGGAGGAGGCCGATCTGTTCTTCGAGGATCTGTCGGGCGAGATGTTGCAGGACGATATCTTCGCCCGGCTGCTGACCTTCCCCAATGTGCTAGTCACAGCACACCAGGCCTTCTTCACGACGGAGGCGCTGACCGCGATTGCGGAGACCACCATCGGCAACATCACCGCCTTCGCCGAGACCGGGAAGGCGCTGCACGCGGTCTCGACCGAGAAGCTGGCCTGAAAGGGGGGCGCGAGCCCCCCTCACGCGGCGGCGCTACAGGATGAAGTCGCTGGCCTGAAGCGCCTGCTGGCCCGCCAGCCGCACCACCATCTCGGCCGCACCACCATCACCGGCATCGACCTGCACGGCGGTGCCGTTCGGGCCGCCCTGGATGCGGATGGAGGCGATACCGCCACCGAGGAAGGCGCCGGTGCCGACGAAGACGAAGGCCTGGTCGCCATCGGTCAGCAGGTCCGCATCGATGTTGGCGAAGCTGATCAGGTCGCCCTCGGCGGAGGAGAAGTCCATGATGCGGTCGGCGGCAGCGCGCGGGCTGTCCTCATAGGCGGAGAACACGAAGATGTCGGCGCCGGCACCGCCGCGCAGCACATCCGCGCCAAGCCCGCCTTCCAGCGTATCGTTGCCGCCCAGGCCGAACAGACGGTCATCGCCGTCGCCGCCCTGCACCAGGTCGTCGCCGTCCTGGCCGTTCAGCGTGTCGTTGCCCGCGCCACCCATCAGCGTGTCATTGCCGGCACCGCCGACGATGATGTCGTTGCCGGCGCCGCCATCCAGCACGTCGTCGCCACCCTGGCCGAGCAGGCGGTCATCGCCCTCGCCGCCATTCAGCGTGTCATCGCCCACGCTGCCGACCACGCGATCCGCACCGTCGCTGCCGTCCTGGGCAAGACCCTGGAAAACCGTGTCCTCGGCCTTCGCATTCAGGTTCTGGATGCGCGTATCCTCGGCGGCGCCCGTGTCGGCCTGGTTGAAGGCGGTCGCCGGCGTGCTGTGGAATTCCTGCAGGTAGCTCTTCAGCGCCGCCTGCTCGCCCAACGCATTGGCGGGCACGTTGCCGGAGGCGGTGAAGTTTTCCGTCGCGGCGATCGGCGCGCTCAGCGTGCCGTCATTCAGCAGGTAGCGGAAATTGCTGCCGTTCGCCTTCACCGGGTAGCCGTCGCCGCCATTGGCGGTGAAATTCAGCGCCACCACGCTGATCAGCGCCGGTGCGGTGTCGAGCACCGCGCCATTCTCGACCACCCGGGCGATGACCAGGCCGGCATTGTCCACCAGCGCCACGCTCTGCACCTTGCTGCCCGGCGCGTTGTCCGGATCGAAAGAGAAGCGGACGCCGCCGAGCTGGATGAAGCCGCCATTGCCCGGGCTGATGCCGGCGGCGAATTCCAGGATGTTCAGCAGGCCCTGCGGCGTGGCATCGAACACCATCAGCTTGTTGTCGAAGCGCAGTGCATTCTCGATGTCGAGCTCGGAAATGGCACCGGTCGGCTTGCCGGCACCCGGATTGGCCAGCGGCGGCTGCTTCTCGCCGCTGCCCACTTCGACGGCGCCGATCTGCGCGCGGATGCCGCCACCATTCTTCAGCGAGAAGATGAAGGGCTGGTCGCCCAGCGCTTCGGCCGCTGCCTCCCGGTTCGCATCCGCCGTCAGGTTGCCGAGGTTGGTTTCCTGGCTGCGGACCTGCGCGCGCTCACCTTCCAGGTAGACATTGGTGAAGCCGAAGATCATGCCGTCCTTGGCCGCGATCACCGCATCGACGGCCTGCGTGATCTTGGCCACCGCGGCACCCTTGGTGCCCTCGGCGAAGGCGGTGCTGTCCAGGTTTTCCACCGGGACGCCCCAGGCCGCGGCGACATTCTCCGCGGTCGACGCGATGGCGCCGTTGATCGTGCTGTCGAGGTTCTCGACGATGATGCGGCCCTCGGCGTCGAAATCCACCACCAGGCGGCCGAGATAGGTGAATTCATTGTCCGTGTTGACGATCAGCGTGGTGCCGCCATCGGCGCCGGTGGTGACCAGCGGATAGGTGCCGGCGAAATTCGCGGCATGGCCGGGGAATTCCACCGCGACGTCGTTCTCGTCGCCCAGGCGGGTGTTGGAGCCGGCGGCGAGGATGATGTCCACGCCGCGCAGCAGCGTCGCCAGCTCCTGCTCGAAGGCAATCTGCTGGAGGTGGGACATCAGGATGATCTTGTTGACGCCCTGCGCGATCAGGTCGTCGATCACCGGCTGGAGCTGGGCGGCCAGCAGAGCCATGTCATTGGCGCCGACCCCGCCCTCGAAGCCCTTCACCTCGACATTGCCGGCCGAGGAGATGTTCTTCAGGACCTGCGTGGTGGCGCCGACCAGGCCGATCTTCTCGCCGCCCTTGTCCACCACGGCGGAGGGGACGATGCGGCGGGCCAGCGCCGAGGCGTCCTCCAGCCCACCCGTGCCCACCGTCTCGGTGTAGCGGCCGGCCAGCGCCGAGTCGCCGGAGAAGTCGAGATTGGCCGTGATGTAGGGGAAGGCGGCGTCGTTGACGGCATCGGCGAAGGCATTGGTGCCGAGATCGAACTCATGGTTGCCGACGGCCGAGGCTTCCACGCCGATGCGGTTGTGGATTTCGATATCCGCCGCGCCCGGGTTGTTGCCGCGGCCATGGGTGGCGGCAACCGAGGCATCGGTGCCGGCGGCCAGGAAGGGGCCGGGGATGAAGTTGTCGCCGCCGGACAGGATCAGCGTATTCGGGAAGGTGTTGTCGAAGGCATCGACCAACGCCGCCAGCATCGGCGCCGTGTCACCGGCCAGCAGCCCGGCCTCGCCATCGGCGAAGTGCAGGACCTGCAGGGTGAAGGCCGGGGTCTGCGTCGTGGTAAAGATGGACAGCGTATTGCTGACCTCGTTGCTGATAACCAGCAGCGCCTTGCCGGAGGCCGAATCCGCGGCCGAGATCAACAGCACGCCTTCCGGGCTGACATCGCCATTGCGCTGCGCGGCGCCGGTATAGGTCACGGCATCGGGGTCGGTCACGTCGAAGGCCAGCGTCATGTTGGACCGTTCCAGGCCCACGAAAGCGTAGGTGCGGCCACCGATATGGCCGATCTCGATGCCCTCCGGCTCCGGACCCTTGTTGTCGCTGCGCGTGTCGTCGAGCAGGGCCGGGAACTGTTCGGCCACGATGCGCTCGATCACGTCGGCGCTGTCAAAGACGATGGCGCCGTTGGCGTCCAGGATCGAGAAGGACCGCCCGCCATACATCAGGATCTGGTCGATATCGCCGTCGCCGTCCGTATCGCCGCGCAGGCCTGGAGCGTTGGAGACGGTGAGGCGGCCGAGATTGGCGTTCTGCTTCAGCTCCGCCGCATTCGGAAACACCTCGGGGTCCAGCATATAGCCGGCATTGTTGACGCGCACCGTCTCGCTGGGGTTCAGGAAGTCGTCGCGGTCGTCGCCCTCATTGGCAATGACATAGTAGGTCTGGCCATTCGCCTGGAAGCTGTCGATGGCGTCCGGCATGTACTGGCCGAAGACCGGCGCATTGGCCAGGTTGCCCGACAGCGGACCGTTGCCCGGGCCGTCGCGGTCGCTGAAGTCGGCCAGAAGGGTGGAGAAATCCTTCAGCCCCAGCGGCACGATCTGCGTGATGGTCGCGGTCGCGATGTCGAGGATCGCCACCGCATTGGCTTCCTGCAGCGTGATCATCGCGCGCGTGCTGTCGGCGGAGACGGCGATATATTCCGGCTCAACGTCCTGCGACACCGAGCGGCCTTCGAAGATCCGCACGCCGGCGGCGCGCAGCGCGTCTTCCTGGCCATTGAAGGCGTCGAAGGTCACGTTGACGGGCGGGCCAAGGCGGCCCGGGCCGGCGCCGGTGTAGATCAGGGTGACGCTGCCATCGGCATCGGTGCCGGTCGAGTTCAGCTCGGCCTCATTGGCGACCAGCAGGTGGGTGCCGTCCGGCGTGAAGGTCAGGTTGTCCGGCAGGGCGCCGACCTCGACCGCCGCGATCACGACGCCGGGGTCGATCGCGCTGAGGAACAGCACCTGGCCGGGCAGCGCCTTGTCCGCATTCGGCAGGGCCACCGCGACGATGCCGTTGCTCACCGCGACGCTGGTGATGTCCGTGGTGGCGAAGCCCAGATCGGTGAAATTGATGGTGGTGACCAGCACCGGCTGCGCCGGGTTGGACAGGTCCACGACCTGGAGACCCGCACCGGAGGTCACGAAAAGCCGCTGGCTGTCCTTGTCATAGGCGGAGATCTCCGCCCCGGCCAGGCTGATGCTGCCCGCCGTGGCGAAGGTCAGGGCATTGGTCGGTGTCGTGCTCAGGCTCATGGGAATACTCCGAACGCCGCCAGCCACCCGGGCCGGCGCGGGCTTCAGGCGGGACGAGGTCGGGTACAACCGGGGCGCGCGCGAACCAGCAGGGCCGGAGGCCGGCCCTGGGTCGGTATCGCGTTGTGCTGTGCCGGCGTAGATATCATTGCCGGAGACGTATCCGGCCCATGTGACAGGCCGAGGTCAGTTTCGCTTAGGAAGCGTTAACCTTTCGGCCGGATGACCACGGCGGCTCATCCGGACCGCACCCAGGACGCCCGATTTCGCCCCGATTACGCAGCGCAACGCTTCGTAGCCAAAAGAATGTGGCCGCGGGCCGCGCGGGAGACCAAAGAACAGGGGCGCTGCCTCCCCGGCGCCACAGGCAAGGCCCATACTTTCCCGCATGTCCTCACGCCCCACCGCCCGCCGCCACCTGATCCGTTTTTCTGCCCTGCTGGGAACGGGGGGGTTGGCGAGCGCCTGCAGCGCACGGATCGACCCCGCCTCATCCGGCCTGCGGCTGCCCACGCTGTTCCGGTCGGCCAATGCGGAACCGGTGCCGGGGGCGATGCGCTGGCCGGATGCAACCTGGTGGCAGGCCTTCCGCACGCCGCAGCTCGATGCGCTGATGCGCGCCGCGATGACCGGGAACCTGGATCTGGCCGTGGCGGCGGCCCGGCTGCGCCAGGCGGATGCGGAGGTGCGGATTTCCGGTGCGTCGCTGCTGCCGAGGGTGGATGGGGATGCCTCGGCCGGCCGCGCGCGGGGCACCAGCCGCGGCCTGAACACCGCGGGCAGCGCCAGCAACCGCTTCGATACGGGCTTCTCCGCCAGCTATGAGGTGGATTTCTGGGGCCGCAACCGGGCGATCCTGGAAAGCGCCCGGTCCTCGGCCACCGCCGCGCGCTATGCCATCGGCGTCACCGCGCTCAGCACGCAGTCGGCGGTGGCGAATGCGCTGTTCAACGTGCTCGGCGCGCAGGAGCAGCTTGAGATCCAGCGCGGCAACCTGGAGGTCGCGACGCGCAACCTCTCCATCCTGCGCCAACGGGTGGCGGTGGGCACCGCCACCGGGCTTGATGTGGCGCAGCAGGAAACCGCGGTGGCGCAGCAGCGCGCCGCCATCCCGCCGCTGCAGCAGATTGCCGAGCAGAACAGCTTCGCCCTCGGCACCCTGACCGGCGTGGCGCCGGGTGAGATCGACATCCGCGCCGTGCGGCTGGAGGAGATCGTCGTGCCGGTGATCGAGCCGGGCCTGCCCTCGGAAGTGCTGGCACGGCGCCCGGATGTGCAATTGGCCGAGGCCAACCTCGCCGCCGCCAACGCCAATGTCGCCGCCGCCCGCGCCGCCCTGTTCCCGACCATCGCGCTGACCGGCAGCGGCGGGTTGCAGAGCCTGGCGCTGGATACGCTGCTGCGGCCGGGCTCCACAGTCTACAGCCTGGCCGCCGGCATCACCGCGCCGATCTTCAATGCCGGTGCCCTGCGAGCCCAGGTCGATCAGTTCAGCGCCCGCCAGGCGGAATTGCTGGCGGAGTATCAGCGCACCATCCTGGTGGCGTTGCAGGACACCGAGACCAGCCTGTCGGCCCTGCGCCGCACCAGCGAATCCGTGCAGTTGCAGCGCGTGCGGGCGGAAGCGGCGCAGCGCGCCTATGCGATTGCGGAGGCGCAGTTGCAGGCTGGCACGGTGGACCTGCTGACGGTGCTGAGCGTGCAGTCGAGCCTGTTCAGCGCCCGCAACGCCGTGGCCCAGGCGCTGGGTGACCGGTTGCAGGCCGCCGCCGCCGTGTTCACGGCTTTGGGAGGCGGCTGGACCTATGCCGCCCTCGCGGCCGCACCATCTGCTCAACAGGCCGCTCCCGCGGCCCCCGGTGGCGGAGCGAGCCTGGCGCGATGAACGATCTTCCCCGGCCGCCCCAGGCGGAAATCCCGCAGGCGTCCCAGCCCGCCCCGCCCCGGCGGAGGCGCCGCGCCGGCTGGATCTGGCTTGGCCTGCTTCTGCTGACGGGCGCCGGGGGCTGGTATGGCTGGCAGCAGGGCTGGTTCGGCGGCGGCGAAGCGACCACGGCCGCCCCCGGCCCGCGGCGTGGTGCGGGCGCGCCGGCCATCCCGGTCACGGCCGCCACCGCGACGGTGGAGAACCTGCCGATCATGCTGGATGCGCTGGGCACCGTGCAGGCCTCCAACACCGTCACCATCGTGCCGCAGGTCTCAGGCCGCATCACCGAAATCCTGTTCCGGGAGGGGCAGGAGGTGACGGCGGGCGAGGTGCTGGTGCGGATCGATTCGCGCAGCTACCAGGCGGCGCTGGACCAGGCGGTGGCGACCCGGGCGCAGCGCCAGGCGCAGTTGGCCAATGCCCAGCGCGACCTGCAGCGCTACACACAGCTCGCCCGCAGCAGCGGCACGTCGCAGCAGGTGCTGGATACGCAGCGCGCCACTGTGGCGCAGCTTGAGGCGCAGCTGCAATTCGACCAGGCGACGATCGACAACGCCCAGGCGCAGTTGGACGACACCACCATCCGGTCCCCCATCGATGGCCGCATCGGGCTGCGGCAGGTGGATGTGGGCAATTTCGTGCAGTCCAGCAGCACCACCGGCATCGTCGTGGTGACGCAGCTGCGCCCCGTGGCGGTGAACTTCACCCTGCCGCAGCAGACCCTGCCGCAGGTGATGGAAGCGTTGCAGGCCGGCGCCGTGCCGGTGGAAGCGCGGCTGGCGGAATCGGCGCCGCCGCGGCTGGATGGCAGCGCGCCGCTGCCCAACCCGGTCGGTCGGCTGGTCACGGTGGACAACCAGGTGGATGCCAGCACCGGCACCATCCGGCTGAAGGCGGAATTCGAAAATTCCGACCTCCGCCTGTGGCCCGGCGCCTTCGTCAACACGCGCATCCAGGTGGCCACGCTGCGCGACGTGGTGGTGCTGCCGCTGGTCGCGGTGCAGCGCGGGCCGCAGGGGCCCTTCGCCTTCGTGGTGCGGGACGACAACACGGTGGAGCAGCGGCCGCTGACGCTCGGCACCATCGCCGGGCAGCAGGCGGTGGTGCTGCGGGGCATGCGGGAGGGTGAGCGGGCCGTGTCCTCAGGCGCGCTGCGGTTGGTCTCCGGCAGTGCCGTGCAGGTGGCCGATCCGGTGGTGCCGGTGGCCGTGCCGCGCCAGGTGCGGCGGCGTCCGGCTGCAGCGCCGGCAGGTGGCACGCCGGAAGGCGCAACGCCGGCACGCCGCCCGGCGACGCCGTGAACATCTCCGCGCCCTTCATCGCGCGGCCCATCGCCACCGCGTTGCTGGCCATCGCGGTGCTGCTGACCGGGCTGTATGGCTATTTGCGGCTGCCCGTCTCCTCGCTGCCCGAGGTGGATTTCCCCACCATTCAGGTTACCACGCAATTGCCGGGGGCTTCGCCGGATACCATCGCGGTGCTGGTGACCGCCTCGCTGGAACGGCAATTGGCGCAGATCTCGGGCCTGGCGGAGATGGTCTCGGTCAGCGGGCCGTCCGTGTCCCGCATCACCTTGCAGTTCAACCTGGGGCGCGACATCGACGACGCGGCGCAGGATGTGCAGGCGGCGATCAATGCGGCGCGCGGGACCTTGCCGAACACGCTGCCCTACCCGCCCACCTATGCGAAGGTGAACCCGGCCGATCCGCCGATCATGACGCTGGCGCTGACCTCGGACACGCTGCCGGTCGCGCGGCTTTCGGACATCGTGGATTCACTGCTGGCGCAGCGCCTGGCGCAGGTCGGCGGCGTCGGCCGCGTCGCGGTGCAGGGCAATATGCGCCCCGCGGTGCGGTTGCAGGTCGATCCGCGGCGGTTGGCCGCCTACGGCCTGGGGATGGAGGCGGTTCGCAATGCCGTCACAGCCGGGAATGTCGCCGGCGCGAAAGGCTCCGTGAACGGGCCGCAGCAGGCTTCCGCCGTCATGGCGAATGACCAGATCACCTCCCCCGCCGCCTTCGAGGATCTGATCATCGTCTGGCGGGACCAAGCGCCGGTGCGGCTGCGCGATGTCGGCGTGGCGGTGGAAGGGCTGGAGAACACACTGACCGCCGCCTGGTACAATGGCCGCCCCGCCGTGCTGCTGGATGTGCAGCGCCAGCCGGGTGCCAACATTGTCGCCACGGTGGAGGCGCTGCGCGGCCAGCTCGATGGGCTGCAACGCGCCCTGCCGGCGGGGGTCGAGCTTGCCGTCGTCTCCGACCGCACGGAGACGATCCGCGCCTCGGTGCATGAGGTGCAGTTGACGCTGGTGCTGTCCATGATCCTGGTGGTGCTGGTGATCTTCCTGTTCCTGCGCACGGTGCGGGCGACTCTGATCCCCGGCGTGGCGCTGCCGCTGTCCATCATCGGCACCTTCGGCATCATGGCGCTGCTCGGCTATTCGGTGGACAACCTTTCGCTGATGGCGCTGGTGATCGCGACCGGCTTCGTCGTCGACGATGCGATCGTGATGATCGAGAACATCGTCCGCATGATCGAGGACGGGAAGAAGCCGTTGCAGGCGGCCTATGAGGGCGCGAAGCAGATCGGCTTCACCATCATTTCCCTCACCTTGTCGCTGGTCGCGGTGTTCATTCCGCTGCTGTTCATGGAAGGCGTGGTGGGGCGGCTGTTCCGCGAATTCGCCATGGTGCTGACGGTGGCCGTGCTGGTCTCCATGGTGGTGTCGCTGACGCTGACGCCGATGATGTGCGGGCTGTTGCTGCGCCCGCATGGGGAGGACAAGCCCGGCCGGATTTCCGACCTGTTCGAGCGTGGCTTCGAGGCAATGCGCCGCGGCTACGCCCGCACGCTGGATTGGGCGCTGGCACGGGCGGGGATGATGCTGGTGCTGGCGGGGCTGACGCTGGCGGGGACCATCGGCCTGTACGTGCTCATGCCGAAGGGCTTCCTGCCGCTGCAGGATACCGGACTCATCACCATCACGACCGAGGCGCCGCAGGATGTCTCCTTCGCCCGCATGTCGGATTTGCAGCGCCTGGTGGCGGAACGGGTGCAGCAGGATCCGGATGTGGTCGCCGTGACCTCCGTCGCCGGCGCCGGCACGGTGAACGCGGCCCAGAATACCGGGCAGTTGACGGCAGTCCTACGGCCGCGGGCGGAGCGCCGCGACGATGTCTCCGCCGTCATGGCGCGGCTGGGGCCGGCGCTTGCGACCATTCCCGGCATTGAGACCTACATGCAGCCGGTGCAGGACATCCAGATCGGCACGCGGCCTTCCGCCACCCAGTACCAGTACACGCTGATGGATAGCGACGCAGCGCTGATCGCCCAATGGGCGCCACGCATGCTGGCGGCGCTGCGCGAATTGCCGGAACTGCGCGACGTCGGCAGCGACCAGCGGGAGGATGGGCTACGCGTGCTGGTGCATGTGGACCGGCTGCGCGCGGCGCGGCTCGGCGTGACCATGCAGGCGGTGGATGACGTGCTGTACAACGCCTTCGGCCAGCGGCAGATCTCCACCATCTACGCGCAGAACAACCAGTATCGCGTGGTGCTGGAGGCTGATCCGGCGCAGGCCAGCGACCCGGCCGCGATCGGCATGCTGCGCGTGACGGGCAGCGCCGCCGGCAACTCCAACACCACCGGCATCGCGCCGCAGATCCCGCTGGCGGAGATCGCCACCATCACCCGCGGCCGCGGCCCGCTGACGATCACGCGGCAGGACCAGTTCCCGGCCGTGACGCTCAGCTTCAACCTGGCCCCCGGCACTTCGCTCGGCCAGGCGCTGGAGGCGATCCGCGTGGCGCAGGCGCAGCTCGGCCTGCCGGATTCCATGTCCGGCAGCTTCGGCGGCGATGCGGCGGAATTCACGCGATCGCTGGCCGGTCAGGGCTGGCTGATCCTGGCCGCGATCGTCGTGATCTACATCGTGCTCGGCGTGCTGTATGAAAGCGTCATCCACCCCATCACCATCCTGTCCACCCTGCCCTCCGCCGGCATCGGCGCGCTGCTCGGGTTGTGGCTGTTCGGGCTGGATCTGTCCGTGGTGGCGCTGATCGGCATCATCCTGCTGATGGGAATCGTCAAGAAGAACGCCATCATGATGATCGACTTCGCGCTGGAGGCGCAGCGCGATCACGGCATGGCGCCGCGCGATGCGATCCGGGAGGCCTGCCTGCTGCGCTTCCGCCCGATCATGATGACCACCATGGCGGCCCTGCTCGGCGCGTTGCCCTTGGTACTGGGTAGCGGGGCAGGGTCTGAATTGCGGCTGCCGCTGGGTGTTTCCGTCATCGGCGGGCTGCTGCTGAGCCAGATCATCACGCTCTACACCACCCCGGTAATCTACCTGGCGATGGAGGCATTGCGCGACCGCGCCGCGCGGCTGACGCAGCGGGCCGCGCCGCCCGCGCCGGCCGAATAAGCGATGTCCATCTCCGCCCCCTTCATCGCGCGGCCCATCGGCACCACGCTGATGGCGATCGGCCTGGCGCTGGCCGGTTTGATTGCCTATTTCGACCTGCCGGTGGCGCCACTGCCAAAGGTGGACTTTCCGACCATCGCCGTTACCGCCAGCCAGCCCGGCGCGGACCCGGCCATCATGGCCTCCTCCGTCGCCGCGCCGCTGGAACGCAAGCTGGGTGAGATCGCGGGCATCAGCGAGATGACCTCCACCTCCTCGCTCGGCAGCACGCGGATCATCATCCAGTTCGACCTGGAACGCTCCATCGAATCCGCGGCGCGGGACGTGCAGGCGGCGATCAATGCGGCGCAGGCCGACCTGCCCTCCGGCCTCACCAGCCAGCCGAGTTTCCGCAAGCTGAACCCCGGCGATCTGCCGGTGCTGATCCTGGCGATGACCTCCGATACGCTGACCGCCGGCGAGATCTATGATGCCGCCGACAGCGTGGTGGTGCCGCGCCTGTCGCAGGTGAACGGAACGGCGACGGTATCGATCGCAGGCGCTGAACAGCCCGCGATCCGTGTCGCGGTGAACCCGGCGGCGGCGACGGCGGCGAATGTCTCGCTGGACCAGATCCGCACCGCCATCACCAGCGCCAATGTCACCCAGGCCACCGGGCTGATCGACGGCCCGCAGCAATCCGCCGCCATTTCGGTGAATGACCGGCTGACCACGCCGGAGGAATTCGGCGATATCGTGGTGACGCAGGCCAATGGCGCCATCGTGCGCCTGTCCAGCCTGGCCCGCGTGGAGCAGGGGCCGCGGGACCGGCGGCAGGCGGGGTCCTACAACGGCCGCCCGGCCGTCATCCTCACCATCTTCAAGCAGGCCGACGCCAATGTACTGGAGGTGGTGGACGGCATCCGCGCGCTGCTGCCCGACCTCGCCCGCTGGATTCCGGCCGGAATCGATATCGAGATCATGCGCGACCGGTCGGAGACCATCCGCGCCAGCGTGGCGGAGGTACAGCATGCGCTGATCATCAGCATCATCCTGGTGGTGCTGGTGGTGGCGGTGTTCCTGCGGCGCTTTTCCGCCATCGTCGCCGCCGGCATTTCCGTGCCGCTGTCACTGCTCGGCACGCTCGCCGTGATGTGGATGGTGGGGTTCTCACTCAACAATCTGTCGCTCATGGCACTCACCATCTCGGTCGGCTTCGTGGTGGATGACGCCATCATCATGATCGAGAACATGGCGCGGATGAGCGAGCGCGGCATGCGACCACGGCAGGCGGCGCTGGAAGGCGCGCGGCAGATCGGCTTCACCGTGGTCTCGATGAGCGTCTCGCTGATCGCGGTGTTCATCCCGCTGCTGTTCATGGGCGGCGTGGTCGGGCGGATGTTCTTCGAATTCGCGGCGACGCTGTCGATCGCGGTGGCGATTTCCGCGGTGATTTCGCTGACCGTCACGCCGATGGTGGCGGTGCTGCTGGCCAGCGCCACACCGCGCCCGCCGGGCCGCTTCGGCCGTGGCTTCGAATGGGTGATGGACCGCACCATCGATGGCTACATGCGGAGCCTGGCGGTGGTGCTGCGCTGGCGGCGGCTGACGGTGGGCTTCACCATCGCGCTGGTCGGTTTGACCATATGGCTCTACGGCCAGGTGCCGAAGGCGTTCTTTCCCGCACAGGACAGCAACTTGGTGATCGGCGCGGTGGTGGCGCAGCCGGATACCTCCTTCCAGGCCATGACCGTCTTCCAGGACCGGGTCGTGGAGGTGATCCGCCAGGACCCGGCGGTGGAGAACATCGCCTCATCTCTCGGCAGCGGCGGCTTCTTCGGCTCCTCCAACATCCGCCTGCAGGTGGCGCTGAAGCCGCTGGCGGCGCGGCAGGGGATGACGGCGGACCAGGTGATCGCGCGGCTGCGCGCCCCGCTCGGCCGCATCGTCGGCGCGCAGACCTTCCTGCGCGCGCAAAGCGACATCAACATCGGCGGCCGCCAGGGCAATGCCAATTACCAGTATGTGCTGCTGACGCCGGACCTCGACGACCTCGGCATCTGGAGCGAGCGGCTGGTGAACCAGCTTCGCACCCTGCCGCAGGTGGTGGATGTGTCGTCCGACCAGGAACGCACCGGCCTGGTCTCCCGCCTGGTGATCGACCGCGATGCGGCGGCGCGGCTGGGGGTTTCCATCTCGGCGCTTGGCGGCGCGCTGAACAACGCCTTCGCGCAGCGCCAAGTCTCCACCATCTACCGCACACGCAACCAGTATCGCGTGATCCTGGAGATCGACCCGGCGCTGACCGAGGACCCGTCCCAGCTCACTGGCATCTTCGTACCGGGCCGCGACGGGCCGGTACCGCTCGGGTCGCTGGTGCGGCTGGAACGCACGACGGCGCCACGCTCCATCGCGCATCAGGGGCTGTTCCCGGCGGCCAGCATCAGCTTTTCCCTGGCAGAGGGTGTGGAGTTGGGGGCGGCGACGCGGCTGGTGGAACAGGCGGTGCTGGACATCCAGATGCCGGCCAGCATCCGCGGCGAATTTGCCGGCAATGCGCGCAGCTTCCAGGCCTTTCTCACCGGCATGCCGCTGCTGATCCTGGCGGCGCTGCTGACCATCTACATCGTGCTCGGCGTTCTCTATGAAAGCCTGATCCATCCGCTGACCATTCTCTCCACCTTGCCGACGGCGGGCATCGGCGCGTTGCTGGCGCTGCTGGCGACGAACACGCCGTTCAGCGTCATTGCGATGATCGGCGTGATCCTGCTGATGGGCATCGTGAAGAAGAACGCCATCATGATGGTGGATTTCGCGCTCGCCCATGAACGCGAAGGCGGCGAGGGTGGCATGGTGGCGATCCTGGAAGCCTGCCGCGAACGCTTCCGGCCGATCCTGATGACGACGCTAGCCGCCCTGTTCGGCGCCATTCCGCTGGCCGTCGCGACGGGACCGGGGGCGGAGCTGCGGCAGCCGCTGGGCATCACCATCATCGGCGGGCTGATCCTGTCCCAGCTTCTCACGCTCTACACCACCCCGGCGGTCTACCTGACCTTCGAGCGGATGGCGGCGAAACGGCGGCAGAAGCTGCCCCCGGCGACGGCGGTGGCGCCGGCCTGACAATAGGGGCTTGTTGCATTGGGGGGCAATGTGTAGCGTTTGGGCATGAGCACCACTGCCCGCCGCACCCCGCCCACCCCCATCGATTACGGCGCCCGCGAGTATTGGGCGGGTATCATCAAGATGGGCCTGTCGAAGTTCTTCATCC
Source organism: Falsiroseomonas sp. E2-1-a4 (assembly GCF_051433165.1). NCBI lineage: Bacteria > Pseudomonadati > Pseudomonadota > Alphaproteobacteria > Acetobacterales > Roseomonadaceae > Falsiroseomonas > Falsiroseomonas sp. E2-1-a4. Next base: position 89,543 of record NZ_JBHMFS010000016.1, on the reverse strand, counting down.
TGCGCGTGCTGCATGACGGGCCGATGCATGGCTACGACATCGCCCGGCGGGTGGAACGGGTGACCGGCGGCTGCTGTTCCCCCACCGAGGGCACCATCTACCCCGTGCTGCGCGAATTCGAGGCCGGCGGCTTCGTCACCGTGGCCGAGCAGGTGGTGCAGGGCCGCCAGCGGCGGATCTATGCGCTGACCGATAGCGGCCGCGCCGCCTTTCGCGTGGCACTCGATGCCTGGATGGAAGCGACCGCCGTGCTGGCCGATACGGCCCGCGCCTTCCCGCCAGGTTGCTGCGAGGAAGACAACCCATGACCAACCTGCCCATCGCCGTCCTCGGCGCCGGCCCCATTGGCCTCGCCGCCGCCGCCCATCTGCGCGCGCGGGGCCTGCGCCCGCTGGTGCTGGAAGCCGGCCCGCGCATTGCGGAGTCCGTGCGGCAATGGGGCCATGTGCGGATGTTCTCGCCCTGGCGCTTCAACATCGATTCTGCCGCGCGGGCGCTGCTGGAAGCCCGCAGCTGGACGCCGCCGGCGCCGGAGGATTTTCCGAGTGGCGCAGAGCTCGTCGCGCGCTACCTGGACCCGCTGGCCGAGGCCTTAGGCGGCGACATCCGCACTGGCACCCGCGTGACCGGCATGGCGAGGCGGGACATGGGCCGGCTGCGCGACGGCGCGGAGCGTGATGCGGCGCCCTTCATCCTGCATGTGCAGACCGCGCAGGGCGAGGATTCGATCGAGGCCGCCGCGGTGCTGGACTGCACCGGCACCTGGTCCAGCCCCAACCCGGCCGGCGCGCATGGTCTGCCGGCCCTGGGGGAGACGGCGCAAGCGACGCGCATCGCCTACGGCATCCCGGATGTGCTGGGCGCGGCGCGGTCGGACTATGCCGGGCGGACCACGCTGGTGGTGGGCGCCGGGCATTCGGCGATGAATGCGGTGCTGGATCTGGTGACGCTGGCGCGGCAGGTGCCGGGCACGCGCATCCTCTGGGCCTTCCGCCGGCCGCTCGGCGCGGTGAATTTCGGCGGCGGTGCGAAGGATGGGCTGGCGGCGCGCGGCGATCTTGGCGCGCGGGCGCAGGGGCTGGTGGAGTCCGGCGCCGTCATTGCACTCGCCCCCTTCCTGATCGATCGCGTCGCGGCGCAGGTTGGCGGGCTGGCGATCACCGGGCGGCAGGCAGAGCAAACTGTGACCATCCAGGCCGATCGCATGATCGTCGCCACCGGCTTCCGCCCCGATCTCGGCCTGCTGCGGGAGGTGCGGCTGGCGCTGGACCCGGCGGTGGAGGCGACCCCCGCCCTCGCCCCGTTGATCGACCCGAACCTGCATAGCTGCGGCACCGTCCGCCCGCATGGGGAGGCGGAATTGCGCCACCCCGAAACCGGCTTCTACATCGCCGGCATGAAGAGCTACGGCCGCGCGCCGACCTTCCTGCTGGCCACCGGCCATGAACAGGTCCGCAGCATCGCCGCCCATCTGGCGGGCGACACGGCGGCGGCGCGGCGGGTGGAGCTGGAACTGCCGGAAACCGGCGTGTGCAGCACGGATCGCGCGCCGGTCGCCCCATCCTGCGGCGCGCCGAAGCCGGTAAAGGTCACCACCTGCTGCGGCGTGGCGTGACCGAGGCCTCGCCACCCGGCGCACGCCGCGTCGTCTTCGCCCTTGGTACCACGCAGACCCTGGCCTGGGCCTCCAGCTACTATCTGCCGGCGATCCTGGCGGCGCCGATGGCGCGGGAATTCGGGCTGTCCACCGCCTGGGTGTTCGGCGCGTTTTCCGCCGCGCTGATCGTCTCGGCGCTGGCCGGACCGGTGGTGGGGCGGGTGATCGATGCGCGGGGCGGGCGCGGGATGCTCACCGCCTCCAATATGGTGCTGGCGGCCGGGCTGCTCGGCATGGGCCTGGCGGGGGATGTCTGGACGATGGCGGCGGCCTGGCTGGTGCTGGGCCTGGGCATGGCGATGGGGCTGTATGACGCGGCCTTCTCCACCCTCGCCGGGCTGTATGGCCGGGCGGCGCGCGGGCCGATCACCGGCATCACGCTGATCGCGGGTTTTGCGAGCACGGTGGGCTGGCCGCTTTCCGCCCTGCTGGAGGAACTGGTGGGCTGGCGCGGCGCCTGTTTCGCCTGGGCCGCGCTGCATCTGCTCGTGGCGCTGCCGATGAACCGGCTTCTGGTGCCGAAGGCGCCGCCGCCGGAGCGCCAAAGCACCGCCACGGCCCCGGCGGAGATACCTTCCACCGGCCGGCTCACCATGCCGTTGCTGGCCTATGTCTTTGCTGCGGGCGCGTTCATCGCCGGTGCCATGGCTGCGCATCTGCCGGCGATGTTGCAGGCGGCGGGTGCCACCGCGGCGGCGGCCGTGGCGGCGGGTGCGTTGATCGGGCCGGCGCAGGTGGCGGCGCGGGTGGCGGAATTCGGGCTGCTGCGGCGCTTTCATCCGCTGATCTCGGCCAGGCTTGCCATGCTCGGCCATCCACTCGGCGCGCTCGCGCTGCTGGTGGTCGGCGGGCCGGCGGCGGCGGCCTTCGCGGTGCTGCACGGCATGGGCAATGGGGTGATGACCATCGCCAAGGGCACGCTGCCGCTGGCGGTGTTCGGGCCGGGTGGCTATGGCGCGCGGCAGGGCTTGCTCGGCGCGCCGGCGCGGCTGCTGCAGGCGGCCTCACCCTTCCTGTTCGGACTGATGCTGGAACGCGGCGGGGTGGAGCTGGCGCTGGGCGTGACCAGCGCCCTGGCGCTGACCGGCTGCCTAGCGCTGCTGTTGCTGCGCGCGGCGCCGGCGAGTGTGGCTCAGGCGGGCAAATAGCCGAGCAGATCGTCCACCCGCATCACCTCGCAGTAGATGCGGTTGAGGATTTCCAACTCCCGCTCATGCAGCGCGTCGCTGCCTGCGGCGCAGGCATCCTCCAGCACGATCACGTCGAAGCTCTCATCGGCCAGGCTGCGGACGGTGGAGCTGACGCATTGGTCGGTGAAGATGCCGGCGCAGACCACATGGGTGATGCCCATATTGGCCAGGATCAGGCGGAGGTTGGTGCCGGTCAGCGCGGAATCCGTGGTCTTCGTCACCACGATCTCCTCGGGCAGCGGCGCGATGCTGGCGACGATCTGCGAATCCGGCCGGTCATGCGGCAGCAGCAGATTGTTCCAGCCGGGCTTCTTCTGGCTCAGCGACCGATCCGCGCCATCCGGCCGCAGGCAGGCGATGCGCGCGAAGAACACCGGGTTGCCATCGGCGCGGAAGCGGGACAGCAGGCGCTGAATGGCAGGCAGCACGGTGCCGTGCATGCGGGTGTGGAAAGGGGTCCAGGCGTGGAAGCGGGCCAGTTCCTCACCGGTCAGTCCGGCTGGGTCAGGACGCTCCAGATAGGCTTCCTGCACATCGATCACCAGCAGCGCGACGCGGCCGCGCACCAGCACCGGGTCCGGCGCCTCCGGCGCGCCCTGGTAGTAGAAGGAACGCCAGGCGGTCTTCCAATCCATTCCTGCCCCCATTCTGTCTGCCTGCGACCCTTGTGCACGCAGCCCGACCGGCCGGCTACCCGGCAGCCTCCGCCTCGCTTAACAAGGGGGCATAAAGAAGGAGGTCCGCCCATGCCCGACGCCCAAACCGGTCCCGTCCTGCCAATCGGCTTCGCCGATACCCCCGGCCGCAACCGCCGGCTGCGGGAGCTTCTGGCCGGCAAGGAGCTGTTCATCGCCCCCGGCGCCTTCGATTGCGTCACGGCCCGCCTGGTCGATGCCTCCGGCTTTCCGGCGCTGTACATCACCGGTGCCGGTATCTCGATGAGCGCGCTCGGCGCGCCGGATGTGGCGGTGCTGTCCTTCGGCGAGATCATCGACCGCATCCGCCGCATCTGCGACGTCGTCTCCATCCCCGTCATCGCCGATGGCGATACCGGCTATGGCGGCCCGCTGAACGTGATCCGCACGGTGCGGGAATATGAACGCGCCGGCGTCTCCGCCATCCAGATCGAGGATCAGGAATGGCCGAAGAAGTGCGGGCATGAGCCGGGCCGCAAGCTGGTCTCCACCACCGACATGCAGATGCGCATCCGCGCCGCGGTGGAAGCGCGGCGGGACCCGGATTTCGTGGTGATCGCCCGCACCGATGCCCGCGCCGGGGAGGGCCTGGCCGCCGCCATCGGCCGCGCCCGGGCCTATCGGGCGGCAGGCGCCGATGTGATCTTCGTCGAAAGCCCGCAATCCGAGGCGGAGCTGGAGGATGTCGGCCGCGCCTTCCCCGAGGTGCCGCTGCTGGCCAATATGGTGGAGGGCGGCAAGACGCCGATCCTGCCGGCGGAACGCCTGCAGGCGCTGGGCTTCCGCCTGGCGATCTACCCCAACGCCATGACGCGGCTGATCGCCAAGGCGGGGATGGAGATGCTGGCCTCGCTGAAGGAGACAGGGTCCTCCAACGCCATGGCGGACCGCATGTACAGCCATGGCAAGCTGTGGGAGCTGTTCGACAACGCCACGTGGCGGGCGCTGGAGGACCGGTATTTGCGGGTCGAGACGTCGGCGAAGGGGTGACCTGGACCGGTCACGACGCAACCTGCGGCCGGCATCTCGCCGGCCGAGCGGCCGAATGGTCGCCGCCGCTTATGCGGCGAAGCCAAGCCGCGCGGAGCGCGGCGCCTGGCGTTTGAAGGTTGACCTACCCCTTCTGGGCAATCTCGCGGTGCTGGCGGACCACCTCCGCCATCACCCGGCGGATGAACTCCTCGGCGAAATCCTCATCCAGCCCGGCGCGGGCGGCGTTCTCGCGCAGGCGGGCGACCTTCGCCTCCTCCCGCGCCACATCCACCGCATCCAGCCGGTGCCGCGCCTTAAGATGGCCCACTTCCCGCGTCACCCGGAAGCGCTCGGCCAGCATGGCAACCAGGGCGGTATCGATATTGTCGAGGCTGCGGCGCAGTCGCCAGAGGTCCTCCGGTGCGGCCTGTTCGGCCGTGGTGTCTTCGGGCATGTGCGCCTGCCGCCTTCTCGCCTGGAACTCAGACGCGAAGGCGTAGCAGAAGGCGCCGGGCCAGGGGAACTCCCCTACAGGATCTGGCTCAGGAACATCCGGGTGCGGTCGTAGCGGGGGGCGGAGAAGAACACCTCCGGCTCGGCCTGTTCCACAATCTCGCCCTGGTCCATGAAGACCACCCGGTTCGCCACGGTGCGGGCGAAGCCCATCTCATGCGTCACCACCACCATGGTCATGCCGGTGCCAGCAAGCTCCACCATCGTGTCCAGCACCTCCTTGATCATTTCCGGATCCAGCGCGCTGGTCGGTTCGTCGAACAGCATGATGCGCGGCGCCATGCACAGCGCGCGGGCGATGGCGACGCGCTGCTGCTGGCCACCCGAGAGTTGCAGCGGGTATTTGCGGGCCTGTTCCGGAATTCGTACCCGTTCCAGATGCGCCATGGCGGTGCGCTCTGCCTCCGCCTGCGGCATCTGCTTCACCCAGGTCAGCGCGAAGGTGCAGTTCTCCAGCACCGTCATGTGCGGGAACAGGTTGAAGGATTGGAAGACCATGCCGGTCTCCCGCAGGATAGGCGCATCCGTCGTCGGCTCGCCGGACAGGGCGCGGCCGTGGATGCGGATATCGCCCTTCTGGTGCCGTTCCAACTGGTTGATGCAGCGGATCATGGTGGATTTGCCGGAGCCGGAGGGGCCGCAGACCACCACGCGCTCCCCTTCCGCCACGGTCAGGTCCAGCCCCTTCAGCGCCTGGAAGCCGCCATACCATTTGCTGACGCCAACGAGTTCAATCGCGGCGCTCATCGGCGCTGCCCCTCACCCAGCCTGCGTTCCAGGTTGAGGCTGTATTGCGACATCAGGAAGCAGAAGACGAAGTAGATCATGGTGATGAAGAAGAACGGCTCGATGAACAGGCCGAGCCAGCGCGTATCCTCCCCCACCGCGCGCGACATGCTGAGCAGGTCGAACAGGCCGATGATGGAGACCAGCGTGGTGTCCTTGAACAGGCCGATGAAGTTGCCGACGATCGAGGGGATCATGATGCGTAGCGCCTGCGGCAGGATGATGAGGGAGGTGGATTGCCAGAAGCCCAGCCCCATCGCGGCCGCGGCCTCATACTGCCCCTTCGGAATCGCCTGCAGCCCGCCGCGCACGATCTCCGCCATATAGGCGGCGGCGAACAGGCAGACCGCGACGATGGCGCGCAGCAGCCGGTTCACCTCGACGCCCTGCGGCAGGAACAGCGGCAGCATGGTGTTGAACATGAACAGGATGGTGATGAGCGGGACGGAGCGGAACAGCTCGATGAAGGTCACGCAGAACACGCGGATCAGCGGCATCTGCGACCGTCGGCCGAGTGCCAGCAGCACGCCGGCCGGCAGGGAGAAGGCGATGCCGATGCCGGAGATCACCAGCGTCAGGAACAGCCCGCCCCAGACCCGCGTCGGAACCTCGGTGAAGTCGAGTTGGGAGACGAGCAGCAGCGCCAGCACATACAGCCCCGCCAGCGCGCCCCAGCCGATGCGGCGTGCCTTCTCATCATCTACCGCGCCGGCAAGCCGCGCGACCAGCGCAGCGAAGCCAAGGCCGAAGCGCATCTCCGCCAGCGTGGTCAGCCACACCCACAGGAAAGCCGCGCCGCCGAGCGCGATCAGCGCCGTCCAGACCAGGGTCTGCGCGCCACCATAGAAAAAGTAGGAGGCAAGCAGCGGGTACAACAGCACCAGGCTCAGCCCGATCCCAACCCTGGAACGCACCCGCGGTAGCCACAGCGGCACCGCCCAGGCGAGCAGGATCAGGAAGCCGGTATTGATCCGCCAGACCTGATCCTTCGGATACAGGCCGTAGATTAGGTTGGGGATCCATTCGATGACGCCCGGCCAGCAGGCGCCGGAGCGGCCGACCATGTCGAGGCATTGCCGCCGATTCTCCGCCTCCCACACCGCCTTGATCAACGCCCAGTCGATGATGGCGTAGGCCACCACGTAGAAGATGTAGGCGCCCAGGAAGGTCATGACGGCGTTGGGCACGCTGGAGAACAGATTGGCCCGCATCCAGCCGACCACGCCGATGGTCGAGGGCGGCGGCGGGTCGGCGGGCCTCGGCGTGAAGACGAGCGGCGCATCCGACATCTCAGCGTTCCCTCAGCAGGATGCGTCGGTTGTAGAGGTTCAGCACGGAGGACACGCCGAGGCTGACAGCGCAGTAGAAGGCCATGGTCATCGCCACGATCGGAATCGCGCGGCCGGATTGGTTGAGCGAGGTGTTCATCCACACGCTGACCAGATCCGGAAATCCGATGGCGATGGCCAGCGAAGAATTCTTCGTCAGGTTCAGATACTGGCTGATCAGCGGAGGGATGATGACGCGCATCGCCTGCGGCAGGATGATGAAGCGCATGGTGCGGCTGGGCTTCACCCCCAGCGCGCGCGCCGCTTCCGTCTGGCCGTGGCCGACGGATTGGATGCCGGCGCGCACGATCTCCGCGATGAAGCAGGATGTGTAGATGGACAGCGCCACGATCAGCGCACAGAAGGCGGGCGGCACGGAATAGCCGCCGCGAAAGTTGAAGCCACGCAGCACCGGCCAGTCCCAGGCCAATGGCGCGCCCATCGCCAGGAACACCAGCAGCGGCAGCAGGATGATGAGCGCCAGCCCCGCGAGGCCCGAAGGGAAGGCCCGCCCGGTATCGCGCAGGCGCCGCCTTGCCCAGATATGCAGCATCACCGCGCCCACCACTGCCGCCAGAAGCGCCAGCAGCACGATGCCGAACCCGTCCTCCGGCACCGGCGAGGGGAAATAGGCGCCGCGGTTGTTGAGGTACATGATGCCGCCGAGATCGATGCTCGCACGCGGCAGGGGCAGCAGGTTGAACACGCCGAAATACCAGGCGATGATCTGCAGCAGCAGCGGCGTGTTGCGCAGGATCTCGATGTACCAGCGCGCCAGCGTGCGGATCAGCCAATTGGTTGAAAGCCGCGCCAGACCCATCACCAGGCCCAGGATGCTGGCGAACACCACGCCGATCACGGCGACCAGCAGCGTGTTCGCGATGCCGACCTGGAAGACGCGGAGGTAGCTGTCGCCTTCGCGATACGGGATCAGCGTGAAGGCAATGTTGAAGCCGGCCGAGACGTCGAGAAAGTCGAACCCCGCGGACATGCCGCGCTGCGCCATGTTCGTGATGGTGTTCGAGACCAGGAACCAGATCAGCCCGACGACGCAGATGAAGGTGACGGCCTGGTAGAACACCGACCGCACCGTTGCGTTATTGACGAAGGCAGCAAGGCGCATTGGCGCCGTTGCGGGGCGGCGGATCGCGGTGGTTTGGGGCGCGGTGGTTTGGGACATGGGCAGCCCTGCTTGCGCGCAGGCCCGCGTGCAGGCCAAGGGCGGGCCGCGCAACTTGCGCGGCCCCCGGCCTCAGCCCATCGCGGCCCGGCCTATTGGTACCAGGCTCAGCGGAACGGCATCGCGTAGAGGATGCCGCCATTGGTCCACAGCGCGTTCAACGAACGCTCGCGCGGGATGCCGATCGGCGTGTTGGCGCCGACATTGCGTTCATAGACCTCGCCGTAATTGCCGACATGGCGCAGCACCCGCACCATGAAATCGGGCGGCAGACCCATGCCCTGGCCGACATTGCCCTCGACGCCCAGCAGGCGCTTGATGCCGGGGTTCGGCGAGCGCAGCATCTCCGTCACATTGGCGGAAGTGACGCCCATCTCCTCGGCCTCGATCATGCCGAATAGCACCCAGCGCACGATGTCGCCCCAGTTGTTGTCGCCATGCCGCACCACCGGGCCCAGCGGTTCCTTAGAGATGGTCTCGGGCAGGATCATGTGGTCATTCGGCGTCGGGAAGGCGGAACGCCGCGCCGCGAGGCCCGACTTGTCGTTGGTGTAGGCATCGCAGCCGCCACCGAGATAGGTCTCCACCAGCACATTGACGTTCTCATTCGTCACGGCGGTAAAGCGCATGTTGTTGGCGCGGAAATAGTCGGCGAGGTTTAGTTCCGTGGTCGTGCCTGTCAGCACGCAGATCGTCGCGCCATCCAGTTCGCGGGCGGAGGTGATGTTGGAGGCGCGGGGCACGACGAAGCCCTGGCCGTCATAGAAATTGACGCCGGCGAATTCCAGGCCGAGCTGCCCATCGCGCACTGCGGTCCAGGTGGTGGTGCGCGACAGCATGTCGCTTTCGCCATTGGCCAGCGAGGTGAAGCGCACCGCCGACGTCACCGACTGGTACTGCACCTTGCTCGGGTCGTTGAAGATGGCGGCCGCGACGCCGCGGCACATATCGACATCCATGCCCGACCAGGTGCCGTTGGCCGCCAGCGCATAGAAGCCCGGCGTGGGCAGCCCGACCTGGCAGTTCAGGCTGCCACGGTCACGAACCTGCTGAAGCGTCTGTTGCGCGGAAGCCGTGCCCGCAACGCCAAGCATCGTCGCTGCTGCGACGAGCAGCGATACACCAATTCTCATCCCCTCAACTCCCAGATTATTCTGCTGAAGCCCCTGCAAGTGGTGTGCCACAGCCTCATTGGGCCGCATGCGTTTACTGGTCTTGGCCAGACACCACTCGGGAGCGACGCTAGGGATATCGGGAAATCGATTCAAGCGTAATGTTAAACACTCGTTACCATCGCGGGCGCCGCGCCCTCAGGTCACAACGGATGGCGCATCGCGGCCGGTATGCTGCGCGATCGCCGCAATCTCGCGCGCCGCCGTGATGACGGGCGCCAGCGCCGCCTGCGCCTCCTGCGCATGGCGCGCGGCATCGGGCTCGAAGCGTTCGAGATAGACGCGCAGCGTGGCGCCGACCGTGCCGGTGCCGGACAGCCGGAACACCGCGCGCGCATCCTCCGCGAACAGGATGCGCACGCCCTGCTGTTCGGTGACGGAGCCATCGACCGGGTCGGTGTAGGCGAAGTCGTCGCAGGTGGAGACGGTGAGGCCGGCGAAGCTCTTGCCGGGCAAGGTGGCGAGTTGCGCGCGCAGCGCCGCCATCAGCCCCCGCGCGGCCGTGGCATCCACCTCCTCATAATCATGCCGCGTGTAGTAGTCCCGCCCGAAGCGTGCCCAATGGTCACGCACAATGACGTCTGCACGCTTGCCGGTGCTGGCCAGGATGTTGAGCCACAGCAGCACCGCCCACAGCCCGTCCTTCTCTCGCACATGATCGGAGCCGGTGCCGGCGCTTTCCTCGCCACACAGGGTGATGCGGCCGGAATCGAGCAGGTTGCCGAAGAACTTCCAACCCGTCGGCGTCTCATAGCAGGGAATGCCGAGCGCCTTCGCCACGCGGTCCACCGCCCGGCTCGTGGGCATGGAGCGCGCGACACCGGCCAGGCCCCGCGCATAACCTGGCGCGCAATGGGCATGCGCGGCCAGCACCGCGAGGCTGTCGCTCGGTGTCACGAACAGGCCGGGGGCGACGATCATGTTGCGGTCGCCATCGCCATCAGACGCCGCGCCGAAATCCGGCGCACCCGCGCCCATCATCGCCTCCATCAGCTCCGCCGCATGCACCGGGTTCGGGTCCGGGTGGTGGCCGCCGAAATCGGGCAGCGGCGTGCCGTTCCGAACCGTGCCAGGGGCGGCGCCGAGCGCGCCTTCCAGGATGGCGTGCGCGTAGGGGCCGGTGATGGCGCTCATCGCGTCGAACTGCATGCGGAAGCCGCCGGCGAACAGTTTTGTTATGGCGTCGAAATCCACTAGCTTCCGCATCATGGTGGCGTAATCCGCCACCGGGTCCACCACCGCCACGACGCAGTCACCGACACGCTGCTCGCCAACACGGTCGAGGTCGAGGTCCGGCACCTCCATCGTCGCGTATTCGGTAATGGCGCTGGCGCGGCGGAAGATGGCGCTGGTGACGTCTTCCGGCGCGGGGCCACCATTCGCCGCATTGAACTTGATGCCGAAATCGCCATCCGGCCCGCCCGGGTTGTGGCTGGCGGACAGCACCACGCCGCCGATCGAGCCGGAGATGCGGATGAGGTTGGAGGCCGCAGGCGTGGACAGCAGCCCGCCCTGCCCCACCAATACCCGGGCAAAGCCGTTGGCGGCCGCGATCTTCAGCGTAGCCTGCACCACCTCCCGGTTCAGGAAGCGGCCATCACCGCCGACCACCAGCGTGGCGCCCTGCCGCTTCTCGCCCAGCGTGTCGAAGATCGCCTGGACGAAGTTCTGCACATAATGCGGCTGCTGGAAGACCGTCACCTTCTTGCGCAGGCCGGAGGTGCCGGGTTTCTGGTCGCTGAAGGGTGTGGTGGCGATGCGGCGAAGGCTCATGCGTGGTCTCCCGGCGTTGGCCGCAGCTTCGCCCTGCGGCTCCGCCTGCGGCAAGTCCCCTTACGTCTCGGCCAGTCCCCGGTTGCGCAGCAGCGCCTGCACGCTGGGCGGGCGGCCGCGGAAATCGACATACAGCTCCATCGGGTCGCGCGTGTCGCCGGCCTGGTAGATCGCCTTCAGCTTCGCCGACAGCGCCGGATCGAAGGGATCGCCGGCTTCCTCGAAAGCCTCGAAGGCATCGGCATCCAGCACTTCCGCCCACATATACGCGTAGTAGCCCGCCGCGTAGCCGCCGCCGGCGAACAGATGCTGGAAATGCGCAGGCCGATGGCGCAGGCCGATCGCCTCCGGCATGCCGATCTCGCCCAGGAATTCTTCCTCGAACCGCACCACATCCAGCCCCTGTGGGTCGGGATGCGTGTGCAGCGCCAGGTCGATCAGGGCGGAGGAGACGAATTCCACACTCGCAAACCCCTGGCCATCCTGCCGCGCGGCGAGCAACCGGCGCAGCAGGTCTTCCGGCAGCGCCTCCCCGCTTTCGTGGTGGCGCGCATGGGTGCGGAGAATCTCCGGTACCTCCAGCCAGTGTTCCAGGATCTGGCTCGGGAATTCCACGAAATCCGCCAGCACCGCGGTGCCGGATTGCGAGGGGTGGTGCGCGGTGGACAGCAGCCCGTGCAGCGCATGGCCGAATTCATGGAACAGCGTCCGCGCCTCGTCGAAGGACAGCAGCGCCGGCGACGACTTCGCGATGTTGTTGTTGTTCACGACGATCGGCGTGACAGGCCCATCAAGCCCATGCCCCACGCGATAGCTGCTCATCCAGGCGCCGGAGCGCTTGCCCGCGCGCGCAAAACTATCCAGCAGAAACACGCCGCGATGCGCGCCCGTCTCGTCCTGCATGTCGAAGGCGCGGACATCCGGGTGATAGACGGGAATATCCGGGCGTTCCACGAAGCGCACGCCGAACAGGCGCTGCGCCGTGTCGAACACAGCCGCCAGCATGCCGCCCAGCGGGAAATACGGCTTGGTCAGGCTTTCGTCGATGTCGTGCCGGGCTCGGCGGTCGATCTCGGCATAGTGGCGCCAGTCCCAGGCCTCGATCGGGTGGCCGGCCAGCGCCTCCAGCTCCGCGCGTTCCACCGCGGCGCGGCGCTTGGCGGGCGCCCAGACCTGGTGCAGCAGCTCGGACGCCGCCGCCGCATCGCGCGCCATGTTGTCCGCCAGCCGCCAGGCGGCGAAATCCGCATGGCCCAGCAGCTGGGCGCGTTCCGCCCGCAGTGCGAGAATGTCCTTGATCAGCGCTGTGTTGTCCCGCACGCCGAGCCCCCGCGCCACCCAGGCGCGCCAGGCCACCTCCCGCAAATCGCGCCGTGTGGAGAACACCAGGAAGGGCTCGATGGAGGAACGGGACAGGGTGATGACCCAGCCCTCCACCCCACGCTCCCGACCAACTTCCAGCGCCGCGTCGCGTGCGAAATCCGGCAGGCCGGCGAGGTCGGCCTCGGCCAGCACCATCTGCCACTCCGTCTCATCCGCCAGTACGTTCTGGCCGAATTGCGTGTGCAGCACGGCGAGCCGCGTGGAGATTGTCGCCATGCGGTCCCGCCCCGCCGCATCCAGCGCAGCACCACTGCGCACCAGCCCCGCATGCAGCCGCACCAGCAGCCGGTCCCGCGCCGCATCCAGGCCGAGCGCCGCGCGCCGGTCCAGCAGCGCGGAGATGCGGGCGAACAGTGCCGGGTCCAGGGCGATATCGGCGCGGTGCCGGGCCAGGCGCGGCGCGTAGTCGCGCTCGATCGCCTGGTAGGCATCCGTCGCCTGGCTTGAGACCAGGTTGAAGAACACGCTCCGCACCCGGTCCAGCGTGCGGCCGCTGCGCTCCAGCGCCTCCACCGTATTGGCGAAGCTGGGCGGGGCGGGGTCGGCGCCAATGGCCGCGATTTCCGCCACCTGCTCCGCCATGCCCTGGTCGAAGGCGGGGCCGAAATGCTCGGGCAGGATCAGGTCGAAGGGCGGCACGCCGAAAGGCGTGGTCCAGGGTGCGAGCAGCGGGTTGGCGAGCAGCGGGTTCTGGGTCATGCCGCCACAGATAGGGTCTCAGGCGGCCGCGGTCACGGCTTCTTCCGGCTTCTCCTCCGGCCCGTTCGGGTCGCCCGGCGCCGTCTCCCAGGCGAGGCCCACCAGCACCACGCTGCGCCGCCCGCCGCGCTCGGCGCGCACCACCAGCGCGCTTTGTTCCTCCAGATAGGTCAGCAGCCGCCGCGCCCGGCCGAGGGACCGGCTGCCATAGGCGCGGGCCAGCGTGGCGTCCGAGGGGCAGGGCTGACGTTCCAGCGCGGCGCGGGCCAGCAGCAGGAAGACGCCCTGCACATCATCCGGCAGCCCCTCCGCCCGCGCCACCGCCTGCGCCCATTCACTGCCTTCCGCCACTTCGGCACCGATGCCGGCCCGCGCCGTGGTCAGCAGGCGGCGGAAGGCGGGAATGTCGATGGCCGGGCCGGCCACTTCCTCGATCCGGCAGCGCACCAGGAAATCCTGGTACAGCACGCTGGCCGGGCGGAACGGCGCATCCGGCTCCGCCAGGATCTTCTTCAATACGCGGGCGATCTTGTGGCGGTGCTCGGCTTTTTCCTCCGGCGTGGGCGGCGCCACAGGCTCGGCCGCGGGCAGGGAAGGTCGGGCCTGGGCGAGTTGCGCCAGCAGGTCCGGGGCGGTGGCGCGCGGCATGCGGCGCGGCGGGCGAGGTGTCTCGGGCTCCGGCGCCGCCAGGATCAGCTCCCGCGCTTCCGCCGCGCTGGCCTGGGTGGGGGGTGGCACCAGCTTCGGGCCGGCGCTGCGCGACCCGGTCTCCACCACGCCGACGCGCAGCCGCAGCGGGCGGCGGGAGACCGCCGGGCCGAGCGCCATGAAATGCCCGCGCTCCAGGTCGCGGAACATCTCCGCCTGCCGCCGCTCCATCCCCAGCAGATCGGCGGCGCGGGCCATATCTATGTCGAGGAAGGTGCGCCCCATCATGAAGTTGGAGGCCTCGGCCGCCACATTCTTCGCCAGCTTGGCCAGGCGCTGCGTCGCGATCACCCCGGCCAGGCCGCGCTTGCGGCCCCGGCACATCAGGTTGGTCATGGCGCCGAGAGCCGCGCGGCGCGCCTCATCCGAGGTCTCGCTGGCCGCGGCGGGCGCAAACAGCTGCGCCTCATCCACCACCACCATCACCGGGTTCCAGGCGTCCCGGTCCACATCGAACAGCCCGCCGAGGAAGGCGGCGGCCAGGCGAAGCTGCTGTTCGACCTCCACATGCTCCAGGTTCAGCACGACCGAAACACGATGCCGCCGCACCCGCTCCGCCACCTGCTGCAGGGCCGTGTCGGTATAATCGGCCGCATCCACCACCAGATGCCCGAAACGGTCCGCCAGCGAGGTGAAATCCCCTTCCGGATCCACCACCACCTGCTGCACCCAGGGGGCCGATTGTTCCAGCAGCCGGCGCAGCAGATGCGACTTGCCCGAGCCGGAATTGCCCTGCACCAGCAGGCGGGTGGACAGCAATTCCTCCAGGTCGAAGCAGGCCGGCGTGCCGGTGGCGCTCATGCCGATCTCGATGGCGATGGTCATCCGGGACTCCAGGGGCGGAGCGGAGGATTAGCCGCAACCCAGCCCGGCCGGAAGGCGCATCTGCCAGCGCGTTGATTCCAGGCGGGTCATCCCGCGAATCGGCCGGGGCTATCCCAGGCTGCGACCGATCGCCTGCATCCAGACCAGCACCGCGCCAGCCCCCGCATCCGGCTGGCCCAGCGCACGGTCGCCGAGATAGGCGGCGCGGCCGAGGCGCGGGCGCATGGTGGCGGTGGCCGCGGTGCCCGCCTCCGCCGCCGCCACCGCTGCCGCCCAGGCCTCGGCGGGCGAACCTGCTTCCGTCGCAAAGGCCTCCGCCGCCGGGTGCAGCGCATCCAGCATGGTGCGGTCGCCCGGCCGCGCGCCGCCGAGCTCGCCGATCGCCGCCACCGCCTGCCGGAACGCTTCCGCCCAGCGCGCGCGATCCGCCCCTCCCTCCCCCAGCACCTGCGCCGCGCGCAGCAGCGCGGTGGCGTAGAACGGCCCAGAACTGCCGGCGATGGCCCGCCGAAGCGCCTGCGCCATGGCGGCGAGCGCACTGGCCGGCGTGGCGAAGGCTGCCTCCGGCAGCGCCCGGATCGCCGCCGCGCCGCGCGCCATGGACAGGCCGAGATCACCATCCCCCGCATGGCTGTCGAGCGCCGTCAGCGCCGCCTCCTCCGCCTCCAGCGCCGCGGCCACGGCCAGCGCCACGCGCTGCAGCGCCGGGGCCAGCGGGCCGGGTGCCGGATGCGCCGGCTCGGCCGCGGCGGGGGTCGCGAGGGTGGCGCGCGGCGCCAGCACACCGCCGCCCGGCCAGGCGGGGGCGCCGGCGGGCGCGTCCAGCC
The DNA here is from genome assembly GCF_051433165.1 of Falsiroseomonas sp. E2-1-a4. Classification (NCBI taxonomy): domain Bacteria; kingdom Pseudomonadati; phylum Pseudomonadota; class Alphaproteobacteria; order Acetobacterales; family Roseomonadaceae; genus Falsiroseomonas; species Falsiroseomonas sp. E2-1-a4. The sequence goes on along the minus strand of NZ_JBHMFS010000016.1, from coordinate 73,835 downwards.
GGGCGAGGCGCGCCGCATCCAGCCGCAGCAGGCTGATCGAGCAGCCGGGCATCTCCAGCGCCGTCATGAAATTCCCGGCCCAGCCGCGCGAAACCTCGATGCCACGCGCCCGCAGCCCGGCCAGGGCGGCGCGGGCCACCACGGCAAGCTCCATCGGCGGGGTGCCGCCCAGTCCGTTCACCAGCAGCGCCACCTGGTCCCCGGCGGCCAGCCCCGCATCCGTGACCAGCGTATCCAGGATGGTGGCGACGATGGCATCCGCCGGCGCCATCGGTGCGCGGCGCACGCCCTGTTCGCCATGGATGCCGAGGCCGAGTTCCATCTCATCCTCCCCCAGCGCGAAGCCGGGCACGCCGGCCGCCGGCACGGTGCAGGCGCCGAGTGCCACGCCCATGGTCACCACCGCGCCAGCCGCCGCCTCGGCCTCCGCCAGCACGGCGTCGAGGTCCAGCCCCGCCTCGGCCGCGGCGCCGGCCACCTTGTGGACCAGCACGGTGCCGGCAATGCCGCGGCGTTGCGCTGGTTCCACCGTCGCATGTAGCGCCGCGTCATCAGCCACCACCACGACGCGGGTCGGAATACCCTCCGCCGTGGCGAGTGCGGCGGCGAGGCCGAAATTCAGCCGGTCGCCGGTGTAGTTCTTCACCACCAGCAGCGCACCGCGCGGCCCGGCGGCGGCGCGGATGCCGGCCAGCACGGCATCGACGGAAGGCGAGGTGAAGACATCCCCGGCAATGGCGCCAGCCAACATCCCCGGGCCGACATAGCCCGCATGCGCCGGCTCATGCCCCGCCCCGCCGCCGGACAGCACGGCGACGGGGCGATGCGCCGGCACCGGCAATTCGGCGCGCACCACCACATCCTCAGCGTCCAGAAGCGCCAGGCCGGGGTTGAGGTCCGCCAGGCCTTCCAGCATTTCCCGCACCACGCGGCGCGGATCATTCACCAGCTTCTTCATGGCGTTCCCTTTCCGTAGGTGCAGGATCGGCGTGGCGCGGCCGAGCGTCAAACCACTCAGCGCTCCCGCAGCGCCTCCGCCTGGCGGATGGCGGCAAGCAGATCGGCGCGGCCGCCAGCCAGTTGCCGGGCCTGCCCCAGCCAGCGCGCCGCATCCGCCTCGCCACGCTCCGCGGCACCCCGTCCGGCGCGGAGATAGGCATCCGCCGCGGCGGCCGGATCGCCCAGGCGTTCCAGCGCCGCGCCCTGCAACGCCAGCGCCCGCGACAGGCCGCGATAATCCAGCGAATCCCGGCGCAGATCGGCGGCGGTGGCGGCGTGCAGCCGGGCGCCGGCCGCATCACCCCGCAGCAGCGCCGCCGCCCCTTCCAGCTCCACCGCATCGGCGCGAAAGGCGGTCTGCTCCGGTGCGCCGATCGCGGCCCGCGCCGCCACAACGCCCGCGAGGTCGCCGCGCCCGGCGGCCAGGACGCCAAGCAGGAAATGCGCCCGCAGCGCGGCTTCCGCATTCTCCGCGCCTCGGCTGGCGACGAAGCGCGCCAGGCGGTCGGATTCCGTCATCCGGCCAAGGCGGAACAACGCCGTCGCCTCCGCCAGCACCAGCCCGGCAGAGGCACCGCGACCGCGCCGGGCAAGCTCCGCCCGCACCTCCTGCGCCACGGACAGCGCCGCAGGCGCATCGCCCCGTGCCAGGGCGGAGGTCGCCTGGCCGAAGCCCATGGCGTCGATCGCCACTGCGTCGTCGCGTTCCCGCGCGCGGGCCAGCGCCTGGGCATAGAGCCGCCCGGCGACCACCGGCTGATCCTGGTTCAACGCATCCCGCGCGCTGCCCGCCGCCCGGTCCAGCACGCCGTCCCTTGGTGGGCCTTCCGGCGCGGTACGGCCGCCACAGGCACCCAGCAGCAGTAATACGACCAGCGCAGACCTCACGGGCGCAGCCGCTCCACCATCGGGCGCGGCACGGCGCCGGCGGAGATGCTGCGCTCCGGCGCGCCACCGCCGCCGCCCAGCAGCCAGTGGCGGCGCAGCTGGGCCAGCAGCAATTCCATCTGCCGCGCGGCCTCCTGCGCCTGCACCATCACGGCGGGCAGACTGTCCGTGCCATCGCGGATATTGGCGGTGGCCTGCGGCAAAGCGGGCGTCGCGCGGGCCAGGTCGGCGCTGGCGCGTTCCACCTGCGCCAGCACGCGTTCAGCCCGTGCCACCAGCCCCGGCAGCGTGCCGGGGCCACGGCCATTCGACAGGCCGGCGGTGAGCTGGCGCACCTCCCGGCTCGCCGTCTCGATATTCTCCATCACCGCGGCGGCGCGGGCGGTGGCGGCTTCCGCCTGGCGGATCAGCGTGTCGTCCGACAGCAGGCGGCCCACCGTGCCCTCCCCACGCTCCAGCCGCTGCGTCGCGGCGGAGAAGGCGGCGGTGCCGGTGCGCAGCTCGTCCAGGATCGGGAAGACGCGCTGCTGCAGCTCATCCAGCAGCGTGCCGAGGGTCTCCGTCGGCGCGCGTTCGCTGGTGGCGCGGATCCAGGCGTGGTCCCAATCCAGCTCATCGCCCCGCCCGCGCTGGATATCCAGGTAGGCCGGGCCGGCCACGCCGAAGCGGCGCCGCACCACGGCGGTGGAATCGCGGCGGATGAAGGGCTTGGCCTGTTCCTCGATGCGCAGCTCGGCGCGAATGCGGCGCTCGGGGTCGACGATGATGCGGCGGACGGAGCCGGCGCGGATGCCCAGCACCTCCGCCTCCGCCCCCACCGAAAGCCCGGCGACGCCTTCCTCCGGCAGCAGCACCATCAGCGTAATGCCATCGGCGAACCATTCGCGGATCACGCCGCGCTGGAACAGGGCGGCCAGGAACAGCACCAGCGCCAGCACCACCAGGGCGCCGACCCAGCGATCGGTGTGGCGCAGCCGGACGCGGTCTTCCTGCGTCACCGTGGAATCAGACACGGTTCGTCCCCTTTCAAGCCGTCCTGCTTCAGCACCCACCACTGGCTGGCGGGAAAGTCGGCCGTATCCCAGGCGCGGCGGGACCGGGTGGACCATAATGCGGCAGCGCCCCGCGCCCGCGCCGGTTCCAGCGCCGCCAGCAGCGGGTCCGCCAGCATGTCCGCCGTCTCCCGGTCCAGCGGGCTTTCCAGCAGGATGAGGTCGGGCGCGCCGAGAAAGGCACGGGCGCAGCCGGCGCGCGACAGATCGGCGCGCGACAGCTCCGCCGGATGCACCAGCGGCAGGCCCCGCAGGCCGAACAGGCGGCACAGATCCTCGGCCTCCGCCCGCAGATCGGCATCGGGCGTGGCATCGTGGTGCCGGCGGGCCAGCAGCATTCCCTCCGCCACTGTCAGGTGCGGCAGCCATCCGCCATCGCCGGGGGCGAGGCCGATGCGCCCGCGCAGCGCCTGCGCCGGCTGGCGCGGCAGCGCCGCCCAATCCTGCGCCAGGAACCGCACCTGGCCCTCGGCGAGCTTCACCAGCCCGGCGCAGATCAGTGCCAGCGCGCGGGCCATGCCGGGGTCATCCGCATGCACCAGCGCAAGGTCGCCGGGCAGCAGCTTCAGATCCACCAGCCCCTGGACCGGCGAGGCACCCGGCGCCGCCCGCGCGGCCTGCACCTCCAGCACCGGCTTCATGCCGTGACCACGCTGAGCATCGCACTGGCCGCCAGGATGCCGAGCAGGCCGCGCACGAAGGCCCGGGGCAGGAGGTGGGAGGGGCTCTCCGCGCGGGTGGAGGACATGCCGGTGATGGCCGAGACGAGCGCCACCAGCGCGCCGATCACCACCAGCTTCAACGCGAACAGCCCAAATTCAACATTATCGGTGGCGCCGAACAGGTTGATCAGCAATTCGCGCGGCGGCGCCACCACCAGCCCGCTGAGCCAGCCGGTCATGTAGCCCGTCACCAGCGCCACGCCGAGGAAGATAACCCCGAGCGTGAAGCCCGCCAGCGCAAACGCCACCACCCGTGGCAGCACCAGCAGGGTGAAGGGGTCGAGGCCCTGCGCCTCCATCACCTCCAGTTGCCCGCTCACCTTGACCGCGCCGAATTCCACCACCGTGACCGTCCCGCTGCGGCCGAGCAGGATCAGCCCGACCAGCACCGGCGTCACCTCCCGCACCAGGACGGTGGCGAGCAGCGTGCCGGTGTAATCCTCCTGCCCCGCGAAGCTCAGCCAGCGCAGCGTCTGGTGGACGATGCCGAAGCCGATGAGGGTCGCGGTGATGACGACCGTGCCGAAGCCGCCGGCAATGGCCTGGCGCAGGCTGCGACGATATTCGGCCCGCAAGGTACGGCGGCGCCAGGTGGAGGGGCGCAGCCCCTCCGCCAGCACCCCGGCGGCCAGCGCCGCGGTGGCCAGCAGCATCTGCACGCCACGCCGCACGGGGGCGCCGATGCCCTCCAGCACCAGCCAGGGCAGCGCCACGGGCCGTGCCTTTGCCATCGCCCCCTCCCTTGCCAGTCCGTTCCGCTCAGCGCGGGCGGTCGCAAAAAGTTTCCCGATTGCGGGCACTCGTGCCGCGCTTCGGCGTTGCCGGGGGTGAATGAGGAGCAGCAACATGGCGGACGGGCGGAACAAGCCCCGCATCGCGGGCAAGGAGGGTGGCGGTTGGATGGTGGCCGCGGCGGCGCTGGCTGGGCTGCTGGCGCTGGATTCCGCGACGCGACGGTCGGGGCCGGCATCGCTGCGAAGCGGGCCGGCCGCGCGACGCGCGGATGATGCGCCGCCCGAGCGCGCCCGCCAGGGCGATGGCGGTGCCAGCCGCGGCAATGCGCGGCGGGCGACGGAGCACGGCGCCGGCCGCCGCGCCGATGGCCCCTCGCAGATTCCGGCCCGCGGCTGGTGGCAGATCGCCAAGCGTACCGTATCCCAGGCCAGCGAAGACCGGCTGATGACGGAGGCGGCGGGCATCACCTTCTACACGCTGCTGGCGCTGTTCCCGGCCTTGGCGGCGCTGGTTTCGCTCTATGCCCTGGTCGCGGACCCGACGACGATCCAGGAGCATCTGAACGCACTCGCCGGCATCGTACCGGGCGGCGGCATGGAGATCATCTCTGAACAGGTGCAGCGCGTGGCGGAATCGGCTGACGGCACGCTGGGCTTCGGCGCGGTCGCCGGCCTTCTCGTGTCCCTGTGGTCCGCTAACCAGGCGGCGAAGGCGTTGTTCGACGCGCTGAACGTGGTTTACGAGGAGACTGAGAAGCGCGGCTTCATCAAGCTGACGCTGACCACCCTGACCTTCACCATCGGCTTCATCCTGTTCGCCATCCTGACCATGGCCTCGGTGGTGGCGGTGCCTGTGGTGCTCGGCCTGGTCGGCCTGGGCAGCACGGCGGAGACGTTGCTCGCCTATGGGCGCTGGCCGCTGATGCTGGCGGTGGTGGTGCTGGTGCTGGCCGGCCTGTACCGCTGGGGCCCGAGCCGGGAGACGGCGAAGTGGCGCTGGGTGAGCTGGGGCAGTGGCTTTGCCGCGCTGACCTGGCTCGGCGCCTCGGCCGCCTTTTCCTGGTACGTCTCCAATTTCGGCAGCTACAACGAGACTTATGGCTCGCTGGGCGCGGTCGTGGGCTTCATGACCTGGATCTGGATTTCCGCCATCGTCATCCTGCTCGGCGCCGAGTTGAACGCCGAGATGGAGCACCAGACGGCGGAGGACACCACCACGGCACCGAACCGCCCGATGGGTGGGCGCGGTGCCGAGATGGCCGATACGGTGGCCTGAAGCCTTACCGCGCCGCCTTCTGGATGTTCCAGGCGATGATGATACCCGGCATCGCCAGCACGTTCGAGATGCGCGGCGTGACGGCGGAGGGCAGGTACCACTGGCCGTACGGGACGTAGGGCACGAGGTTGTAGGCGCTGGTGTGCAGCTCATCCAGGATGCGCTTCCGCTCCGCGGCATTCGCCGCATAGGGGAAGGCATCGATCAGCGCCTGATGCGCCGCATCGCAGGGCCAGCCCGGCCAGGCGCGCTCGCAGCTGGCCTGCATCGGCACGTTGCCCACCGGGTCCGAGGCGCCGAGGCCGTTCCAGAAGGTCAGGCCGATATGCCAGCCGCCCTCGCTCGGCGGACGGCGATTGGCACGGCGACCGGCCATGGAAGCGAAGTCGGTGGCCTGCACATCGGTGCGGAAACCGACGGACTGCATCTGCTGTGCCAGCACCAGCGTCGCGGTGTGGACGAAGGGGTTGTCAGTCGGGTCCATCATCACGATCGGCGTGCCGTCATAGCCGCTCTCGCGTAACAACTGCCGCGCCCGTTCCCGCGCCGCCGGGCTGCCGAGGCCTTCCGGCACGCCGGCCATCGTCTCCTGCGGCGAACCGCAGACGAAGAAGGCGTGGCAGACCTGATACAGCGCCGGGTCCGGGAACATGCCCTGGAGGATTTCCTCCTGGTTCACCAGCAGCATCAGCGCCTGGCGCACGCGCGGGTCGTTGAAGGGCGGGTGGATGTGGTTCATGCGGATCATGCCCGGCGCGCCGAGCGTGTTGGTGCGGATGATCCGCATGCCACGTCGCTGCAGCATCGGCAGGAAATCCACACCGGGGCTTTCGATGTAGTCGATCTCGCCCTGGATCAGCGCCAGCGTCGAGGTCTGCACATTGGCGATGTTCTGCCATTCCACGCGATCGACATGCACCACCTTGCCGCCGGCGGTGCCCGAGGCGGGTTCGCTGCGCGGCACGTAGTTCGGGTTGCGGCGGTACACCACGGTGCTGCCCGGCACCCATTCATCGCGGGAGAAGATGAAGGGGCCGCTGCCGATGGTCTCGCGGATCGCGGTGAAGGGGTCGGTCGCGGCGATGCGGGCCGGCATGATGGCGGGCATGTTGCCGGCGGGCTTCGACAGTGCATCCAGCATCAGCCCGTAGGGGCGGTTCAGCGTCCAGACCACCGTCTTGCCATCCGCCTGCGGCTCCAGGCTGGTGGTGATGGCCAGGATCTGCCGGCCATGCGGGTCCCGCGCGCCCCAGCGGCGCAAAGATGCCACCACATCCTCCGCCGTCACCGGCGCGCCATCATGGAAGGCCAGGCCATCGCGCAGGGTGAAGCGCCAGACCAGCGCATCGTCGGAAACACTGTAGGCGCCGACCATCTGCGGCTGCGGGCGCATCTGTGCGTCGCGGCCGAACAACTGGTCGTAGATCATGTGCGCGTGGGACTGCACCACGCCGGCGGTGGTGTTGATCGGGTCCAGCGTCTGCAGATCCGCATTCGGCACCATGCGCAGGATGCGCTCGGGCGGGATGGTCTGGGCAACCACCGTCCTGGCGGCAAACGGCCCGGCCAGCAGGCTCGCGCCGAGGACCAGGGTGGCGAGGCGGGTCAGCATGGGTCGTCCCCCGTGGATTGATCGCCAGTTATGGACCAGTTGTTACAGATCGGACAAGACCGATGCCGCGACCTGGAAGGGTCGCACCTGCACATCCTGCCCGGGGATCGCCACCAGTGCGTGGTTGGCGGCAATCGGCAGCCACCCGGAATTGCGTTCATCCACCGGTTCCGACACCACCAGCACATTCTCCCCCACCCACCGCCAGTACAGCGTGGGTGGCCGGTTGTCGGAGGACCAGCGGAAGCAGGTCAGCGTCCGTCCATCGCTATGCGCCGCGGCGAAGCGCAGCGGCTGGGTGCTGCCGGCCGCCTGCATCATCGCCAGCACCCGCGCCAGGGTGCGGGACAGCGCGCCGATCGGGTCCTCCGCCAGCCCATCCGCGGCGGCGGCCAGGAAGATCGCTTCCGTATCGCCGGTGCCCTGGCGGTGCTCATACAGCGCATCCGGGATCAGCCCCTCCATCCGCCGCTTGATCCGAAGATAGTCGCCGACCTGGCCGTTATGCATGAACATCTGCCGCCCGAGGCCGAAGGGGTGGCAATTGGCCTGCGTGGTCGATGTGCCGGTGGAGGCGCGGACATGCGCGAAGAACAGCCGCGACCGCACCTGCGAACAGAGCGAGCGCAGATTTTCATCCGACCAGGCCGGGCGGATTTCCCGGTACAGACCCGGCTCCTCCCGCTCCCCGTACCAGCCCAGGCCGAAGCCATCGCCATTGGTGGCGGTCTTGCCCTCATCGGCATGCATCGACTGGTGGATCAGCGAATGCGCCGGGGCGCAGACCAGGTCGGACAGGAAAATCGGTTCGCCGAGATAGGCGAGGAAACGGCACATTGCGCGATCCGGAGGGGTGCAACGCCGGAGGGTGCTTCGGCCGCGTGCCCGGGGCAAGCCGCCTCGCATTGGCGCGTCCGCGGCGCCGGCCTATGCTGGCCGGGATGTCCCGCCCCCGCAGCTACGACGAGGATGCCGTCATCGAGGCGGCGATGCACCAGTTCTGGCGCCATGGCTATGCCGGCACCAGCGTGCGCGACCTCGGCCAGGTGATGGGCCTCGGCCAGGCCAGTTTCTACAATGCCTTCGGCGGCAAGCGCAGCCTGTTTGCCCGCTGCCTCGACCGCTATCTGGACCAGGGCATGCGCGAAAGGCTGCGGCGGCTGGCGGCGACGCAGCCGCCGCGGCAGGCAATCGCCGGGCTGCTGGAGGAGATCGTCGCCCGTTCGCTGCGCGACCGCATGGGCTGCCTGCTGGTGAATTCGGCGCTGGAGTTGGCGCCGCATGATCGCGGCGTGGCCGCGGTGGTGGCCGCCCGGCTGGCGGAGCTGGAGGATTTCTTCCGCGGCCGGGTGCTCGCCGGCCAGGCGGATGGCAGCATCGCAGCGCGGGACCCGGATGATCTGGCCCGGATGCTGATGACGCTGCTGCTCGGCCTGCGCGTTCTGGCGCGCGGGCGGCCGGATCGCGCGACGATGCAGGGCGCGGTGCGCCAGGCACTCGCCCTGCTCGACTGAGATCCGGCCCGCGGATCAGCCCAGGCCGGTCGCCGGGCGGGTGTCGGGCCGCGGATGCGTGCCCTCGGGGCGGTTGGCAGGCTCCGGCGTTTCGGCCAGCGCCTCCTTCGCATTGGCGGCGAGGGTTTGGGCGGCGTCGCGCACGGCCTCCCGCGCCTGGCCAGCCAGCCCGGCCGCGCTGCCCGACGCGGTTTCACGCGCCTGCTCGGCCTGGCCGCTGACGGTTTCGCGGACCTTCTCGTAGCCTTCCTGCGCCATGGCGCCGGCCTGATGCGCGAGGTCGTCCCGCGTCTCGCCCATCAGGCGATCCTCGGTCTCCGTCCCCGGCAGCAGGGCACCGACCGCGGCACCGAGCGCAATGCCGAGCGCGCCAAGCACCAGCGGCTGTTCCCGCAGCACCCAGCCCGCCGTGCTTTCCGCGTCATCCGCCCAGTGACCGATCCGGTCCCGGGCATCGCGCGAATAGCCGGACGCCGCGCGTGCGGCGCGACCGGCGTAGTCGGAGGCCATGTGCGAGGCTTCGCCGGTGCCGCCGCGCAGGCTGCTGCGGGCGGAGCCGGCAGCCTCGCCAATCCGCTCACCCGCCGCGCCGACGGCGCCCGCCACGCTGCGATAGGCGGAGCCGGCGGCATCGCGCACGGCTTCCGCCGCATCACCGACCGCATCGCCGGCGCGATCCAGCATGCCGGGCTTGTCCGTGCCGGTTTCGTACATGCCCGGCTCGTCACGCTCCCAGCCCGTGGCGGGATAGGCGTCGCGATAGGGCGCGTCGTAGGCACCACTACGGCGGCGCGGCGCGGCGCGACCATTGCTGCCGCCCTGACCGAGCATCATCCAGCCAATGCCAGCGCCGATCAGCAGCAGCGGCAGCGGATTGTCGCGCACCGCGGCGCCCAGGTTGCGGGTGAATTCCGCGCCGCCGGAGGTCTTGGCGTAGTCCAGCGCCTGCTCGAACAACTGGCCGGGGGAGGCCCGATCGCGCAGTTCTTCCAATGTCTCCGTCAGGCCTGCGCGGGTCCGCTCGACCTCATGCTCGATTTCGGCGCTGCTGCGCTTGTCGGGATTCGTCGTGCTGCTCATCGAACCTGCTCCTTCGCAACCTGTGCGTCCCGGGAAAGCTGCTCGGCCGTCCGTTCAGGCATCAGGGTTGTCGCGTTCAATCGGGAAATGCCGCTGCGGATCAGCGCGTAGCCGATCACTGCGGCGAGGAGGGCGACGATGAGCTGCGACCAGCCCACCGGAATGCCGAACTCCACCAGCAGCGAAACCAGCGCGAACAGCAGCAGGATCAGCGTGCCGAGCAGCATGCCCGCACCCGCGCCGAGCGGCGTGATGGCGCCGCTGGCGTGGCTGATCTTCTCGCCGACCTCGGCGCGGGCCAACCGCACCTCCTGCCGGAACAGGGTCGAGATCTGGCCGATCACACTGCTGAACAGCTCGGGCACCGAGCGGCTGGGTTCGGGGTGACGTGGGTCCACGCCGTAGGGTTCAGAAGACATTGCCGGAGCCTCCCGCCTTCGGGGTTTCGGGCATGCTGGGGGCAGGGCCACCCGGCCAGGCCGCGGCGCCGCCAAGCGAGGCGGCGGCAAGCGTGGTCGGCTTGGCGCCGCCGCTGTCATTGGTGGCGGGCGGCGCCCAGCCCGGCGCCTGTGCTGCCGTCGCCGGCCGGACATTCCCACCCATCGGTGCCGCGCTGGTCGTGCGGGACGTGTGGCCGCGGCGCGAGGCCTCGGCCGAGCTTTTGGCAAACCGCGCCAGGCCGAAGCCGGCCAGCACGGCGGCGCCGAAGAAGGCGACCGGCTGGCGACGTGCCAGGTCCTCAACGCGGCCGAGCAGTTCCGCCGGGCTGCTGTCCCGCAGCGTCTGGCCCATGCCCTCGATCGCGGTGGCGGCCTCGTGCACATAGCGCGCCATGGCCGGGGACTGTTCGCCCAGCTTGTCGGCGACGTCATGCACGGCTTCGGCAAAACCCTCGGCCTGTTCTGCTCCGGCCTTCTGCTGCGCCTCGGCGAAGCCGGCTGCGCGCTTGCGCGCGGCCTCCATCACCTCGGCCCCCTCGGCCTTCACATCGGCGACGGCGCCGGCGGCCTCGTCGCGAAGCGTCGCGGAGGTTTCGCGCGCCTGCGGCGTGGCTTCCTGCAGCACCGCGCGGCCATCTTCGCCGGCACGATGCCCGGGGGTGGGCGTCGGGCTGCCGGGGTTACGGGGATCGCGGTCGGGGAAACCGCCCTGTCTCATATCGCTCATCTGGCTTTCCTCGCCTGCTGCTTCGCTTGCGGACGGGCCCTTGCCCGTCACCATGCACGCTGCGAGTCCAACAAAAGGCGGCCACAACTGTTCCTTGCGCTGGCGAAGTCACCTGCCCCTTTGCCGCGAAATTTGCCCAAATCCATGACACAGCAAGCGATGGTGATGCAGGCCGATCGCCGGGCCAGGTCAGAACGGACGACGGAAATCTTCCGGCACCACGAAGTCACGCGCCGCACCGCGCGCCTGTGCCAGCCCCTGTGGGAAGCCGCTGCGGTCACCGCCTCGGGGCGGGACATGCGGCTGGATACGACGGTGCGGGCGCGCCTGTTCGCGGCCGTGGCGGGCCTGCAGGGCGCGGTCGGCCATGATATCCAGCGCCGCCACACCGGCCACCATCGCCAGCGCCAGCATCACATTGTCGCGCTTCGGGTTGGCGGGGCGCAGCGCCGCCATCAGCGTCGCCGCATCCACCGCACCGCCGATGATGCGGCTGCGCAGGCCGACCGACCGGTCCACAGACAGCGCCAGCACGCCGGAGGCGACTTCCCGCGCACCGTAGGCCCGCACCAGCCCTTCCTGCCCGCGCATACCCAGCGCGTGCGTCACCCGCCGCGGCACCAGCATCTGCACGACGCCAAGGCCGATGCTGAACCAGCCGAGCGCGCGTGCCAGCCGGTCCGCGGCGCCCAGCGAACCGGGGCCGCTGCGCAGGATGCGCGGATCGCCTTTCCGGCGTGTGGCATTCGCAAGAAGGCTCATGGCTTCAACACCACCTTGATGCAGCCGTCCTGCTTGTTGCGGAAGATATTGTACATCTCCGGCCCCTCCTCCAGCCCCACGGTGTGGGTGATGACGAAGCTGGGGTCGATCTGGCCTTCCTCGATCCGGCGCAGCAGATCGTCCGTCCAGCGCTTCACATGCGTCTGGCCGCTGCGGATGGTCAGGCCCTTGTTCATCACCAGGCCGAAGGGCAGCTTGTCCACCAGGCCCGAATAGACGCCGGGGACGGAGAGGATGCCGGCCGGACGGCAGACATAGATCATCTCCCGCAGCACATGCGGCCGGTCATTCTCCAGCATCACCACCTGCTTGGCGCGATCCAGCAACGTGTCCGGCTGGCTCAGGCTAACATGGCTTTCCATGCCGACCGCATCGATGCACTTTTCCGGACCCTTGCCGCCGGTAAGTTCGTTCAGCCGTTCGATCACGCTTTCTTCTTCGAAATTGATCGTGATGGCGCCGCCGGCGGCGGCCATGCCGAGCCGCTCCGGCAGCCGGTCGATGGCAATCACCTGCTTCGCGCCAAGCAGCACGGCGCTGCGGATCGCCATCTGGCCGACCGGGCCACAGCCCCAGATCGCCACCGTATCATCCGGCTTGATGTCGCACTGCACGGCGGCCTGCCAGCCGGTGGGCAGGATGTCGCTGAGGAACAGCACCTGCTCATCCGTCAGCCCGTCCGGCACCTTGATATGCGTCTCATCGGCGAAAGGCACGCGCAGGTATTCCGCCTGGCCACCGGGATAGCTGCCGGTCAGGCCGCTGTAGCCGAACAGGCCGGCGCCGGCATGGCCGAGGACCTTATCGGCCATTTCCTTGTTGCGGTTGGTAGTCTCGCAGACCGAGTAGTTGCCGCGCTTGCACTGGAAGCAAGTGCCGCAGCTGATGGTGAAGGGCACCACGATGCGGTCGCCCTTCTTCAGGACACCCTTCGCGGCGGAGCCCACCTCGACCACCTCCCCCATCGTCTCGTGGCCCATGATGTCGCCGGGCGTCATCGCCGGGATCATGTTATGGAACAGGTGCAGGTCCGAACCACAGATCGCGCAACTCGTCACCCGGATGATGGCGTCGCGCGGATCCTCAATGGTCGGATCGCTGACCGTGTCGCAGCGGATATCTTCCTTGCCGTGCCAAACCAGCGCCCGCATCCGCATGACCCTTCAAACGTCGAGGCTTGAAAGCGCCAGGCGGTGGCGGGTTCGGCACGGCGGCGGTCACGCTGCCGCGCTTTCGGCCGCGCAATCACGGGCGCGGTCGGCGGTATCGCGGATCGCCTGCACCACCGCCTCCGGCGCCGCGTGATGGATCATGTGCCCGGCGCCGGGCACCAGACGCAGCTCGCTGCCTGGAATATCGCGATGCAGCCGGGCGGATTGGCGGCCGACATCGGCAATCCGGTCCTCCGCCCCCGCCAGGATCAGCACCGGCATCTGCACCTCCCCATGCCGGTTGCGCGTCGCCATGGCGGCGGGGATCATCAACGCCGTGTCAGCGGCGGAGGCGCGTATCTGGGATGGGCGCAGGGACAGGCCGGTGGGAAAGCCTTCCGCAAAATGCGACGGCACCGGGCCGGGTGCGAAGATGCGGCGGAACAGCAGCGGCGTGATCGCCCAGGCGATCAGGGGCGAAATGGTGTAGCGCATGATATCGCCCAGCACGGGGATGGCGGGGCCAGAGAAGGCGGGGACGTCCATCCGCAACGTCGGCGTGAAATAGCCAGACATCAGAACCAGCGCGGCCACCTGGTCGGGCCGCTGCAAGGCCATCTCCAGCGCCACCAGCGTGCCCCAGCTATGCCCGGCCAGCACCGCGCGCTGGATGCCCATGCGGCGCAAGGCGCGGCGCAGCAGGCGGGCCTGGTTGGCGGCGGTCCAGATATGGGCGCGCGGCCGGTCGCTGTAGCCGAAGCCCGGACGGTCGAAGGCGATGACGTGATGGGTCTGGCCCAGCTCATCCAGAATGCCGCTGAGGGCGAAATCCTCCGCCATCGCGCCATTGCCATGCAGCAGCACCAGGGTCGGCCCACCGTGGGAGGCACCCCGCTCGATGAAGTGCAATCGCACGCCATCGACGGTCAGGAACCGGCCGCGCGGCGGGTGCCGGGCCTCGTTGCGCTGCGCCACGAGGTGGTTGGCCAGTGCGGCGGCGCCGAGGGCCACCGCCGCGCCGGCAATCCAGTTTGCTGTTTTCATGCGACACCAACGTGCTGCGCCACAGCAGGTTGCTGTTACAGTGCAGGTAGCGGTGTCTCGAACAGCCGCACGAAAAGGCGGGTGCGCGGCACCAGGCAGCCGATCTCGATATGCTCCGCGAAGCTGTGCGGCCCGCCGCCGATCACGCCCAAACCGTCCAGCGTCGGCACCCCAAGCGCGCCGGTGAAATTGCCGTCGCTGCCGCCGCCCGCGATACGCTCACCGGCCACTGGAAAATCGTCCCCCGCCGCCAACGCCTTGGCATGGTCGTACAGGGCCTGGATCGCGGCGGTCTTGCCGAAGGGCGGGCGGGACAGGCCGGGCACCACCTCCAGCCCCACATCCGGGTCCTGCGGCCGCAACGCGAACAGCGCGTCGTGCAATTCGCGCGCTTCCGCCGCCGTGGGCACCAACGCGTAGCAGATGGCGCGGCATTCGGCGGGCACCATGTTCTCATGCGTGCCGCCGGAGACGGTGCCGATATTGACGTAGAAGTTGCGCGGGTAATCGGTCAGCGCCTCGATCGCCAGGATCTGCCGCGCCATCTCCCGGATCGCGCTGCGGCCTTCGGCATGGGTGGCGCCGGCATGGGCGGGCCGGCCGATGGTCCGCAGATGGTAGCGCGCAATGCCGTGCCGGCCGACGGTCAGCCGCCCACCCTCCCCCGAGGGTTCCGGCACCAGCACCGCGGCGTGGCGCCGGGCCTCCGCCTCGATGGCGGCGCGGGAGGAGGGGCTGCCGGCTTCCTCATCCGGGATCATCATGAAGCTGACGGTCCGCAGCGGCTTGCGACCCGTCGCGTGCAGATGCTCCAGCGCGGCCAGCGCCATCGCATTGCCGCCCTTCATGTCATAGATCCCGGGGCCATAGGCGCGGTCGCCCTCCACCCGGAAGGGCAGCTTGCCGGCCAGGGTGCCGACCGGGTGGACCGTATCGATATGGCCGAGCAGCAGCAGGCCGGGGCCTGGTTGTTGGCCCGCGATGCGGCCGATCAGGATGTCGCCGAAGCCATCCAAGCCGGGGGTGCGTTCGATCACCGCGCCGATCGCGCGCAGCTTGGCCTCGACATGATCCGCCATGCGGTTGACTGCGGCGGCATCTTGGGTCGGGCTTTCGATCTCGACCCAGCCGCGCAGGGCGGCCAGCAGGCCATCCGTGGTCAATTCCTGCATCGTCCGGCATCGCCCTGACTGTTTCGGTGGCAGCAAACCACCCGGCAGGCGGGCGCGGAACCCTCGTGCGGCCGAAAAGCGCCGTTGCGTGCGGCCCGAGGCTCGGGCATACCCGCCACTCCCGTGGACCGCGCGGGAGAGAGTGGCGAGGGGCCCGACCGGGTTCCGAATCCACCGCCGAAGGCGCAACCGGCCCCCGGAAACGCTCAGGCAGAAGGGCCGCGCGGGCAGGAGCCGAAAGGCTCGGCGGGACTCTGGAAAGCTCGCACCCCGAACGGGACGCGGCACCGACGGAGTAAGGCAGCGCCGGGAGGCGGGCCGAATCTCTCAGGTCACCGGACAGAGGGGGGTCACGGATCACCCGGCGCCATTTCGGCGACGGGAAGCCTTTGGGGGCACCGTGGCCGATACCGAATTGCTCGAGACACCCCTGGCAGGCCTGCATCGCGACCTCGGCGGGCGCATGGTGCCGTTTGCCGGCTATGCCATGCCGGTCCAGTACCCGGCCGGGATCATGGCGGAGCATCTGCACACGCGGGCCAGCGCCGGGCTGTTCGACGTCTCCCATATGGGCCAGGCGGAGCTGGTGGGCGAAGGCGCCGCGGCGGCGCTGGAAAAGCTGACGCCGGCGGATGTGCAGGCGCTGAAGCCCGGCCGGCAGCGCTACGGCCTGCTGATGACGGAGACGGGCGGCATCCTGGATGACTTCATGGTCGCCAATCGCGGCGACCGGCTGTTCCTGGTGCTCAACGCGTCGCGCAAGCACCTCGACATCCCGGCGATCGAGGCGGTGCTGCCCGCGGGCGTGACGCTGCGGCCGCTGCCGGACCGGGCGTTGATCGCCCTGCAGGGGCCGGGCGCCGTGCCCGCCTTGGCCACGCTGGCGCCGGGCGTCGCCGCGATGAAGTTCATGGATTTCGCCGAGCACGCGATTGCCGGCGTGCCCTGCCTGGTCAGCCGCAGCGGCTATACCGGGGAGGATGGCGTGGAAATCTCCATCCCGGCGGAACACGCCACGGCAGTGGCCAAGGCGCTGCTGGCCCTGCCGGGCGTGCTGCCGGCGGGCCTCGGCGCGCGCGATTCGCTGCGGCTGGAGGCGGGGCTTTGCCTCTACGGCAACGATCTCGACGAGACCACCAGCCCGGTTGAAGCCAACCTGGTCTGGACCATGGGCAAGCGCCGCCGTACCGCCTGGGATTTCCGCGGCGCCGATCGCTGCCGCGACGAACTGGACAATGGCGCGGCGCGTTTGCGCGTCGGCATCCAGCCGGAAGGGCGCCAGCCCGCCCGCGGCCACACGCCGATCCAGGCGGGTGGTTCCGTGGTGGGTGAGATCACCTCCGGCGGCTTCGGCCCCTCCGTCAATGCGCCCATCGCCATGGGCTATGTCGCGCGCGGCGCGGCGGCCGATGGCACCGCCCTCGAACTGATGGTGCGGGGCAAGGCGCTGCCCGCCCGCATCTGCGCCCTGCCCTTCGCTCCCCACCGCTACGCTCGCTGAGAAGGTTCACGACAATGGCCGAACTGCGCTTCACCAAAGACCATGAGTGGATCCGGCTGGAAGGCGATGTCGCCACCATCGGCATCACCGACCACGCCCAGAACGCGTTGGGCGACGTGGTCTTCGTCGACCTGCCGGAAGCCGGCCGCGACGTGACCGAAGGCGAGGCCTGCGCCGTGGTCGAGAGCGTGAAGGCGGCCTCCGACGTCTATGCCCCCGTCGCGGGCAAGGTTGTCGAGACCAATGCCGCGCTGGTGGAGAACCCGGCGCTGATCAACAGCGCGCCGACCGGCGAGGGCTGGTTCTTCAAGATCGGCGGCGTCGAGGCCGCGACGGTCGAGGCGCTGATGGATGAAGCCGCCTACGCCGCCTTCGTGGACACCCTCGCATGAACGCCATCGCCGAGCTTTCCGCGCTTGAGGACAAGGGCGAATTCGCGCGCCGCCATATCGGGCCTTCGGAAGCCGAAATCACCGCCATGCTGAAGGTGGTGGGCGCCGAGAGCCTGGAGGCGCTGGCCGCCCGCACCGTGCCCGCCGATATCCGCAGCACCGCGCCGCTGCCCCTGCCGCCCGCGGCGACGGAGGCCGAGGCGATCGCGGAACTCCGCGCGCTGGCCGGCAAGAACCGCGCCGACATCAAGTCGCTGATCGGCATCGGCTACCACGGCACGCTGACGCCGCCCGTGATCCTGCGCAACGTGCTGGAGAATCCAGGCTGGTACACGGCCTATACGCCGTACCAGGCCGAGCTCGCGCAGGGTCGGCTGGAAGCGCTGCTGAACTTCCAGACGATGGTGACGGACCTGGCCGGGCTGCCGGTGGCGAACGCCTCGCTGCTCGATGAAGCGACGGCGGCGGCCGAAGCCATGGCGCTGGCGCATGCGGCGACGCGCGGCAAGTCGGACACGCTGGTGATTGCCTCGGACGTGCATCCGCAGACCCGCGCCGTGGTGTCGGGCCGTGCGGAGCCGCTCGGCTTCCGGGTGCTGATCGCGAAGCCGGCGGACATCGTGGCGACCTGCAATGCGGAAAAGCCCTTCGCGCTGCTGCTGCAATATCCGGGCACGACCGGCGAAGTGCGCGACCTGACGCGGGAGATCGCGGCGGTGCATGGCGCCGGTGGCCTCGCCATCGTCGCGGCCGATCCGCTGTCCCTGGTGCTGCTGAAGCCGCCGGGCGAGATGGGGGCGGATGTCGTCGTCGGCTCGACGCAGCGCTTCGGCGTGCCGATGGGCTATGGCGGGCCGCATGCCGGCTACATGGCGGTGAAGGATGCGCATAAGCGGCTGATGCCGGGCCGGCTGGTGGGCGTTTCGCTCGACGCCGCCGGCCAGCCCGCGATGCGCCTGGCGTTGCAGACGCGCGAGCAGCACATCCGGCGCGAGAAGGCGACGAGCAACATCTGCACCGCGCAGGTGCTGCTGGCGGTGATGGCCAGCATGTATGCCGTGTGGCACGGGCCGGAGGGCCTGGCCCGCATCGCCAAGCGCGTGGCCTTGAAGGCGCGTCTGCTGGCGGGCGCCGCCAAGCGCGCCGGCTTCGCGCTGCGCCACCGCGACATCTTCGACACCATCTGCATCGAGGCCGGCGGCAAGGCGGAGGCACTGATCGCCGCCGCCCTGAAGCGCGGCTTCAACCTGGCGCGCCATGAAGGCGGCGGTGTCGGCATTGCGCTGGATGAGACGGTCACCCGGCAGGATCTGCTGGCGCTGGTGGATGCGATCGCGGAATCGGCCGGCCAGGCCGCGCCGCAGATCGACGGCATCGACCCGGAAGGCGGCATCCCCGCCTCCCTCACCCGCACCAGCGCCGTGCTGACCGCCGAGGTGTTCCGCAGCCATCACGCGGAACACGCGATGCTGCGCTACCTGAAGAAGCTGGAGGACAAGGACGTCGCGCTGAATCGTAGCATGATCCCGCTGGGGTCCTGCACGATGAAGCTGAACGCGACGGCCGAGATGATTCCCGTCACCTTCCCGGGTTTCGGCAACATCCATCCCTTCGCGCCGGTGGATCAGGCCAGCGGCTATATCGAGATGATCCGCCGCCTGGAATCCTGGCTCTGCGCCGTCACCGGCTTCGCCGCCGTGTCGCTGCAGCCGAATGCAGGCAGCGCCGGGGAATATGCCGGGCTGCTGGCGATCCGCGGCTGGCATCGCGCCCGCGGTGACATGGCACGCGACATCTGCCTGATCCCGTCCTCCGCCCATGGCACCAACCCGGCCTCTGCCGTGATGGCGGGCATGAAGGTGGTGGTGGTGGGCTGCGACCGCGACGGCAATGTCGATCTGGATGACCTGCGCGCCAAGGCGGACCAGAATGCGGACCGTCTCGCCGCGCTGATGGTCACCTACCCCTCGACGCATGGCGTGTTCGAGGAAGCCATCCGCGAGATCTGCGCCCTGATCCATGAGAAGGGCGGCCAGGTCTACATGGACGGCGCCAACATGAACGCGCAGGTCGGCCTCACCTCCCCGGCCCTGATCGGCGCGGATGTGTGCCACCTGAACCTGCACAAGACCTTCTGCATTCCGCATGGCGGCGGCGGGCCGGGTGTCGGCCCGATCGGCGTCGCGGCGCATCTGGCACCCTACCTGCCGGCGCATCCTATGCTGGCGGAAGCCGGTCCGCAGGCAACCAGCCATGGGCCGGTGGCCGCGGCCCCCTTCGGCAGCGCATCCATCCTGCCGATCTCCTATGCCTATATCCGCATGATGGGGCCGGATGGTCTGAAGCGCGCGACGGAGGTTGCGATCCTCAACGCCAACTACATGGCGGTGAAGCTCTCCGAACATTTCCCGGTGCTGTATCGCGGCCGCCAGGGCATGGTCGCGCATGAATGCATCCTGGATTGCCGCGGCTTCCAGCAGAATGGCGGCGCCTCGGTCGAGGATATCGCCAAGCGGCTTCAGGATTACGGCTTCCACGCGCCCACCATGTCCTGGCCGGTGACGGGCACGCTGATGGTGGAGCCGACCGAATCCGAGACGATGGGCGAGCTGGATCGCTTCATCGCCGCCATGGTCTCGATCCGCGGCGAGATCCGCGCCATCGAGCAGGGTCGCATGGACCGCGCCGACAACCCGCTGAAGAACGCCCCGCACACGGCGGTGGAGGTGACGGCCAGCGACTGGTCGCATCCCTACACCCGCGAACAGGCCGCCTTCCCGCTGCCCTATGTGGCGCGCCAGAAATACTGGCCACCGGTGAAGCGGGTGGACAATGTGCATGGCGACCGCAACCTGGTCTGCACCTGCGCGCCGCTCGAAGCCTATGCCCATGCGGCGGAATAGGTGCAGGACCTGTTCGCCACCGGTGAGATTGTCGGCGCGCTGCTGAAGGCGCGGCGAGAGACGGTGGCGGTGGCCGAAAGCTCCGCCGGCGGGCTGATCTCGGCCAGCCTGCTCGCGGTGCCTGGGGCCAGCGCGTATTTCCTGGGCGGTGCCGTGGTGTACACGGCGACGGCGCGGGAACAGCTGCTGGGCATCACCAAGGAGGAGATGGCCGGCATGCGGTCCTCCTCCGAACCTTACGCCCTGCTGCTGGCGCGAACCCTGCGGGCGCGCTTCGGCACGGTCTGGGGCATTGCGGAGACGGGTGCGTCCGGGCCCACAGGCAACAGCTATGGCGATGCGGCCGGGCATAGCTGCCTCGCCATTTCCGGCCCGGTGGAGCGTGTGATGACGCTGGAAACCGGGCATGGCGACCGCGCCGCCAACATGCAGCACTTCAGCCTGGCACTGCTCGGCCTTTTCGAAGCGGCCCTGTCGGAACCTTAGGGTCGGAACCTTAGGCCGGAATCGGCACCCGGGCGGCGAGGGGGTCGATCAGGCTCTCGATCTGCGCCGATTCGGCCCATTCCAGCCCCACCGTCACAACGGTGACGCGGGACCGGAACTGCGCCGGGATGCGGACGAAATCCTTCTTGGTGGTGACAAGCTGGGCGCGGGCGGCATCCGCCTGCGCCAGCAGTTCCTGGATTTCGGCGGCATCGTATTGGTAGTGGTCGCCGAAGGCCTCCCGCCCCGCCAGCACGGCGCCGGCCTCCTGCAGAGTGGCGAAGAATTTGCGCGGGTTGGCGATGCCGCAGAAGGCATAGACCGGCTGGCCACGCAACATCAGCGCCTCCGGCCCCGGCACCAGGCGCGCGTTCAGCACGGGCAGGCCGGGTGGCAGCAGCTCCAGCGCGCCGGTCTCATCCTCCCCGATCAGGACCGCGACCTGGCAGCGGGCGGCGGCGGCGGCCACCGGTTCGCGCAGCGGGCCGGACGGGATGACGCGATTATTGCCGAAACCGAAACTGCCATCGATCACCAGCAGCGACAGATCCTTGACCAGGCCGGGGTTTTGCAGCCCGTCATCCATGACGATGGCGCGCGCATTGCCCGCCACCGCTGCCTGCGCGCCGGCGGCACGGTCGGCGCAGACCCAGGTGGGGCGGACCTCGGCCAGCAGCAGCGCCTCATCGCCGACCATGGTGCTGTCATGCGTGGCGGGATCGACGCGCACCGGCCCCTTCAGCCTGCCGCCATAGCCGCGCAGCAGGAAATGCGCGGCGATGCCACGATCGGCGAGGCGCCGGCCGAGGTCCATCGCCACGGTGGTCTTGCCCGCGCCGCCGGCCGTGGCATTGCCGCAGCAGATCACCGGCACCGGCGCCTGCCAGCCGGGCTGCGCCATGCGGCGCGCGGTGGCTTGCGCGTAAAGCGCGGAGAAGGGGGACAGCAGCAGCGGCATCACGCCGCCACTGCCCGCCCAGAAGGCGGGTGCTCGCATCAGGCCTCGACCATCAGGTTTCGTTCACCAAATCGCCGCGAAGGGCGGCTTCGACGCGGGGCCGCCCGTGGCGGCCGGCCCCAAACTAACGCCCCGGCTCATAGGCCCCGAGCGGAGGCCGCGCGCCACCCTCGGAAGGTCCGGAGTCATCCGGCAGCAGATCCAGCAGCGCCGTGGCCACCATGTCCGGCAGACCGGCTTGGCCCGCCGCGATGGAAGCGGCGGCGGTGACCATAACCTGACGCCTAGCTTGATCGGATAGCATACTGGCCACCTTCTCCGCCAGCGCCACGGGTTCGGCCATCACCCGCCGGGCAGCGCCGGCCGCCAGCAGCCGCGCCACCGGTTCCTCGAAATTGTCGGTATGCGGGCCGAGCAGGATCGGGCAGCCCAGCCGCGCCGCCTCCAGCGGGTTCTGGCCGCCGCGCGGCACCAGGCTGCCGCCCACCAGGGCGAGTGTGGCCAGGCGATAGAACAGGCCAAGCTCGCCCAGCGTATCGGCCACATAGACCGCCACATCCGCCCCCGGCGCGCCGCCGCCGGCCCGCCGCGCCACCGCCACCCCCTGCCGCGCCGCCAGTTCCGCCACCGCCACGCCGCGGTCCGGGTGGCGTGGCACCAGCACGGTCAGCAGCCGCGGCCAGTCCGGCGCCAGGCGCGCATGGGCGGCCAGCAACAGCGCCTCCTCCCCCGGATGGGTGGAGGCGGCGAGGAAAACCGGGCGGTCGCCGATCAGCGCGCGCAGCCGTTCCAGCGCCTCCGCATCCGCCGGCAGGGGCTCGGCCGCGGCCTTCAGGTCGCCCCAGCATTGCGGCGCCGCCGCGCCCAGCGCCGCCAGCCGGGCGCGATCCCCCTCCGACCGTGCCAGCACCAGGGCGAAGCCGCCCAGGATCTCGTCGGCGCTGCGCGGAAAACGGCGCCAGCGGGCGAAGGAGCGTGGGCTGATCCGGGCATTGAGCAGCGCCATCGGCAGGCGCCGGGCGCGGGCAGCGGCGATCAGGTTGGGCCAAAGCTCGCTTTCCACCAGCACGCCCGCATCCGGCCGCCAGCCATCCAGGAACCGCGCCACCCAGGCCGGCACGTCCAGTGGCAGGAAGCGGTGGGTGACGCGCGGGAAGCCGGATGCGCCCGGCGCGGCCGGCGCCGCGGGCAGGCGGTCCATCAACGCCTGCGCGCCCGTCACCGTGCCGGTCGTGACCAGCAGGTGCAACGCGGCGTCGCGTGCCAGCAGCGCCTCCAGCACCGGCAGGGCGGAAATCGCCTCACCGACGCTGGCGGCGTGCAGCCAAAGCAGGCGTCCTGGTGGCCGGGCGGCGGCCAGGCCCTGGCGCTCCGGCAGCCGCGCCGCGATTTCCTTGCCGCGCCGGACGCGGCGGCCGAGGTGCCAGCGCAGCAGGGGCGCCGCCAGGGCGGTGGCCAGGCGCCAGGCGGTGGTGGGGATCGTCACGGTCGCGGCCGGCTTCGCTTGGCGGGACGGTCCGGCACATCGACAACGCCGCATAGCCGGTCGGCCTCCCGGCAGGCCTCGGTCAGCGCCGCGGCGATGCCGGGCAAGGCCGCCTCCGCGGCGTCACGCGGGACGGTGATGGGGGGGCCGCAGACCACCACGCCGCGACCGAAGGGCAGCGGCAGCATCAGGCGGTCCCAGGAGCCGAGCCGCCGCTGCGCGCTGCTGGAGGCCCCCAGCGGCACCACCGGCGCGCCGGACAGCGCCGCGACCTGCGCCACACCCGGGGCCGCCTGGCGCCGCGGGCCGCGCGGGCCGTCCGGCGTGATCAGCACCGGCTGTCCACGCCGCAGCGTGCGCAGCAGCGCCGTCAACGCCCCTGCCCCGCCGCGGCGGGAGGAGCCGTAGATCATCTCCACCCCGAATCGCCCCACGGCGGCGCCGATGAAGCGGCCATCGCGGTGCTGGCTGACCAGCACATGCGGCCGCAACCCTGCCGCCGCCGGTTCCCGCGCGCGGGCCAGGTCGAACAGCGCCGGCATCAGCGGCAGGCGTTCATGCCAGAAGGCGAGGATCAGCGGCTGCCCCGCGGCCACCAGCGCCAAGGCCGGTTCCGCCCCCACCAGCCGCCATCGCGTGGTCCGCACCACGAGCGCCAGATACAGCCCGACCAGCCGCGCCAGCCCCCCCTGGACCGCCGGATGCCGGATGAAGCCGCGGATCATGGCCAGAGTTGGCGCCGTTGAAGGGGGCGGGGGTGGGGGCACGCCATGCAAGGCCGGTAGCATGGCCCGGGGGGCGTGGGAAATCCGCCGTCCGGCCCCCTCAGGGACACAGCATCAGGCTGTCGCGGAAGCGCCGCGCGCAGGCGGCCCAGGAAAACCTCGTGGCGTGGGCGCGGCAGGCGGCGGGGTCCGCCTGCAAGGCGCGCAGGCAGGCGGCCCGCAAATCCTCGTCCAACGCCCCCACCGGATGATCGCCGATGATGTCGAGCGGCCCGGTCACCGGAAAGGCCGCCACCGGCGTGCCGCTGGCCAGGGATTCCAGCAGCACCAGCCCAAAGGTATCGGTGCGGGAGGGGAAGACGAAGACATCCGCCTGCGCATAGGCCCGCGCCAGCGCCGCGCCTTCCCGCCATCCAGTGAAATGCGCGGCGGGGAAGCGCCGTGCCAGGGCGGCGCGCTGCGGGCCATCGCCCACCACCACCTTGCTGCCCGGCAGGTCCAGCGCCAGGAACGCTTCCAGGTTCTTTTCCACCGCCACCCGCCCGGCGCACAGGAAGATCGGGCGCGGCAGCGATTCCCACGCCTCCGCCGGCCCTCGCCCCGCCGAATCCGGGTGGAAGCCCGCCAAGTCCACGCCGCGCGACCAGGGCACGACATGGGCAAAGCCGCGCGCGGCTAGTTCCGCCGCCAGCGTCGGCGTGGCGCAGAGCGTGCCGGCGCCGGCCGCGTGGAAATGCCGCATCAGCGCCCAGGACCAGTCCCTCGGGATGCGGGTGCGGGCGTGCAGATAATCCGGAAACTTGGTGTGGAAGGATGTGGTGAAGCGCCAGCCCCGCGCCCGGCAGATCGCCCGCATCGCCCAGCCGAGCGGGCCTTCGGTCGCGATATGCACCGCATTCGGGCGGAATTCATCCACCATCCGGGTCAGGCGGCGCTTCGGCGCCAGCGCCAGGCGGATCTCGGCATAACCGGGGGTCGGCACGGTCGGGAAGCGGTTCGGCCCGATCACCTCCACCACATCGCCCAGGCGTGCCAATTCCGCGACGACGGTGGCCATGGTGCGGACCACGCCATTCACCTGCGGCGTCCAGGCATCCGAGACGACAAGGATGCGGAGCGGCCCGTTCGCGGCGGTCATTTCCGTTGGCTCCAGCGCACCCATCCCCCAAGGGGCATGTCCGCAGGGGGGTTCCTCGTCCAAGCCGGTCCTCTCGCCTCAAGCCTCTGCGGCGGCGCGCATCGCCCCCCTGGTGCCCGAGAAATGCGTGGCCGGGAAGTGGCGAAAGCGGCCCGGGGCCGGGCCATGGCCCGGGCGCTACACCGTTTCCGGCAAGGCGGCCGGGACGGGAGCCGGGGTTGAGGGGGCGCGGAAGAAGCTGAGCTGATTCTCGCGCGCCCAATCGACCAGTTCGAACCGCCCATCCGCATGCTCGACCAGCGCGGTGCAGCTTTCCACCCAGTCGCCGTCATTCATGTAGAGCACGCCCTGCACCTCCCGCATCTCGGCGTGGTGGATGTGGCCGCAGACCACGCCATCAAGCCCGCGGCGGCGGGCCTCCTGGGCCAGCGCCGTCTCGAAGCGGTCGATCGCCTTCACCGCTTCCTTGACCTGCCGCTTAAGCCATTGGGAAAGCGACCAGTACGGATAGCCGAAGCGCCGGCGCAGCGCGTTGAACCAGCGATTGGCGACCAGCGCGCTGTCATAAGCCCAGTCGCCCAGATGGGCCAGGAACTTGGCGTAGCGCACCACACTGTCGAATTCGTCGCCATGGATCACCAGGAAGCGGCGGCCATCGGCGGCGTTGTGCACCGCCTCCTTCGCCAGCCGGACGCCGGCGATTTCCAGCCCGAGCCAGTCGCGCAGCATTTCGTCATGGTTGCCGGGGATGTAGGTGACCTGGGTGCCGTTGCGCGCCATTTTCAGCACCAGGCGGATCGCCTCGTCATGGTCCGCATCCCAGTACCAGGATTTGCGGAGCCGCCAGCCATCGACGATGTCGCCCACGAGGTAGAGCTGCTCGCATTCCGTGCGGCGCAGGAAATCCACCAGGAAATCCGCGCGGCAGCCGCGCGTGCCGAGGTGCATGTCGGACAGGAACACCGTGCGGTAGCGTCGCCGGGGTTCTCCGCCGAGCGTGCCTGCCATGCCATCCATGCCCTGCCCTCTGCTTCGCCATGCGGCGCCTGACGCGGCCGCACCGGTTGCGCCGAGGCGCCCCCGGCGATCTGCCGGCCGGCCCCGTCGGCTGACCCACAGGCCGCGCATCAGGTGAGTCTCGCTGACCTGACGGCGGCCTGCCGGGCGTCTACCCCTTCAGGCGGCCTGACGACGTGAATCTTGCATGAAGGCAAACAGGGCGCCGGCGTTATCGCTTTGTCAGCAGCCTGACTGTCATGAAGGGGGCTGCCATCAAGGCCCCCCAGGGCGAAGGAGGTTGCCATCGACTGCGACGCCGCCTGCGCCATGCACGCCATCGCCGCCGCGCCGGGGCAGCAGGCCGCGCCGCGCGCCCGCCGCTGCGCCTGAATCCCGCCATGCCGAAGGAAGTCCGCTACATCCTGTTCTCACCGGCGGAGGTGCTGGATGCGCTGGTCGCCGGCATGGTCCTGGCCCAGCCGGGCTGGCAGACCGCGGCGGGGCGCGTGCGGCTGGACCTGGCAACCGCCCCCTCGGGCGAGGTGATGGCGCGGCTGGTGCCGCAAAAGCCCAGGTCGGGCCCGCGCGCCCACTGGTCCTTCACGGCCGGCGATCTGCTGACGATCCTGCTGCAGGCCTGCCGCCGGAGCCGGATTCCGCTGCCGCTGCGCGGCCACAAGCAGTTGGAACTGATGGGCACCAGCCTGTGCCTCATCATCATGATGGGCGACCCGCAGGCCATGCCTGAGGTGCGGATGGATGAAATCCGCTACCTGGACCCGGCCCTGGCCCCGCTACGCGCTCGCGGTGCAAGCGGCTGAATCGGCAGTCTTTCGAACCGCGCCGGCGCGCTGCTGGCCCAGGGCGAGCACCCCGGCGGCAAGGCCGGCGACAAGAGAAACCAGGCTAAAGCCGGCAGCCGCGGTCAGCCCCGCCAGTCCCAGGCCCATCGCCGGCACCAGCGTGACCGCAACGCTGAACATGCCGAGCAGCGCCGTGACACCGGCCAGGACGCAGAGAATGATCAACACTGGGCGCCCCCTAATCTTGGCAACAAGATGAACCCTTGCGCCTTTATTCGGCCATGATCCATTCAAAAAGGCGCGTGGTCCAGGTGCCGCGGCAGCGAGCAGCCCGGCCGCTGCCTTGGCCAATACCGTGATGCCGGCGTCGCAAGACCTGGGACGCGCCCGGTGAAACTGGCTGGACCGCAACCCGGCCGCGGTGGAGGATGCACGCCGACAGTCCAACTGGGAGTCCTTGCGATGGCTGGCTTCACCCTCTCCCGCCGCGGCGCGCTGGCGGCCGGCAGCGGCATTCTCGCGGGGCTGCGCCCGGGCCAGGCCCCCGCGCAAGGCTCGCCGGCACAGGGCGCGCCCATCAAGGTGGGGGAGCTGAATTCCTACGCCCGCATGGCCGCCTTCTCCGTGCCCTACCGCAACGCCATCCAGCTTGCGGTGGACCGGATCAACCAGTCCGGCGGCGTGATGGGCGGGCGGAGGCTGGAATTCATCTTCCGCGACGATGGGTCCACCCCCGGCGACGCGGTGCGCGTGGCGGAGGACCTGCTGACGCGCGAAGGCTGCGACTTCCTGGCCGGCACCTTCCTGTCCAATGTCGGGCTGGCGGTGTCTGACCTGGCAAACCAGCGCAAGAAGCTGTTCCTGGCGACGGAACCGCTGACCGATGCGCTGACCATGGCCCAGGGCAACCGCTACACCTGGCGCCTGCGCCCCTCCACCTACATGCAGACGCGGATGGTGGTGGAAGCCGCGCGCGGCAAGACGGCGAAGCGCTGGGCGATCGTGGCGCCCAACTACGAATACGGGCAGTCGGCGGCAGCCAATTTCAAGCGCCTGATCGGCAATTCGATCCCCGGCGCGGAGATCGTGGCGGAGCAATACCCGGCGCTCGGCCGCGTCGATGCCGGGGCCACGGTGGGCGCGCTGGCGCAGGCGCGGCCGGATGGCATCTTCAACGTGCTGTTCGGCGCCGACCTGACCGCCTTCGTGCGGGAGGGCAACACGCGCGGCCTGTTCGAGCGCCGCCTGGTACTGTCACTGCTGACCGGCGAGCCGGAATACATGATCCCGCTGGGCGATGAATGCCCGGATGGCTGGATCGTCACCGGCTATCCGTGGGAGCAGGTGGAGAACGCACCGCATAAGGCCTTCGTCGAGGCCTATCGCGCACGCTTCAACGACACGCCGCGCAAGGGCAGCGTGCTGGGCTACGTCACCGCGCAGGTGGTGGCCAGCATGCTGAACAAGGCGAATTCGACGGAGACGGAGGCGATGGTGGATGCGCTGGCGGACCTGCCGACGCAGACCATCGTCGGCAACGTCGTGATGCGCGCACTCGACCACCAGGGCACCATGGGCACCTGGGTGGGAGAGACGGAGCTGCGCGGCCGCACCGGCACCATGCGCAACGCCCGCTACGCCGATGGCGCCGACTACATGTTCCCCGAGGCTGAAGTGCGCGCCGCGCGCCCGCGGAGCTGATCGCGGCGCATGGATTTCGGCTTCCTGGTGGTCCAGTCCCTGTCGGGACTGGCCAGCGCCTCATCCCTGTTCGTCATCGCATCCGGGCTGACGCTGGTGTTCGGCGTCACCCGCATCGTCAATTTCGCGCATGGCAGCTTCTACATGCTCGGCGCCTATATGGCGGTGACGGTGGTGCCCTGGCTGCTGGACTTTGATCGTTCACCGCTGCTTTTTTTCACCGGCGTTCTGATCTCGGCCATCGTGGTGGGCGTGCTCGGCGTGGTGATGGAGGTGCTGCTGCTGCGCCGCCTGTACAAGGTGCCGGAGCTGTTCCAGCTTCTGGCCACCTTCGGCGTGGTGCTGATCGTGCAGGATGCGGTGCTGTGGCTTTGGGGGCCGGTGGAGATTTCCGGGCCGCGCGCGCCGGGACTGCGACATGGCGTGGAGATTCTGGGCCAGCGCTTCCCGGCCTATGAGCTGTTCCTGATTTGCGTCGGCCCGGGCGTGCTCGGCCTGCTGTGGCTGCTGATGCACAAGACGCGCTTCGGCATCCTGATCCGCGCGGCGACGCGGGACCGGGAAATGGTGGGTGCGCTGGGCGTGAACCAGGCGATGCTTTTCACCGGCACGCTGTTCCTCGGCGCCTTCCTGGCCGGGTTGGGCGGGGCGCTGCAAATTCCGCGCATCGCGGCGAATTCGCAGATGGATCTGTCGATCATCACGGAAGCCTTTGTGGTGACGGTGATCGGCGGCATGGGCTCCGTGCCCGGCGCTTTCCTCGCGGCGGTGCTGATCGGGCAATTGAATGCCTTCGGCGTGCTGATCTTTCCCAAGATCACGCTGGTGCTGGTGTTCCTGCTGATGGCGGTGGTGCTGGTGGTGAAGCCCTGGGGACTGCTCGGACGGCCGGAAGCGGCGGCGGGGCGCGCGGCCTTGCCGGAGGGAATCCTGGCGACGCCGCGCTTTGGGGTGTGGGAGAAGGTGATCCTCGGCGTCGTGCTGGCCGCGACGCTGGCGGTGCCGCTGTTCGGCGACGCCTATACCGTGAAGGTGGCGACGGAGGTGCTGATCTTTGCCCTCGCCGCCTTCTCGCTGAATTTCCTGGTCGGCAATGGCGGCATCGTCTCCTTCGGCCACGCTGCCTATTTCGGCCTCGGCGCCTATGCGGCCGGGTTGCTGGTGACGCGCGGCGGCTTCGCGATGGAGCCGGCGCTGATCGCGGCCCCCATCGCGGGGGCGGCCTTCGCCGCGCTGTTCGGCTTCTTCGTGGTGCGGCTGACCGGAATCTACCTGGCGATGCTGACACTGGCCTTCGCGCAGATCGCCTATGCCGTGTGCTTCCAATGGGTTGAGGTGACGGGCGGCGACAATGGCGTGGTCGGCGTCTGGCCCTCCGGATGGGCCAGGTCGCGAGAGGCATTCCATTATCTCGTCGCCGCCTGCTGCATCCTGGGCATCGCGGCGCTGCGCCATGTGATCTACGCGCCCTTCGGCGCCACATTGCGGGCGGCGCGGGATTCGGAACAGCGGGCGGATGCCATCGGCGTGGATGTGCGAATGCACCGCTGGCTGGCCTTCACGCTGGCCGGCGCGGCGGCGGGGCTGGCGGGTGGGCTCTATGCGTTTTCCAAGGGCTCGATCGACCCGACGCTGCTCGCGATTCCGATGTCCATCGACTTCCTGGCGATGCTGCTGCTAGGCGGCATGCAGACGGTGATGGGGGCCGTCGCCGGTGCCGCGGCCTTCCACACCATCAAGGACTTCTTCATGCCGCTGACGGACCATTGGCGGTTCTTCCTCGGCGCCTCCATCATTGCGCTGGTGCTGATCTTCCCGCGCGGCCTGTCCGGTGCCTATGGCGCGCTGCGGAGGCGCCCATGACGCTGCTTTCGGTCGAAGGCCTGAACAAGCGCTTCGGCGGCGTGGTCGCGGCGAAGGATGTGTCCTTCGCGCTGGCGGCGGGCGAGATGCTGGCGATCATCGGGCCGAATGGCGCGGGGAAATCCACCACCTTCAACATGGTGGGCGGGCAATTGGCGCCGAGTTCCGGCCGCGTGATGCTGGCGGGCCAGGACATCACCGGGCTGCCGCCGCGCCAGGTCTGCAAGCTCGGCGTCGGTCGCACCTTCCAGGTGGCGCAGACCTTCCTGTCCATGTCCGTCGCCGGCAATGTGCAGATGGCACTCACCGCCCATCACGGCCGCACCCGGGACCTGGTGGCGGATGCGGCGTCGCTCTACCGGGCGGAGGCGCTGGCGCTGCTCGCACAGGTCGGCATGGCGGAGGCGGCGGATCGCCCGATCGGCGAGCTGGCCTATGGCGATGTGAAGCGCGTGGAGTTGGCCATCGCGCTGGCCGCCGCGCCGAAACTTCTGCTGATGGATGAACCCACCGCCGGCATGGCGCCACGCGAACGCGCCAGCCTGATGCAACTGACAGCCGGCATCGCGCGCGGCCAGGGCATCGGCGTGCTGTTCACGGAACATGACATGGACGCGGTCTTCGCCCATGCCGACCGCATCCTGGTGCTGGTGCGGGGCGAGGTGATCGCGGAAGGTTCTCCTGAGTCGGTGCGGGCGAACCCGGAGGTGCAACGCGTCTATCTCGGCCAATCCGGCCACAAGGCGGCCTTGCGGGCGAGGCGCGCGGCGCATGACTGACCTGGTATTGGAGGTCTCCGGTGTCACCGCCGGCTATGGCCCGGCAGAGGTGCTGTTCGGCGTCGATCTCACGCTTGCGCGCGGCGAGGTGGCAGCGCTGATGGGCCGCAACGGCGCCGGCAAATCCACCACCATGAAGGCCATCATGGGCCTGCTGCCGCCGCGTGCGGGCAAGGTGCGATTCGCGGGCCAGGACATTACCGGCTGGGCACCCTTCCAGATCGCCCGCGCCGGCCTCGGCTATGTGCCGGAGGATCGGCGCATCTTCACCGATCTGACGGTGGCGGAGAATCTGGAGGTCGGCCGCCGCGCCGCACGAGGCGGGCGCGCGGCCTGGACGGTGGAGCGGCTCTACGAGATTTTCCCCAATCTCGCCGAGATGCGCGGCCGCCGCGCTGCCGCCATGTCGGGCGGGGAACAGCAGATGCTGACCATCGCCCGCACATTGATGGGCAACCCGGAGGCTGTATTGCTGGACGAACCCTCCGAGGGCCTGGCGCCGGTAATCGTGGAGCTGATGGCGGAGGCCGTGCTGCGGATGAAGGCGGAGGGGCTGGCCGTGCTGCTCTCCGAACAGAGCCTGGATTTCGCCGCCGCCGTCTCCGACCGCGCCTTCGTCATCGAGAAGGGCAGCATCCGCTTCGCCGGCACCATGGCGGCGCTGGAAGCGGATGAGATCATCCGCACCACCTATCTGACGGTCTGATACGCATGTCCCGCATCACGGCTGGCATCGATGTCGGCGGCACTTTCACCGATCTGCTGCTGCAGGATGCCGAAGGCCGCGTGCGGCTGGCCAAGGTGCCGACCACCACGCCGAACCAGGCGGAGGGCGTGCTGGCGGCGATCGCGGCGGCGGGCAGTTCCCCGGCCGCGCTCGACCTGATCATCCACGGCACCACTGCGACGACCAACGCCGTGCTGGAACGCAAGCTGGCCAAGGTGGGGCTGATCACCACCGCCGGCTTCCGTGATGTGCTGGAACTTGGGCGTCGGACACGGCCCAACCCCTATGGCCTGAAAGGCAGCTTCGAACCGCTGGTGCCGCGTGAATGGCGGCGCGAGGTGTCGGAACGCATGGATGCGCGCGGCGCCGTGGTCACGCCACTGGATGAAGACGCCGTGGCGCGCGAGGTCCGTGCCCTGCTGGCCGAGGGCTGCGAGGCGCTGGTGGTGCATTTCCTGCACGCCTACGCCAACCCCGCGCATGAACGCCGCGCCGGCCAAATCGCGCGCGCCATCTGGCCGAATGACTACGTCACGCTGGGCCATGAGCTGCTTTCCGAATTCCGCGAATATGAACGCGGCACCACGGCCGCGGTGAACGCCGCCGTGCAGCCGATCCTGGACCGCTACATCACGCGCCTGCAGGCGCAGCTCGCCGCACAGGGCCACAAGCGCGAACTACTGGTGATGAACGGCAATGGCGGCACCGTGCCGGCCAGCCTGGTTGCGCGGGAGGCGGCGAAAACCGTGATGTCCGGCCCCGCCTCCGGCGTCATGGCCGCGGCGGCGACACTGGCGCAGAGCGGGTTGCGGAACGCCATCACCTACGACATGGGCGGCACCTCCACCGACGTCGCGCTGATCGCGGGCGGCGTGCCGGAGGTTTCGGCGGAACTGTCCATCGCCTATGGGCTGCCGATCCATCTGCCGATGGTGGATGTGCGGACGGTCGGCGCCGGCGGCGGCTCCATCGCCGGGATCGATCGCGCCGGGATGTTTCGCGTCGGCCCGGAAAGCGCGGGCAGCCTGCCGGGGCCGATCTGCTTCGGGCGCGGCGGCACGCGGCCCACCATCACGGATGCCAATCTGGTGCTCGGGCGGCTCGATCCTGCGCGGCTGCTGGCGGTGCAGGACACTGTGCCCCTGGAACGCATTCGGGAAAGCTTCGCGGAGCAGATCTGCGCGCCGCTTGGCATGAGCGTGGAACAGGCGGCGGAGGCGACGCTGCGGCTGGCCAATGTGCATATGAGCGGCGCGATCCGCATGGTCTCACTCTCCCGCGGCCATGACCCGCGCGATTTCTGCCTGTTCGCCTTCGGCGGCGCCGGGCCGCTGCATGCGGTGGCCCTGGCGCGGGAGATCGGCATCCCGATGGTGCTGGTGCCGGCGCGGCCTGGGCTGACCAACGCGCTGGGCTGCCTGGTGGCCGATTTGCGGCAGGATGCGGTGAACACGCTGAACCGCGGGCTGGACGACATCACTGAATCGGAAATTACGGAGACCTTGACCGCGCAGCGCGATCGTGCGCTCGCCGTGGTCACCGCCGACAGCGCCGAGGTGGAGCGGACAGACGTGCTGCACGCGGCGGATATGCAGTTCCGCGGCCAGACCCATCTCATCCGCGTCGCCCTGCCGCGCGCGGACATGACCCGCGCCGAGATCCAGGCTGCCTTCGAGACCGCCTATTTTGCCCGGTTTCAGGTGCAGCTTCCGGAAATTCGCGCGGTGCTGGTGAACCTCATCACCACCGTCATCGGCCGCCGCCGCGCCTTTCCGCTTGCATCATTGCTCGATCCTGCCGCGCGTGTCGGGGAAGCGAGAGTTGGAGAGCGTGACCTCTACGCCGAGGGCACCTGGCATCGTGCCCTGGTGTGGCAGCGGGAAAGCTTGGCGGAAGGCGCGCGCATCGCGGGCCCGGCCATCATCCAGCAGGCGGATGCGACGACGGTGCTGGAACCACGCTCCGAAGCCGTGGTCGATGCCATCGGCAATCTTCGTATCACGGTACTGGCATGATCGATGCCCTGACGCTCGCGGTGATCCAGGCCGGCTTGCAGCAGGTCTGCAACGAGATGGACATCACCTTCTCCCGCACCGCGTTTTCGCCGGTGATCGCGGAGGCGGATGATCGATCGGATGGCATCTACGCGGCGGAGGATGGCGCGCTGATCGCGCAGGGCGAGCTCGGCCTGCCGGTCTTCGTCGGCACCATGGCGCATTCGGCGGCACATCTGGTGCGACTAATTGGCGAAGGTGCGGTGGCGGCGCCGGAGCCGGGCGACATCTACATCGTCAACGACCCGTATCTGGGCGGCACGCATCTGATGGATGTGCGCTTTGCCAGGCCCTTCTTCGTCGATGGCGAGCTGTTTTGCTGGCTTCAGAACACCGGCCATTGGCCCGATATCGGCGGCATGGTGCCTGGCGGCTTTTCCGCACATGCGACGGAAATCGAGCAGGAGGGCCTGCGCCTGCCGCCCGTTAAACTGTTCAAGAAGGGCGTGCTGGACCGCGAGATCCTGTCCATCATCCAGTCCAACATCCGCGTCGCCGACCAGCGCATCGGCGACATCAAGGCGCAGGCCGCGGCTTTGCTGGTTGGCGAGGCGCGGCTCGCGGAAATGGTCGCGCGCTACGGCCTCCCCACGCTGCGCGATGCCATCGCCGGCATTCGCGCGCGCGCAGCGGAACGGATGCTGGCGGAAATCCGGCGCATCCCGGGTGGCGTCTACCTGGCTGAAACTTTCGTGGATTCGGACGGTGTGGTGGATGCACCGCTGCGGATCGCGCTGACCGTCACGCGGCAAGGTGATGAGCTGGTCTTCGATCTGGGCGATTCCTCGCCACCCTGCCAGGGTCCGATGAATTCCGTCTGGGCCACCACCTGTTCCGCCGTCTATCTCGCGATGAAGCACATCTTCCCCGATGTGCCGATCAATGCCGGCACCTTCGCGCCTTTGCGCGTGATCCGGCCGGAGGGCACGTTTCTGGACGCGCGCTATCCACGCCCGGTCTCCGGCTGCGCTGCGGAAGTGTCACAGCGGATTGCGGAGGCCGTGTTCCTTGCCATCGCGCAGGCGCTGCCGGGGGAAGTCTGGGCCGCACCCGCCGGCACCTCCGGCAATTTCGCGCTTGGCGGCTTCGACCCGGCGCGCAACGCGGGCTATGTGATGTACCAGATCACCGGCGGCGGCTATGGCGGCAATGCGGAGGCCGATGGGCTGACCAACGGCTGCTCCACCATCGGCATCAGCAAGACCGCCCCGGTGGAGGTGATGGAGCAGTACTATCCCGTCCTGTTCCGGCGTTTCGCGATTCACGAAGCCTCCGGCGGC
The DNA here is from genome assembly GCF_051433165.1 of Falsiroseomonas sp. E2-1-a4. Classification (NCBI taxonomy): domain Bacteria; kingdom Pseudomonadati; phylum Pseudomonadota; class Alphaproteobacteria; order Acetobacterales; family Roseomonadaceae; genus Falsiroseomonas; species Falsiroseomonas sp. E2-1-a4. The sequence continues at coordinate 38,846 of NZ_JBHMFS010000016.1, read as the reverse complement.
GCCGGCGCGCATCGTGGCGGTTTTGGCGTGCACTACGAAGTTGAGCTGCTGCGCGGCGAAGCCAAGGCAAGTTTCGTCATGGACCACGGCCGCTTCGGGCCGCCCGGCGTGCTGGGTGGCGGGGAGGGCGCGAAGAATGTGGTGAAGCTGCATCGCAGCGGCACCACCACCATCCCGCTACATCTATCGAAGGACCAGGGGCTGCATCTGCGGGCCGGTGACCGGGTGGAGGTGATGACGCCTGGCGGCGGCGGCTACGGCAATCCGCGCGACCGCGACCCCGTGCTGATCGCGCAAGATGTGCGGCGTGGCTATTACACCGCGGACCAGGCGAAGGCGCTGTGGGGATGACGGCCTATCATCGCCCCACGACGCTGCAGGATGCGCTGGCCATTCGCGCGGGCGCGGATGTGGCGGTGCTGGCCGGAGGCACGGATGTCTTTCCCGCCCGCACGGCGCGCGCCGCCTGGGGTGATCCGACGCATAAGGACGTGCTGGATATCAGCGCCCTGCCCGGCCTGCGCGGCATCGAGGAAACCGATGAGGGCTGGCGCATCGGCTGCCTCGTTACCTGGTCTGCGCTGACGCGCGCGGCGCTGCCGCCCTTGTTCGACGGGCTGAAGGCCGCCGCGCGTGAAGTGGGCGGCATGCAGGTGCAGAATCGCGGTACGATCATCGGAAACCTCGTCACCGCCTCACCGGCCGGCGACGGCATCCCGAACCTGCTGGTGCTGGACGCTGCGGTGGAGATCGCGGGGCCGCGCGGCACGCGCAGGCTTTCGGTGGTCGATTTCCTGACCGGCTATCGGGCGACGGCGCTGGCAACGGATGAACTGGTGACAGCCCTGCATGTGCCGCGGCTGGCGGGCGCGCAGGGTTGCTTCCGCAAGCTCGGCGCGCGGCATTACCTGGTGATTTCGATTGCCATGGCGGCGGGCGTCATCGCCACCGATGCCGTCGGGCGTATCACCACGGCACGTGTCGCGCTCGGCGCCTGTTCGGCAGTGGCGCAGCGCCTGCCGGGGCTCGAGGCCGCACTGGTCGGTGCGGACCGCAGGCTGGCCGCGCAGATGGTGCAGCCGCATCATCTGGAGCTGCTGGCGCCGATCGACGACATCCGCGCCAGCGCCGCCTATCGCCGTGACGCCGCGCTGGTGCTGCTGCAAGACCTGTTGCAGTTGCGCACATGATCGACATCGCCTTCACCCTGAACGGCGCGCCTTGCACCGTCTCCGCGCCCCCCTTCGCGCCGCTGTCGGATACGCTGCGTGAACGGCTCGGCCTGACCGGCACGAAGGAAGGCTGCAACGCCGGCGATTGCGGCGCCTGCACGGTGCTGGTGGATGGCGCCCAGGCCTGCGCCTGCCTGGTCCCTTCCGCGCAGGTGCAGGGCGCACAGGTGGAGACGGTAGAAGCGACAGAAGGCGCGGTGGGCGTGGTGCTGGCGCGGCTGCGCGCCGCCTTCCTCGCGCATGGCGCGGCGCAGTGCGGCATCTGCTCGCCGGGCATGCTGATGGCGGCAGCGGACCTGCTGCTGCGCGATGCGGCGCCGGATCGCGCGGCGGTGCGGGATGCGCTGGGCGGCGTGCTGTGCCGCTGCACCGGCTACGCCAAGATCCTGGACGCGGTGCTGGATGCGTCGCCGCAGGCCACCCCCTCACCACTGGCGGGCGAGGCGGTCGGCGCCAGCATCGCGCGGCTGGATGGCGCGGCGAAGCTGGATGGCACGGATCGTTTCGGGGCGGATGAGGCACCGGCGGATGTGCTGTGGCTGCGCGTGGTGCGGTCGCCCCATGCCAGCGCGCGTTTCTCGCTCGGCGATCTGGAGGCGGCACGGCGAGACCTGGGGCTGGAGGCGATCCTCAGCGCCGCCGATGTGCCGGGTGTGAACGCCTTCGGCATCATGCCAAATCTCAAGGACCAGCCCGTGCTGGCCGATGGCCTCGTGCGCTTCCGGGGCGAGGCTGTACTCGGGCTGGTGGGGGCGCGGGACGCGGTGATGGTGGTACGCGATGCGGCGTTGCCAATCACCTGGCACCCCCTGCCCGCGCTGCACGGCGCTGCCGCGGCATGCGCGGCCGATGCGCCACAGATCCACGCGCATGCACCGGGCAACCTACTGATCGAGGGCCGGCTGAACCGCGGCACGCCGGCGCGTGATGCCGCCAATGCGGAGGGCTGCTTCACCACGACCTTCGTCGAACACGCCTATCTCGAGCCCGAAGCCGGCTATGCACAGCCCGCGCCCGATGGCGTCGGCATGGAGATCTTCGCCTGCACCCAGGCGCCGTATATGGACCGAGAGGAAACCGCGCGCGTCCTCGGCGTGGCGGAAGACGCGGTGCGCATCCGGCCCAGCGCCTGTGGTGGCGGGTTTGGTGGCAAGCTGGATGTCTCGGTGCAGCCCTTGCTCGCGGTTGCAGCGCGCAAGCTGAACCGCGCCGTTCGCATTGTCTATTCGCGTGCCGAAAGCATGGCGAGCACCACGAAGCGCCACCCTGCCAGCATCACCGCACGCCTGTCCGCCGATGCGGAAGGCCGCTTCAGCAGCTACGAATTCGATGCGGATTTCAACACCGGCGCGTATGCCAGTTGGGGCGCGACCGTTGCCAACCGCGTGCCGGTGCATGCCGGCGGTCCCTATCGCATCCCAAACCTGCGCAACCGCGCCCGCGCCATCTACACCAACGACACGCCCGCCGGCGCCTTTCGCGGTTTCGGCGTTCCGCAGGCAGCGATCGCGACGGAGTCGCTGGTGGATGACCTGGCCGCGCAGCTCGGCCTGGATCGATGGGAGATTCGCCGCCGCAACGCCATTGGCCGCGGCGACACCACGCATAGCGGCCAGGTGCTGCACGCCTCCGCCGGGCTGCCGGAATGCCTGGATGCGCTGAAGCCGGAATGGGATGCCATGCTTGCGCAGGTGACCGCACACAACGTGACGGCGCCGCGTGTGAGGCTCGGCGCCGGCATTGCCTGCATGTGGTATGGCTGCGGCAATACCAGCATGTCCAACCCGTCCCGCATGAAGCTCACGCTGGCGCGCGATGGCACGCTGACCTTGTTCAACGGCGCGGTGGACATCGGCCAGGGCAGCACCACGGTCATGGCACAGATCTGCGCGGATGCACTCGGCCTGCCGCTCGCGCAGTTCCGCTATGTGCTGGGTGATACGGCGCGCACCTTTGATGCCGGCAAGACCAGCGCCTCCCGCCAGACTTTCGTCAGTGGCCGCGCCGCGATGGAAACGGGGCTGGCGCTGCGGCGGCGCATCCTGGCGCTGGCCAATGCGGGGGAGGATGCGGCCCTGAGGTTGGAAGGCACGCAGCTTCACGTCGGCAGCGCGCGCGTGATCGACCTGGCCACGCTGGCGGAAGACCTGGAGGCGGAAGGTCGCTACGATCCGCCGACCACGGCGCTCGACGAGAACGGCCAGGGCACGCCCTACGCCACCTATGGCTTCGCCGCGCAGATAGCGCTGGTGGCGGTGGATACGGCGCTGGGCGTCACGAAGGTGCGGCGGATCGTCGCAGCGCAGGATGTCGGGCGGGCGGTCAATCCCACGCTGGTGCTCGGCCAGATCCATGGCGGCATCGCGCAGGGCCTCGGCCTGGCACTGATGGAGGAATTCATCCCCGGCCGGACCGAGAATCTGCACGACTACCTGATTCCGACCGCGGGCGACGTGCCGGAGATCGAGGTGCATCTGATCGAGGACCCCGAACCCGAAGGCCCCTACGGCGCCAAGGGCGTTGGTGAGCCAGCACTGGTGCCGACCGCGCCGGCCATTCTCTCGGCCATCCGCCACGCCACCGGAATCACCATGCGCCAGGTGCCCGTGCTGCCGCATCGGCTATGGGAACAGATGCGATGAGCGACCATGGCAGCCTCGCCGCACGGTCCCAGAAGTTCGGGGCGGCGGAGGGCGACCAGGGCATCGTGCGCTGCGATGCCTGCCCCGTGCTGTGCCGCATCCGCCCCGGCCGCAGCGGCGCCTGTTCACGCTATGACAACGAGAATGGTCAACTGGTCCGCACCGACCCGGCGGTGACGCTGGCGCGCGCCGTCGAGACGGGCGAGCCGGTCGTGGCCTTTGCGGAAGGTGGCTGGGATGGGCAGTTGCTCGATCCCGCCCGCGCCTTTGTCACCGGTATCGGCGCGGGCACCACCTATCCCGACTACAAGCCCGCGCCCTTCATCGTTGGCGCCAGCCATGCGGGGGTGGATACCGTCACCATCGTGACGGAGGGAATCTTCAGCTATTGCGGCGTGAAGGTGAAGATCGACACGGATCGCCACCTGGGAGCCGAGGCCGCCGCCGTGCGCGCGAATGGTGAGCAGGTGGGCCATGTCACCACCGCCGAATATGGCAGCCAGATGCTGTCCCTCGGCGGCGTGCGGCATCTCACCGGCGGCAGCAAGCGCGAGGGCACCACCACCTGCGACACGCTGCTGAAGCTGTGCGCGGGGGAGGCGGTGGAGCTCACCATCGATGGCGGTCACGCCGTGCGCGTGCAGGCCGGCCAGGCGCCGGTGGTGGACGGGAAGGCGGAGGTGCGGATGCGCGTCGGCTGCGGCAGCGCCACCATCGGCATCTTCGCGCAGCAATGGCTTGGCCAGGTGGATGAAGTGATCGTGGTGGATGACCACATCACCGGCCAGCTCTCCGAACATCAGGCCGGCAAGGTGCTCGGCATGAAGCCCACCGGCATTCGCCTGCGCGGGCGGCGATCGACGCCGGGGCGGTATTTCCAGGTGGCCAATCCCGGCCTCGGCTGGGGCGGCACGGATATCAGCGATCCGCTTTCCATCATTGAGGCGATCGACCCGAAGACGGCCTGGCCCGGCCTGCGCCTGCTGCTGACCTCCACCACGGGTGAGGATGCGCTCTGGTGCGTGCTGGATGAGGCGCTGCGCCCGATACCCGCCGAGATGCCCGCGGGCGTTGCGAAGGTGGTGGAACGCATTGGCGAGAATTGCGAACCCTCACTCTGCACCGTCATCTTCATGGCCGGTGCCGGCGGATCGCTGCGCGCGGGTGTCACGGAAAATCCCGTGCTGCTGACGCGCAGCGTGGCCTCGGGCGAGACGCGCGTCACCATGGGTGGCGCGCCGGTCTATCTCTGGCCCGGCGGTGGCATTACCGTCATGGCGGATGTGCTGCGGCTGCCGAAGAACGCGTTTGGCTATGTGCCCACGCCCGCGCTGGTCGCGCCCATCGAATTCACCCTGCCACGCGCGCTGTATGAACGCCTCGGCGGGCATGTTTCCGAAATTGTGCCGGTGCAGGATCTTCTCCGAGATCTCGGGCCCGCGTTGCGCATCGAGGATTGGCAGGCGGGCAATCCCTGGCCTTTCCCGGGGTGATGCCCAGCGTGCAGCGCCTGACTGGCGATCGGCTGCATCTGCAGCACGGCCCGATCGACGTGGTGCTGCGCGCCTGGGGTCCGCCCGATGCCGTCGCCGCGGCGGAAGCGGCGGCCACTGCGCGGTTCCAGACGGTGCTGGACGAGCTAGCCGCCGAACTGCCGCTGCTGCGCCGCGCCGCCGATCCCGCCACGCCACCGCGCGGCGCCATCGCGCAAAAAATGCACGCTGCCTGCCTGCCCCATACGGCACGCAGCATCTTTGTCACGCCCATGGCTGCGGTGGCGGGCGCCGTGGCGGATGCGCTGCTGGCGGCGATGCGGGATGCCGCGCCGGGCCTCACCCGCGCCTTCGTCAATGATGGCGGCGACATCGCCGTGCTGGCCGGCGATGGCCTGGACATCGGCATGGTGGCGAACCCGCTGCCCGGCGGTGGCTTCGATGGCGCGCTGCATCTGCGTGCGACGGATGGCATTGGTGGCGTTGCCACCTCCGGCCGCTATGGCCGATCTTTCTCGCTCGGCATTGCCGATGCCGTCACCGTGCTGGCGCCCAGCGCCGCCGCGGCGGATGTGGCGGCGACGCTGATCGCCAATGCGGTGGATGTGGCCAGCCCGGCCATCATCCGCCGCCCCGCCTGTGCGCTGGACCCGGATAGCGACCTCGGCGCGCGTCTGGTGACAATGGAGGTCGGCGCACTCACCGCGACCGAGATCACCACCGCCCTCGCATCCGGCGCCGCCTTTGCCGAAACCTGCTGCGAGGCCGGGCTGATTTGCGCCGCCGCGCTACGCCTCGGCGGGCAGTTCTGCCTTGCCGGTGCGAAAACCCTTCTCCTGAAGGAGCCAGACCGATGACCCAGACGCTGCACATCCGCAAGACCGTGCTCTGCGTGGAGGAGGTGCACCATGATGGCGGCCCGCCCCTCACCACCCCGCTGCGCAAGGGCTGGTGCGCCGTGATCCTCAAGAATCCCTTTGCCGGGCGGCATGAGCCGGATCTGATGTGGATGATGGAGGCGATGAAGCCCATCGGCCTGATGGTCGCCAAAAAGCTGCTCGCCGGCCTGGGCGGCGACCCGGCGCGGATCGAGGCCTATGGCAAGGGCGGCCTGGTCGGCGCGGAAGGGGAGTTGGAACACGGCGCGCTGTGGCACGTCGCCGGCGGCTATGCGATGCGCGGCCTGCTCGGCCAGGCGCTGTCCATCGTGCCGTCGATGACCAAGGTGGGGCAGATGGGCGCGATGCTGGACCTGCCGATTCATCACCGCAACGCGGCCTATGTGCGCAGCCATTTCGATGGCATCACCGCCACCGTGCCGGATGCACCGCGCGCGGATGAAATCCTGTTCGCCCTCGCCATGACCACCGGCGGTCGCCCGCATGCGCGTGTCGGCGGGCTGACGCAGGATGCGATCAGCGCCTGGGACGGGCAGCGCTAAAGCGTGACGGCTTGAGGTGGAAGCACCGGAAAATTCGAATCACGCGACCAGACACTTCACGCAACCTCGCCCCTGCACGCCGCGTCCTATGTGGCAGATGATGAAGGAATCGACGATGCAGCTTCACGGAATCCATCACCTGACCGCGGTCTCGGCCGATGCGCCGGGCAATCACGACTTCTACACCCGCATCCTCGGCATGCGGCTGGTGAAGAAGACGGTCAACCAGGATGATGTCAGCGCCTACCACCTGTTCTACGCCGATGGCCTGGCCAGCCCGGGCACCGACCTCACCTTCTTCGACTGGCCGGTCGGGCCGGAACGGCGCGGCACCCAGGCTATTACGCGCAGCGCGCTGCGCATCGCCGGCGCCGAGACCTTCGCCTACTGGGCCGCGCGGTTCACGGAACACGGCGTGAAGCACGGCCCGGTGCAGCTTGTGGCGGGGCGCCAGCAGCTCGATTTCGAGGATCCGGAGGGCCAGCGCCTGACGCTGCTGGATGATGGTGGCACCGGCCCCTTCCACCCCTGGGATCGCAGCCCGGTGCCGGCGCAGCACCAGATCCGCGGCCTCGGTCCCATCACCCTCAGCGTGCCGGACCTCGCCCCCACCGCCCTGTTCCTGACGCAGGTGATGGCGATGCGCCCGGCCGGCGACCACCCGGCGCCGGATGATCCGCGCAGCCGCATCCATGTCTTCGAGATGGGTGAGGGCGGCCCGGCGGCGGAGTTGCATGTGCGGGTGGAGCCGCATCTGCCGCAGGCCCGCCCCGGCGCCGGCGGCGTTCATCATGTCGCCTTCCGGGTGCGGGATGATGAGTATGAGGGCTGGGTGGATCGCCTGCAGCGCCTGCGCATCCCCTCCAGCGGCCCGGTCGATCGCTTCTACTTCCGCAGCCTGTACACGCGGGAGCCAAACGGCATCCTCTACGAGATTGCCACCGACGGCCCCGGCTTCGCCACCGATGAGCCGATGGACAAACTGGGGGAAAGCCTCGCCCTGCCACCCTTCCTGGAGCCGCGCCGCGCCGAGATCGAACGCGGGCTGAAGCCGCTCTCGACGCGGTGAGACGGTCAGGCCCGCTTTACTGCGCGCCCAGGCCCGCCGCGATCCAGCCGCGGCGGGCGGCCGAAGCGCGCGGCATAGGCGCGGGAGAAATGCGCCGCGCTGACGAAGCCGCTGGCCATCGCCACCTCCAGCACCGACAGCGCGGTCTGCTGCAACAATCGCCTGGCATGGTCCAGCCGCAGGCCGAGGTAATGCGCGCCGATGGTGCAGCCGAGATGGCTGCGGAACAGCCGCTCCAACTGCCGCACCGAAAGTCCGGCGGATTCGGCCAGCGCGTCGCGCGGCAGCGGGTCCTCGATGGCGCGCTCCATCTGGTCCAGCACCGCCAGCAGGCTGGGGTGACCGGTGTCGTAGCGTTCGCGCAGGCTCATCCGCTGCGGCTCATCCCCCGCGCGCGGCCTGGTGTGCAGGAACCAGTCCGCCACGGCGAGGGCCAGGGCGCGCCCGTGCGCCGCGGCGATCAGCGCCACCATCATATCGAGCGCCGCGGTGCCGCCGGAGGCGGTGCTGCGATCGCGGTCCACCTCATACAGCGACCGGGTCAGGGTCAGGCTGGGGAAGCGTTCCGCCATGGCCGGAATGTATTCCCAATGCGCGGTGCAGCGATAACCCGCCAGCAGCCCGGCACGAGCCAGGATGTAGGGGCCGCCGGAGACGCCGCCGATGCGGATGCCGCGCGCCGCCTCGGCCCGCAGCCAGGCCAGCGTTACGGCATCCTCGAAGCCCGCGGGGTTGCCGCCGGCGCAGACGAACAGCGCATCCACCTGGCCGGGCTGGTCCGTGCCCTGTTCCGCCACGATGGACACGCCGTTGGACGCGCGCACCGGCAGGCCATCCGGCGAGATATGCACCCAGCGGTAGAGCTCGGCGCCGGCCAGATCATTCGCGGCGCGGAAGGGCTCCACCGAACAGGCATAGGTCAGCATCGGAAAGCCGGGTATCAGGACGAAGCCGACCCGCAGCGGCGCCGCGCCGGGCTTCAGCCCCAGCCCATCACGTGCCACCGGCCCGCGAGGGTCTGGTGGCCCGGAAGCGGGGAAGCGGCTGGTTGGCGTGCTTGTCATCTGGACACGTCATGGTGGCGCCCCGACCTGGCGCTGTCTACCGGCGGCTGCGGCCCAAATGCGGGGGACCCGCCCTGGATTCCCGCGGGGGTCCCGACCTGGCTCAAGCGGGGGACCCGCCTCGGCCCAATGCGGGGAACCCGCGCGATTTCATTTCGTTCACGTCATTGCGTTTCGGCGCCAACGTCATCTTTCACTCAAGGAGTCCGCCATGCGCATCAGCGCCGGCTGCCAGATCACTTACGAATGCCCGCAGCCGACCCCGATGCTGCTGATGATCAGCCCGCATCCGTCCCGCACCCCGGACCTGATCGGCCCGCACCAGGTCACTTTCGAGCCGGCCATCCCCGCCCGGCACTACCGGGATGGCTTCGGCAACACCTGCACGCGCATCGTCGCCCCCGCCGGGCGGCTGGTGATCTCGACCCGTCTGCTGGTGCAGGATACCGGGCGGCCAGACCCGCTGCTCCCCTATGCCCGCCAGCACCGGGTGGAGGATCTGCCGGATGAGGCGCTGGTCTACCTGCTGGGCAGCCGCTACTGCGACACGGACAAGCTGGGCGATTTCGCCTGGGCGCAGTTCGGCCAGGGGCCGGAAGGCTGGGCGCGGGTGCAGGCCATCTGCGACTACGCCCACAACCACATCAAGTTCGACTACATGAAGGCCAGCGCCACCCGCAGCGCGCATGACGCGCATCGGGAACAGGTCGGCGTCTGCCGGGACTTCGCGCATCTGGCCGTCACGCTGTGCCGCTGCGTCAACATCCCGGCGCGCTACTGCACCGGCTACCTGGGTGACATCGGCATGCCGCCGCCCTACGGCCCGATGGATTTCGCCGCCTGGTTCGAGGTGTATCTGGACGGCGCCTGGCACACCTTCGATGCGCGCAACAACACGCCGCGCATCGGTCGCATCCTGATGGCGCGCGGGCGGGATGCGACGGATGTCGCCATCACCACCACCTTCGGCCAGTGCACCATGACCGATTTCCAGGTCTTCACCGATGAGGTTCCGGCTTGAGTGGTCCGCCCGCCGTCAGCGTGGTGAATGAGAACGGCGCCTCGCCACTGGTGCTGGTCTGCGAGCATGCCAGCAACCACATCCCGGCGCGTTACAACGCGCTGGGCCTGCAACCGGCGGAGCTGCAGCGCCACATCGCCTGGGACGTCGGCGCGGCGGCGCTGGCCGGACGGCTCGCGGCGCTGCTGGATGCGCCTCTGTTCCTGTCCGGCTATTCGCGGCTGCTGATCGACTGCAACCGCCCGCCCGGCGTGCCCAGCAGCATTCCGCTGCGCAGTGAGGCGACCGACATCCCCGGCAACCAGGGGCTGACGGCGGCGGAGGTGGCGCAGCGTCAGGACGACTATTTCTGGCCCTTCCAGCACCGCATCGCGCGCTTCCTGGATGCGCGGCCGACGCGCTTCCTGCTTGGCGTGCACAGCTTCACCCCGGTGTTCCACGGCATGCCCCGCCCCTGGCAGGCCGGCGTACTGTATGGCGAGGCCACCGGCTTCGGCACCGCGCTGATCGCCGGGCTGCGCCAGGACCCCGCGCTGACGGTGGGCGACAACGAGCCCTACCGGATCGAGTTGGCGGAGGACTACACCGTGCCGGTGCATGGCGATGCGCGCGGCATCCCGGCCGCACTGATCGAGGTGCGGCAGGATCTTCTGGCCGATCCGGCCGGGATCGAGGCCTGGGCGCAGCGCTTGGCACCCATCTTGGCGGGAACCATGGGCTGAAACCGTCGCACTGAACGGTTTGGACTTGCACGGACCCTCGCGCAGGCCGATATCTCTGGCACTCCGAGGGGCCGAGTGCCAGCCCGCGCGGCTGTCCCCGTTGGGACGCGACATCCTCAAAAGAGTCCGACCATGAGCTTCCGCCCCCTGCAGGACCGCGTCCTGCTGCGCCGCATCGCGGCTGAGGAAAAGACCGCCGGCGGGATCATCATTCCCGACACCGCCCAGGAGAAGCCGCAGGAAGGCGAGATCATCGCCACCGGCCCGGGCGCGATCCACGCCAATGGCAAGCTGACGCCGCTGGATGTGAAGGCCGGCGACCGCGTGCTGTTCGGCAAATGGTCCGGCACCGAAGTCAAGATCGACGGGGAAGACCTGCTGATCCTGAAGGAATCCGACCTGCTGGGCGTCATGAAGGCCTGATGCCGGCGGCCGCAGGGCCGCCACGCCGTGCCTCTCATGCCTGGGCCATGCGCCCAACAAGGAACTGAAAAAATGCCAGCCAAAGACGTGCGCTTCGGCGCCGATGCCCGCAAGCGGATGCTGCGCGGCGTGGACACCCTCGCCCAATCCGTGAAGGTCACGCTCGGCCCCAAGGGTCGCAATGTGCTGCTGGCTAAAAGCTGGGGCGCGCCGCGCATCACCAAGGACGGCGTTTCCGTCGCCATGGAGATCGAGCTGCCGGACCGCATGGAAAACATGGGCGCGCAGCTCGTGCGGGAAGTGGCGTCCAAGACCAAGGACATCGCCGGTGACGGCACCACCACCGCCATCGTCCTCGCCCAGGCCATCGCCCGCGAGGGCATGCAGGCGGTTGCCGCCGGCATGAGCCCGATGGGCCTCAAGCGCGGCGTCGATGCCGCCGTGGTCGCGCTGGTGGCGGAGCTTGCCGCGCGCAGCCGCCCGATTGCCAGCGAGGCCGAGATCGCCCAGGTCGGCACCGTCTCCGCCAATGGCGAGGCCGAGATCGGCCGGATGATCGCAGAAGCGATGACCAAGGTCGGCAAGGAAGGCGTCATCACCATCGAGGAAGGCAAGATCGCCGCTACCGAGCTGGAGATCGTCGATGGCATGCAGTTCGACCGCGGCTATCTCTCGCCCTACTTCGTGACCAATGCGGAGAAGATGGCGGTCGAGCTGGACGCGCCCTACATCCTGATCTGCGAGAAGAAGCTCTCCGCCCTGCAGGCCTTCCTGCCGCTGCTGGAAGCCGTCGCGCAATCCGCCCGCCCGCTGCTGATCATCGCCGAGGATATCGAGGGCGAGACGCTGGCGACGCTGGTGGTGAACAAGCTGCGCGGCGGGCTGAAGGTGGCCGCCGTGAAGGCGCCGGGCTTCGGTGACCGTCGCAAGGCGATGCTCGAGGACATCGCGGCGCTGACCGGCGCGCAGGTGATCTCCGAGGATCTCGGCATGAAGCTCGAGAACGTCACGCTCGAGATGCTCGGTACCGCCAAGCATGTGCGGATCGAGAAGGAAACCACCACCATCGTCGATGGCGCCGGTGCGAAGGACGCGATCCAGGCGCGCATCGCCCAGATCAAGGCGCAGGTGGAGGAGACCACCTCCGACTACGACAAGGAAAAGCTCCAGGAACGCCTGGCCAAGCTGGCCGGTGGCGTCGCCGTCATCAAGGTCGGTGGCAATACCGAGGTCGAGGTGAAGGAACGCAAGGACCGCGTCGAGGACGCGCTGCATGCGACCCGTGCCGCGGTTGAGGAAGGCATCGTCCCCGGCGGCGGCGTGGCGCTGCTGCGCGCCAGCCTGATCCTGGCAAACCTGAATGCCGAGGATGCCGACCAGAAATTCGGCATCGAGATCGTCCGCCGCGCGGTGGCTGCACCGCTGCGGCAGATCGCCACCAATGCCGGCGAAGATGGCGCCGTGGTGGCCGGCGACGTGCTGCGCAACCCGGATCCGAATTGGGGCTACGACGCCCAGGCCGGCGAGCACAAGGACCTGGTCGCGGCCGGCATCATCGACCCGACCAAGGTGGTGCGCGCCGCCTTGCAGCACGCGGCTTCCGTCGCGGGGTTGCTGATGACGACCGAGGCGATGATCTGCACGGCGCCCGAGCCGGGCGAATCCGAAGGCTGAGCAACGGGCCGGAAGCGGGGTCTCCGCTTCCGGCCACCCGGCCTATTGTGCTGCGCGCACCAACTGGCCCGGCCGCGCGCCTGTCTCCTGCCCCCGTTCCATGATCGGCTGGCCAGAGACGATGGTCATGTCGTAGCCCTCCACCCGCTGCACCAGGCGACGGCCGCCGGCGGGCAGGTCGTAGATCATCTCCGGATGGTGCAGGCGCAGCGCCTCGAAATCGATGACGTTCACATCGGCCTTCTTGCCGACCTGCAACCGGCCGCGATCGGTCATGCCGAAGAAATCCGCCGTCTCGCTGGTCTGGCGCTTCACCGCGAATTCCAGCGACACGCGATCGCCGCGCACCCGGTCGCGCACCCAATGCGTCAGCATGAAGCTGGGCATGGAGGCATCGCAGATCACGCCACAATGCGCGCCGCCATCGGACAGCCCGTTCACCGTATGCGGGTGCAGCATCATGTCATGCACGACCGAAAGATCGCCGCCGACATAATTCACCACGGGGAAATACAGCATCCGCCCGCCATCATCGGCGGTCAGGTAGTCGTAGCAATAGGCCGCAGGGTCCTGGCCGGCCTTGGCGGCCAACGCGGCGATGGAACGCTCCGGCGGCGGCTCGTAATCCGGCGGGTCACCGAGGGCGAACATGTTGTCCCAGCGCGTCGCGATCTGCCGCGACAGCGGCGGCACCACATGCAGCAGCCGGGCCGAGGCTTCCTCCGCCAAAATCTTCGCCCGAATCGCCGGCTCCCGCAGTTTTGCCAGCTGCTCCTTTGGCGGCAGCGCCGCCAGTTCGTGAAAACCCTCGCGCAGGGCAAAGGGATTCAGCGAGGTGGTGAGGCCCAGGATCAAGCCCACCGGCCGGCAAGCCACCTGCGCGGATAGCGGCAGGCCATCGGCGCGGGCCGCATCCACATTCGCCATCAGTCGGCGCCAACGCTGCGGGTCGTAGTTGCGGTCCGTCAGCAGGAACCAGACCGGGCGGCCGGAGATGGTGGACAACTCCCGCATCCAGCGAAAATCCGCCGCCTCATCCTCGAAATCGGACAGCATCCCGAAGGTGCCGCGACCGGCGCGGCCCATGGCGCGGCCGATCGCCAGCAATTCCTTCTCCTCGGCATAGCGGCCGGGCACCAGGTCGCCCGTCGGCGTCTTGTGCTGGTCGGTGCGGGAGGTGGTGAAGCCGAAGGCGCCGGCGCGCAGCGCATGCTCCGTCAGCGTCGCCATCTCCTCCATGTCATCCGCCGTCGCCGCCTGCCGGTTCAGCCCGCGCTCGCCCATCACATAGACGCGCAGCGGGTGGTGGGCGATCTGCGCGCCGATATCGATGGTGCGCGGCATGGAACCCAGCACGTCGAGGTATTCCGGGAAGCTCTCCCAGTTCCACTTCAACCCCTCGGTCAGGGTGATGCCGGGAATGTCCTCCACCCCCTCCATCAGGTCGATCAGCGCCTTGTGGTCGCGCTTGCGGACCGGCGCGAAGCCGACGCCGCAATTGCCGAACAGCACGGTGGTGGCGCCGTGCCAGACGCTGGGCGCCAGCACCGGGTCCCAGGTGGCCTGGCCGTCGTAATGGGTGTGCACATCGACCCAGCCGGGCGTCACCAGCCGGCCTTCGGCCTGCACGTCCCGCTTCGCCGGCCCGGCCTTGCCGCCGACCTGCGTGATGCGGTCGCCGTCGATCGCCACATCGCCGATGAAGGCGGGCTGGCCGGTACCGTCCACGATGGTGCCGCCACGGATGACCAAATCGTGCATGGGAAGCCCCTCTGCCTGATGCGCCCCGAACCGGCGCTTGCATCCCAGTCTTGATATATTTGCCGGAAGCGGTGTCAATGCGCGCGGGGCGAACAGGGAACCGAATTGATGACGATCGAACGGCGCGACCTTCTGCTGGGCACCGCGGCGCTTGCCGCCGGATCCTCGCTCGGCGCCCCCGCCGCGCTGGCGCAGCGCGGCGGCCGCACCCTGCTGCTGGCCGCCCCCGGCGCGCCGGAAGGTTTCGATGGCGATGCGCTGCGCCCCGGCACCCAGGAAACGGTGGTGCAGGTCTATGAGGGCCTGACCCGCTACGGCCGCACCGAACGCGACGGCCGGCCCTACCTGAACCCGGACGTGATCGAGGGCCACCTGGCCGAAAGCTGGACCAGCTCCGCGGACGGCAAGAGCTGGGTCTTCAAGCTGCGCCAGGGCGTGAAAAGCTTCTACGGCAATGAGCTGACGGCGGCGGATGTGGAGTGGAGCTGGGCCAAATCCTTCGCCCAGCGCCGCACCGGCAATTTCATCGCCAATGTCGCCAACGTCACCGCCGTGAAGGCGACCTCCCGCTACGAGGTGGAATTCACCCTCTCCGCCCCCAGCCTGATCCTGCTTTCGGCGCTAACCCTGTATGTGCCGGGCATCTACGACAGCACCGAGGTGAAGAAGCACGCCACCGCCGAGGACCCCTGGGGCCTGAAGTGGATGGAGACCCACACCGCCGGCTTCGGCGCCTACCATCTCGATTCAGTGCGATCCGGTGAGCAGGCGGTGTTCGTCGTCAACCCGAACTACTTCCGCGAACAGCCGCATTTCAACCGCGTGATCTTCCGCGCCGTCCCCTCCGCCGCCGCCCGCATCACGCTGCTGCGCGGCGGCCAGGTGCAGTGGATCCATCGCCCGCTGCTGCAACAGGTGGCGGAGCTGCGCGCAGATCGGCGGGTGAAGACGCAGGACAGTTTCGGACGCACCATCGCCTCGCTGCGCATGAACCTCCGCTTCCCGCCCTTCGATAGCAAGCTGGTGCGGCAGGCCTTCAACTATGCGGTGGACAAGCAGGCGCTGATCCAGGGCGTGTTCTTCGGACTGGCGGAACAGGCACGATCCATCATCCCGCCCATCGTCGCCGGCTACGACCCCAGCGCCTACAAATATGACTACAACCCGGACCAGGCGAAGGCGCTGCTGGCGCAGGCGAATTTCGACTTCAACCAGGAGGTCGAGATCCTCTACAGCCAGATCTTCAACTGGGAGGAGGCGCTGTCGATCCAGGTGGCGTCCCAGCTTCAATCCATCGGCGTGAAGGCGCGCGCCGTGCGGATCAGCGACAGCGACATGCGCGCACGCGGCGCCCCGGCGCGGCAGGACATGCCGTTCTTCGCCTTCGAGGATGGCGGCATCGTGCTGGACCCCGTCTACACCACCTATCTGCTGGCGCATTCGCAGGGCGTTTCCAACCGCGCCCGCTTCGCCGATCCGCGCATGGATGCGCTGATCGACGAGGCGCGGCAGAGCCTGGACGTGCCGCGCCGCAACGACCTGATGCGCCAGGCGCAGGCGCTGTGGATGGAGGAAGCGCCGTGGATCGCCACCGTCTATCCCAGCGTGTGGGAAGCGATGGCGCCCAACATCTCCGGCTGGTGCCCGCATCCGGATGACCATGAGCGCTGGTACGATCTGAAGGTAGGTTGATGTCCGGGCTTCTCGCCCGGCGCATCCTGCTGGTCGTGCCGCTGCTGGCGGTGATCCTGTTGTTCACCTTCCTGCTGGTGCGGATCAGCGGCAGCGATCCGGTCGGGCTGCTGGCCGGCCCCACCGCGACGACGGAGGAAATCGCGCTGGTCCGCGCCTCGCTCGCGCTCGACCAGCCGATCTGGGTGCAGTTCGGCGTCTATTTCGGCCGCGTGCTGCAGGGCGACCTCGGCAATAGCTGGCTGAGCAACCGCCCCGTACTGGCCGAGATCCTGGACCGCGCGCCGGCAACGATCGAGCTGCTGTTCTGGGGCGTGCTGATCGGCGCGGCCATCGGCATCCCCACCGGGCTGCGCGCCGCATTCCGGCCGGATGGCGCCTTCGATCAGGTCACGCGCTTCCTGTCGCTGCTGGGCTTTTCCGTGCCGACCTACTGGCTCGGCCTGATCATGCTGTTCGTCTTCTTCTACCTGCTCGGCTGGGCGCCGCCGGGGATGGGGCGGATCGACCTGTTCCTGACGCCACCGGACCGCATCACCGGCAGCTACCCGATCGACGGGCTGCTGGCGGCGGATTGGGAAGCCGCCGGCTCCGCCTTCAGCCAGCTTGTGCTGCCGGTGCTCTGCGTCGCAATCATCTCCGCCGCGCCGATCATCAAGCAGACGCGGGCGATCGCGCTGGAGGTGCTGGCCTCGGACTACATCCGCTACGCCCGTGCGCAGGGTCTGCCGCATGGGCAGGTCCGCGCCATGGCGCTGCGGAACAGCATGACGCCGGTGGTGACCTTCATCGGCACGGAGATCACCGGGCTGGTCGGCACAACCTCCCTCATCGAATACGTCTTCGCCTGGGGGGGCCTCGGACAATATGGGCTGTCGGCCATCATCGCCGGGGATTTCGCCGTGGTGCAGGGCTATGTGCTGGTCCTGGCGCTGTTCTCCGTGCTGGTGTTCCTGGCGGTGGATGTCTTCGTCATGCTGACCGAGCCGCGCGCGGGGGCGGCACCATGAGCGCGACGGTCGCGGCCCCGCCGCGCTGGGCGCTGCGCATTGCCGGCATCACGCGGCGCAGCCCGACCCTGGCCATCGGCGCGGCCATTCTGCTGGTCTTCGGGCTGATGGCCATTTTGGCGCCCTGGATCACGCCCTTCGACCCGGTGCAGGCGCAGCCACGCAATGTGCTGGCACCGCCGGGCGGGGCGCATCTGTTCGGCACAGATGGCAACGGGATGGATGTGCTGTCCCGTGTCATCGCGGGTGCCGGCTGGGCTTTTGGTATCGCGATTCCGGCGGTGCTGGTGGGGCTGCTCGCGGGCGTACCGCTCGGCCTCTACACCGGGTATCGCGGCGGCTGGCCGGACGAGATCATGATGCGCGGCTTCGATGCGCTGCGCGTGTTTCCCTCGATCATTCTCGCACTCGCCGTGGTCGCTGCCGCGGGGCCTTCGCTGCTGAATGTGGTGCTGGTGATCGGCTTCCTCGACAGCCCGGTCTTCGCCCGCGTCGTGCGGGCGGAAGTCATCGCGCTGCGCGGTTCCACCTTCGTCGAATCCGCCGTCGCCGCGGGCAACCCCACCTGGCGCATCCTGTTCGTGCATATCCTGCCCAACGCCATCCAGGGCGCCATGGCGCAGACGGCTGTGCGCGCCGCCTGGGCCGTGCGGATTTCCGCCACGCTCGCCTTCCTCGGCGTCGGGATTCAGCCGCCGACTCCGGAATGGGGCGCGATGATCCGGCAAGGGGCGGAGTATCTCGTCACCGGCCAATGGTGGGTCGGTATCTTCCCGGGCCTGGCGCTGATTCTCATGGTGCTGGGGCTGAACATGCTGGGCGATGGGATGCAGGACATGCTGGACCCGCGCCGGAAGGCCGCCACGCGGTGATACCGTTGCCTCAGATGTCTGACATGCGGCCTGCATCTTTTGCAGGCCGAGCGGCCGAATGGCCGCCGCGCCTTGTGGCGCGCAGCCAAGCCCCCAAAGGGGGCGCCCGGCGCTTGAGGGTAGGGGCATGACGCTGCTATCCGTCGAAGACCTGCACACCCACTTCATCTCGCGCGACCTGGACAACCAGATCCGCACCGCGCGCGCGCTGAACGGCGTGTCCTTCAAGCTGGACGCTGGCCGCATCCTCGGCCTGGTCGGCGAGACCGGCGCCGGCAAATCGCTCACCGCCACCTCCATCATGGGCCTGCTGCGCCCGCCGGCGCGGGTTGTCGGCGGACGTGCGCTGTTCGAGGGCCAGGACCTGCTTGCGATGCCGGACGCGCAGGTGAACGCGCTGCGGGGCCGTGACATTTCGCTGGTGGTGCAAAGCCCGAAATCCTCGCTCGACCCACTCAGCCGAATCGGCGACCAGCTCATCCGCATCCACCGCGCCCATCGCAAGGTGAGCGAGCGCGTGGCACGCGACCGCGCGGTGGAGATGCTCGCCTCGCTCGGCATCCCGGACCCGGCGCGGCGCATGGCCGCCTGGCCGCATGAGCTTTCGGGCGGCATGGCGCAGCGCGTGCTGATCGCGCTCGCGCTGATGAACGCGCCGCGGCTGCTGATTGCGGATGAGCCGACCACCGGCCTCGATGTGACGGTGCAGGCGCAGATCCTGGACCTGCTGCGCGACCTCGTCCGCCGCACCGGCATCGGCGCCATGATCATCACCCATGACCTCGGCGTGGTGGCGCATTACTGCGACGAGATGGCGGTGATGTATGCCGGCGCCATCGTGGAATCCGGTCCCGTACGCCAGGTCTTCGCCAAGCCGTCGCACCCCTACACCGCCAACCTGATCGGCGCGACGCCGGAGCGGTTGCAACTCGGCGGACCCCGCACCGTCGGCGGCCCGCCCCCGAACCTGTTTCGCTTGCCGGAGGGCTGCGCCTATCGCGACCGCTGTCCGCAGGCCGGCGCGGATTGCGCGCAGCCGCCGCCGGATGTGGCACTCGGCGCGGGCCACATCGCGCGCTGTCACCGGGTGGCGGCATGACCACGGTGCTCGATGTCGAGGCGCTGGAAAAGCGCTTCCCTGCCCAGGGCGGCCGCACCGTCCATGCGGTGAATGGCGTGTCCTTCACCATCAATGCCGGCGAGACGCTGGGCGTGGTCGGCGAAAGCGGTTCCGGCAAATCCACCATCGGCCGCGCCGTCATCCGCCTGCTGAAGCCCAGCGCCGGCCGCATCCGCTTCCAGGGCCGCGACATCACCACCCTGCCCGAATCCGCCTGCCGCCCGCTGCGCGCGGAGATGCAGATGGTGTTCCAGGACCCGTGGAGCGCGCTGAACCCGCGCATCCGCATCGGCGAGCTGATCGCGGAACCACTACTTCTGCACACGAAGCTCTCACGCAGCGAGCGCCGGGACCGCGCCGAACACCTGGCCCGCCGTGTGCGCCTGACCACGGAATTGCTGACGCGCTACCCCTCCGAACTCTCCGGCGGCCAGTTGCAGCGCGTCTGCATCGCGCGCGCCATCGCCACCCAGCCGAAGCTGATCGTGCTGGACGAACCCACCAGCTCACTCGACCTGTCGGTCCGCGCCGGAATCCTGGAATTGCTGGCGGAGCTGAAGGCGGAAACCGGCGTCGCGATGATGTTCATCAGCCACGACCTCGGCACGGTGAAGCTGATCTCCGACCGCATCATGGTGCTGTATCTCGGCGGCGTCGTGGAATACGCGCCCGCCGCGCAGATCTTCGCCGATCCCGCGCATCCCTATTCACAGGCGCTGATCTCCGCGCATCTGCCGGCGGACCCGGAAGCGGTGCTGCGGCGACATGTGCTGGAGGGCGAAATCCCCTCCCCCATCGCGCTCCCGCCCGGCTGCCACTTCGCCAGCCGTTGCCCGGTGGCCGCGCCCATCTGCCGCGAGACAGGGCCGGAGCTTCGCGCCATCCGCGGCGATGCAGCCCACCAGGCTGCCTGCCTGCGCATCGCGGAAGGTGCCAACCGCATCCCGGAGGTCGCCCTGCGCTAGCGCGGCGCCATGAAACCGTCACGTGACGGCCCGTTCCGCCTGCGCCATCAAGCCGCGCGGAACGCCCGGAGCCGCCACCATGAACCGCCGCACCCTGACCGCCACCGCCGTCGCGCTCGCCTGCACCCTGCTGCCCCCCGCCGCGGAAGCGCAGCAGCGCACGCGCCTGACCGTCTATACGGCGCTGGAGAATGAGCAGCTCGCCCCCTTCAAGCGCGCCGCCGAAGCCGCGGTGCCCTCCATCGAGATCGCCTGGGTGCGCGACTCCACCGGCATCATCACCGCCCGCCTGATCGCGGAGCGTCAGAACCCGCGCGCCGACATGGTCTGGGGCCTTTCCGTCTTCTCGCTGCTTCAGATGGAAGCGCAGGAGATGCTGGAGCCCTACACGCCGCAGGGGGCGCAGGCGCTGCGCCCGAACTTCCGTTCCGACCGCAGCCCGATGACCTGGACCGGCATGGACGCCTTCGTCTCGGCCATCTGCTTCAACACGGTGGTCGCCCAGCAGCGCAACCTGCCGCGGCCGAGCACCTGGGCGGATCTGCTGAACCCGGCCTATCGCGGCCAGATCGTCATGCCGAACCCGGCGTCTTCCGGCACCGGCTTCCTCAGCGTCGCCGGCTGGCTCGGCGCCCAGGGCAATGACGCGGCCTGGACCTACATGACCGGCCTGCACGAGAACATCCAGGTCTACACCCACAGCGGCAGCGCCCCTTGCAACAACGCCGCGCGCGGCGAATACGGCCTGGGCATCTCCTTCGACATGCGCGCCGTGACGCTGCGCAACCAGGGCGCGCCGATCGAGATCATCGTGCCGACGGATGGCGTGGGCTTCGACCTGGAGGCGACCGCCATCCTGCGCGGCAGCCGCAACATGGAAGCGGCGAAGCGCCTGGCCGATTTCGCCGTCAGCCGCCCGGCGATGGAGCTGTATGGCCGCTACTACGCGCTGGTCGCCCTGCCCGGTGTGCAGCCTACGGTGCAGAACTACCCGGCCGAGTTCGAGCAGCGCCTGGTCAGCCAGAACTTCCGCGACGTGGCGCTGCGCCGCGACGCGATCCTGCGCGAATGGGCCAGCCGTTTCGACAACAAGTCGGCCCCGCGCAACTGATGAGCGCGCAACTGGCCGCGGCGCCGGCGACAGGCACCGCGGCCGCCACCGCGCCGCCGCCCTATCTGGTGGTGGAACAGGTGTCGAAGCATTTCGGCACCACCATCGCACTGGAACGCGCGAGCCTGACGGTGGCGGCGGGGGAATTCGTCTGCTTCCTCGGCCCCTCCGGCTGCGGCAAGACCACGCTGCTGCGCGCCATTGCCGGGCTGGATCCTGCCACCAGCGGGCGCATTCTGCAGGATGGGCGTGACATCACCTTCCTGCCGCCGGCCGCGCGGGATTTCGGCATCGTCTTCCAATCCTACGCGCTGTTTCCCAATCTCAGCGTGAACGAGAACGTCGGCTACGGGCTGCGTGGCAAGGCCTGGCCGTCGCCGCGCCGCACCCAGCGCGTGGCGGAACTGCTGGAGCTGGTCGGTCTTTCCGAACATGCCCGCAAATATCCGGCGCAGCTTTCCGGCGGCCAGCAGCAGCGCGTGGCGCTGGCCCGCGCCTTGGCCGCGGAACCTGGCCTACTGCTGCTGGATGAACCGCTCTCGGCCCTCGATGCCCAGGTACGGCTACATCTGCGCCAGGAACTGCGTGCGCTGCAACGCCGCCTCGGTGTGACAACGGTGATGGTCACCCATGACCAGGAGGAGGCGATGGGCGTCTCCGACCGCATCGTCGTCATGTCCCGCGGCCATATCGAGCAGATCGGCACGCCGGAGACCATCTACCGCCACCCGGCCAGCGCCTTCGTCGCCGGCTTCGTCGGCCATGCCAGCCATTTCGAGGCGAAGGTGGATGCCACGCCCGGCACGCTCGCGGCAGACGGGCTGACCCTGCCCTGCCTGGGCGCGCGCCGCATGCTGTATGGCACGCCGGTGCAGGCCTTCATCCGGCCGGAGGATGTGGCGCTCGGCCCCAGCGCCTCCGCGCTGGAGGGGCATTTCGCCGCCCGGGTGATCCACCAGGAATTCCTCGGCCCGATCTGCCGCGTCACCCTGCAAGTGGGACGGCTGCAATTGGAGGCGGATGTGAACCCCGGCGTGGCGCCCGCGATCGGCGAGGTGCTGCTGGCCGCCCTGCCCGCCGAACGGCTCATGGTCTTCCCGCGGGATGTCTGACACCGCGCTGCCGGCCCGCCCACCTTCTCCGGTGGTGGTGCCGCTGGAGGCGCGGCTGCTGCGGGGCGGTTTGCTGCTGGCCTTCGCGGTGCTGCTGGCGGGGCTGGTTCTGCCGCTCGGCACGCTGCTGCTGCGCGCCTTCCAGGACCCGCAGGGCAGCTTCGTCGGCCTGTCCAACTTCGCCGAATACGCCACCACGCCGAGCCTGCGCCAGGCCGCCTGGAACAGCGTCTGGACCGCGGCGCTGACCACGGCGCTGGTGGTACCGCTGGCCTTCGGCTTCGCCTATGCGCTGACGCGCGCCTGCATCCCGGCCAAGGGCTTCTTCCGCTCCGCGATGCTGCTGCCGGTGCTGGCGCCGTCGCTGCTGCCGGCGCTGGCGCTGATCTACCTGTTCGGCAACCAGGGCATGCTGCGGGACCTGCTATTCGGCCACAGCATCTACGGCCCGATCGGCATTGTGGTGGCGCAGGTCTTCTACTGCTTCCCGCATGCGGCGCTGATCCTGGTGGTCGCACTCTCCACCGCCGATGCCCGGCTGTATGAGGCCGCGACGGTGCTGCGCGCCGGCCACCTCCGCATCTTCGGCACTGTGACGCTGCCGATGGCGCGCTACGGGCTGGTCTCCGCCAGCGTCGTGGTCTTCACGCTGGTGGTGACGGATTTCGGAATTCCGAAGGTCATCGGCGGGCAGTTCCCGGTGCTGGCGACGGACGTCTACAAGCAGGTCGTCGGGTTGCAGAACTTCAACATGGGCGCCGTGGTGGGGCTGGTGCTGCTGCTGCCAGCGCTGCTGGCCTTCGCCGCGGATCGCTGGGCCAACCGGCAGCGCAGCGGCCTGCTATCCGGCCGCGCCGTGGCCTACATGCCGCAGCCCCGCCGGGCGCGGGACCTGCCGCTGCTGGGGCTGTGCGTGCTGGTGGCGGTGGCGCTGGTGGGGCTGGTGGCGGTGGCGGTGTGGGGGTCGCTGGTCACCTTCTGGCCCTACAACCTGAGCCTGACCTTGCAGAACTATGACTTCGACCGCTTCGACACCGCCGGCTGGTCGGCGCTGTGGAATTCCGTACGGATCGCGGCGGCGGCGGCCATCTGCGGCACCGCGCTGATCTTCACCACCGCCTGGCTGCTGGAGCGTGGCGCGCCGGGCGGGGCCCTGGCCAGCGCCGTGCGCTTCATCGCCGGCGTGCCGCTGGCGGTGCCAGGGCTGGTGCTCGGCCTCGCCTTCATCCTGTTCTTCAACCACCCGGCCAACCCGCTCGTCTTCCTCTACGGCACGCTGGCGATCCTGGTGCTGAACGGCGTGGTGCATTTCTACACCGTGATGCACCTGACGGCGGTCACGGCGATCCGCCAGCTCGACCCAGAATTCGAATCGGTCGGCGCTTCGCTGAAGGTCCCGGCGGTGGTGACCTTCGGGCGGGTGACGGTGCCGATCTGCCTGCCGGCGATCCTGGACATCGCCGTCTATGCCTTCGTCAATGTGATGACGACCGTCTCGGCCGTAATCTTCCTGTACGGCCCGGATACCAAGCCGGCCTCGGTCGCCGTGGTGCATATGGATGAGGCCGGGCAGTCCAGTGCTGCCGCGGCAATGGCGGTGACAATCCTGGCTATCACGGCTTCGGTGAAGCTGCTCCAGCTCGCCACCGGCGGGCTGGTGGCACGCACGACACAGCGCTGGCGGCAGCGGTAGTCAGCGAGCGATGCGGCCTTCCAGCGGATAGGCCGGATCATTGTAGCCGGGGGTGGAGGGATGGCCGGCGGCGACCAGCCCATCCACCAGCGCCTCATCTTCTGCCGTGAAGCGGTAATCCAGCGCGCCCATGTAGTCCGCCCAATGCGCCTCCGTCCGCGGACCGACGATAGCGCCGGTCACGAGCCGGTTGTTCAGCAGCCAGGCCAGCGCGAACTGCCCGGGCGAGACGCCACGCTCCGCCGCGCGCGCCGCCATCTCCGCCGCGATGCGCAGGCTTTCCGGGCGCCACTCGGTCTCCATCATGCGCTTGTCCTGCCGCGCCGCGCGCGTGCCCTCCGGCGGCGCTGCACCCGGCTTGTACTTGCCGGTCAGCACGCCGCGCGCCAGCGGCGAATAGGGAAACACGCCGAGGCCGAGATGCGCGCAGGCCGGCAGATGCTCCACCTCCACCATCCGGTTCAGCGCATTATACAGCGGCTGGCTGACCACCGGCCGGTCGATGCCCGCCAGGTCGCACAGCCGGCAGATCTCCGCCACGCGCCAGGCCCGGTGGTTGGAGACGCCGAAATGCCGGATCTTCCCGGCGCGGACCAGATCCGCCATGGCGTGCACCGCCTCCGCCAGCGGCGTGCCGTGATCCTCCTTGTGCCAATACAGGATGTCGATGCAATCCGTGCCCAGCCGCTTCAGGCTGGCTTCCACCGCCAACATGATGTGCCGCCGCGACAGCCCGGCCCCGTTCGGCCCCGGCATCACCGGGTTCGCCAGCTTCGTCGCCAGCACCCACCAGGCGCGATCCGCGGCGATGGCGCGGCCCACCACCTGCTCCGAGGCGCCGCCATTATAGGCATCCGCCGTGTCGATGAAATTGATGCCCTGGCCGCGCGCCGTATCGATGATGCGGCGGCTGGTGGCCTCATCCGTGGCACCGCCGAACATCATGGCGCCGAGGCAGAGCGGGGAGACGCGCAGGCCGCTGCGCCCAAGATTGCGATAGTTCATTGGCGTATCCTCACCCGGCGTTGTGCAAATTCTCTCGCAATGTAGACCCGGCATAGGCGGTACGGAACAGGCCGCGGCGTTGCAGTTCAGGCACCACCATGGTGCCGAATTCCTCGAAGCTGGTGGGGAAGGTGGTGGGCGGCAGGATGAAGCCGTCGCAGGCGCCGGATTTAAACCAATCCTCGATGATATCGGCGATCATCACGGGTGTGCCGGCCGTCAGGTCGCGTGGGCGGCGCACGGCTTCCGCGAAGCTGATGCCCTTGGCCTTGGCCACCTGAATCATCCGGTCCCGGTGACCCTGGACGCCCTGGTTGCCGCCCTGGCCCTCGATCGCCTCCGGCGTCTCCAGCAGGCTGAGATCGGCAGCCACGGCCCAGGAACTGGCGGCGAGCACCAGCTCCGGATCGGCCAGGGAGGCGTAGAGCTCCGCCTTCTCCTTCGCGATCGACTCCGTCTCCCCGATCACCAATTGCAGTGTCGGCAGCACGGCGCATTCGTCCGGGTTGCGGCCGATGGCTTCCATCCGCTCGCGGATATCGCTGCGATAGGCGATGGCCGCCGCCTTGGTGGCCGGCGAGCAGAAGATCATCTCCGCCCAGCGCGCCGCGAATTGCCGTCCGCGTTCGGAGGACCCCGCCTGCATGATGACAGGCCGCCCCTGCGGACTGCGCGGGATGGAAAGCGGCCCGCGCGAGGAGACATGCTGGCCCACATAATTCGCGTAGCGGATTTTCTCCGCGTCAGCAAAAACGCCGCTGGCCTTGTCGAGCACCAGCGCATCCGCATCCCACCCATCCCACAGCGCAAAGCAGGCTTCCAGGATCTCATCCGCGCGGTCGTAGCGCGTTTCCTTCGGCGGCAGGGATTCCGGCCCGCAATTCTGCGCCTCGAACTCCCGCGCCGTGGTCACAACATTCCACGCCACCCGTCCCTTGCTCAGAAGGTCAAGCGAGCCCAGCGAGCGCGCCAGATTGTAGGGGTTGTGGAAGGTGGTCGACAGCGTGGCGCCGAGGCCGAGATGCTGCGTCACCCGCGCCATCAGCGGCAGCACCACCATCGGGTCCAGCATGCTGGTCTGCCCGCCGCGCCCGGCATAATCCGCGAAGTGGTTCTTGTAGTTGTCCGGCAGGCCGAGGCCATCGGCGAAGAAGCAGGCATCGAAGCAGGCCGCTTCCAGCACGCGCGCGATATGCTCGTAGCGGGAGGGTTCGAACAGATCGTGCAACGTCGCCGTCGGGTGGCGCCAGCTTCCGGGGTAGCTCGCACTCGGCCCGGT
Organism: Falsiroseomonas sp. E2-1-a4; assembly: GCF_051433165.1. Lineage (NCBI taxonomy): Bacteria > Pseudomonadati > Pseudomonadota > Alphaproteobacteria > Acetobacterales > Roseomonadaceae > Falsiroseomonas > Falsiroseomonas sp. E2-1-a4. The sequence goes on along the minus strand of NZ_JBHMFS010000016.1, from coordinate 12,445 downwards.
CTTCAGATAGGCGACCAGGTGCATCTTCTTCGACATGGTCACGCCTTCACACATCCAGCCAGTTCAGCTTGCGCGGCGGCGGCAGGTCCGGGTTGTTCGCCAGCATCCGCGCCCAGACCGCCTTGGTCACCGCCTGCGCTTCCTCAAGCAACGCCATCTCATCCGCCACCAGCAACTTACCGTCGCGCAGCACGAATTCGCCGTCCACCATCACGGATTCCACCGTGCCCGGATGCCCGTAATGCACGATGTTGCCGATGAGGTTCGTCACGGGCCGCAGCGCCGGCGTGTTCAGGTTGAGGAAGGTCAGGTCGGCCTTCTTGCCGATCTCCAAGCTGCCGATATCATCCTGCCGCCCGATGCTGCGCGCACCGTTGCGATTGCAACTGTCGAAAATATCCTCCGGCTGCGGCTCCGTGCCCTGCTGGTTCTCGGCACCCCGATGCACGATCAGGCCGATCTTCATGGCGTGGAACATGTCCTCCGTCATGTTATCGGTGCCGAAGCAGATGTTGATGCCGGCACGGCGGATGGATTTCGCCAGCACCGGATGCGGGCCACGACGAGACCCATTGGCAGGGCAATGCACCATCTGCATGCCGCGCTCGCCGAGCAGCGCGATGTCGCGCTCCGTCAGATAGGTCCAATGCGCGCCGACCACATCGGGTTCCGCCCAGCCGTGGCGCGCCAGGTATTCCGCCGGCGTGCAGCCGTACTTCTCCCGGATCACCCGGATTTCCTCCACCGACTGCGCCAGGTGGATGGTGCGTGGCATGTTGTGCTGGCGCGCAAGGTCCGTCAGCTTCTCCAGGTATTCCGGCGTGCAGTTATCCGTCGCATGCGCCGCGATCTGAATTTGCAGCCGCCCCTCATGCGTATTGTGGAAACGCGTGATGCCATCCCGCGTGCGTTCGAGAAAACCCTCGCCAAAGGCCGGGTCCTGCGACCAGTCGCCATGGCGGATCTTCAGCGTGTTCACATCCGCGCAGTTCTCGCTGAGCACCAGGCGAACCCGCAGGGACGCCATGGCATCGGCATAATCCGGCACATGCCGAAAGGGATCGACGAAGGTGGTGGCGCCGGAGCGAATGCCCTCGACAATGCCGAGCATGCCCATCACCGCGCGCTCATGCGGCGTCATCGTGTACGAAACCGGGGACATGTAGCCATAGACGGCATTGCCCGACCAATCCTCCACCGTCGCCCGCAGAACCGTCAGGATCGTATGCGTGTGCGCGTTCACAAAGCCCGGCAGCACCGCCTTGCCGCGGCCGGCCATGCGCGGCAGGTCCGGGTGCGCGGCCTCCAACCGATCGGTTGGCCCGATATCGGCAATGCGGTCACCGCGGATCGCGATCGCCCCTCGGTCAAGAATCGTGCGCTCTGCATCCTGGGTGACGATGACTGCATCGGTGACGAGCAAATCCATCGGTGCGGCTTCCCCTGGCGATATGACAAGGCAGTTGCGGTCGCTTTGTGTGACCCATACGATGCCTGCGACGAGCATGTCCGGGGAGATACCCATGCACAAGACCCTGCTGGCCACAACCTTCCTGGCGTTCAGCGCAATGGCGGGCGCCTCAGCGCAGAATTTGAGCATCGCCGTCGGCGGCGCCTTCACCTCGATGGACCCGCATTACCACACGCTCACGCCCAACAACGCGCTGAACAAGCACATCTTCGACCGGCTCGTCGGCACGGATGAGGATTTCCGCCTGCGCCCGGGCCTGGCCGAATCCTGGGCCTCAATCAGCCCCACCGTATGGGAGTTCAAGCTGCGCCAGGGCGTCACCTGGCATGACGGCACGCCCTTCACGGCGGAGGACATCGTCTCGACCTTCGCGCGCGTGCCGAATGTCCGCAACAGCCCCGGCAGCTACACCATCTACACCCGCCAGGTGCAGCGGCTGGAGGTGGTGGATGACCACACCATCCGGATGCACACCGCCTCCCCGAACCCGCTGATGCCGAACTGGATGAGCGGCATTTCCATCATCAGCCGGACAGTCGGCACGGATATCGACACCGCAGATTTCAACAACGGCCGCGCCGCCATCGGCACCGGCCCCTACCGCCTCGTCTCCTACGAGCCGGGCACCCAGGCGGTGATGGAGCGCAACCCGGCCTGGTGGGGCCCCGCGCAGCCCTGGGCGCGGGTGAACTACCGCATCATCGCCAATGACGCATCGCGCATCGCCGCATTGCGCGCAGGCGACGTTCAGGCGATCGACGCCGTCTCGACGCGGGACGTCGACACGCTGCGCAACGACCCGAACATCCGCATCGCCAGCCGCGCCGCGCTCCGCAACATCTACCTGTATGTGAACCATGCGACCGACGATCCGCCTGGCCTCACCGGCCCGAATGGCGAGAAGCTGGAGCGCAGCCCGCTGCGCGACAACCGGGTGCGGGAGGCGCTGTCGATCTCGATCAACCGCGATGCCATCGTCAGCCGCGTGATGGGCGGCTTCGCCTCGCCCTCCGGCCAGTTCCTGGCGGAAGGCGTCATGGGCCACGACCCCACCCTGAAGCCCGCGCGCTTCGATGCGCCGCGCGCACAGCAATTGCTCCGGGATGCCGGCTTCCCCAACGGCTTCCGCGTGATGCTCGCCGGCCCCAACAACCGCTATGTGAATGACGAGCAGATCATCCAGGCCGTGGCGCAGATGTGGGCGCGCATCGGTGTGCGCGTGGATGTGCAGGCGATGCCGTCCAACGTCTATTTCAGCCGCTCCGCCCGCAACGAATTCCCCATTGGCCTCTCCGGCTGGGGCACCGGCACCGGTGAACCGGACAGCCCGATGGTCGGCCTGATCGCCACGCCGAACCGCGAACGCGGCCGCGGCACCTCCAACCGCTCGCTCTATTCCAACCCGGAATTCGACGCACTGCTGGAACGCGCGCTGACCACGATCGACGTGGAAGAGCGCGAGGAGTTCTACCGCCAAGCCACCCGCGTCGCGATGGCCGACCACGCCATCATCCCGCTGCACCACCAGGTGAACATCTGGGCCTCGCGCCGCAGCATCGAGGTGATCGCGCGCAATGACGAGGAAACCTATGCGATGTCGATGAAGCCGGCGCAGTGACCGGCTGCTCCTCAGAATAGTTCGAAATACTCGCGGTGTTCCCATTCGGACACCTCGGCCTCGAAGCGGGCGATCTCCGCCCGCTTCAACCGCGCAAAGTAGCTCACGAAGGTGTCGCCAAAGGCGGCGCGCGCCGCGGCGCTATCCTCCAGCGCAGCGACCGCCTCCGCCAGGCCGCGCGGCAGCAGCGGTGCGTCGGTCTCATAGGGCGTATCGGCGGGTGGGCCAGGGTCGCGCTGCGCGGCAATGCCCTCCAGCCCATAGGCGAGCTGTGAGGCCAGATAGAGATACGGGTTTGCCGCCGGCTCCCCCACCCGGTTCTCCAGCCGCGTCGCCGCATCCCCCGGCGCACCCAGCGCGCGCACCATCACGCCGCGATTATCGATGCCCCAGATGGCGCGGTCCGGCGCCAGGGAATGGCTGCGGTAGCGGCGATAGCCGTTGATGGTGGGCGTGGAAAAGGCCGCTGCCGCGCGTGCATGGTGCAGCAACCCGCCGAGGTAATGCCGCGCCGTCTCCGACAGCAGCGTGCCCTCGCCGATGAAGGCGTTGCGGCCATCCTTCACCAGCGACTGGTGCAGATGCCAACCGCTCGACATCACATTGGGGATGCGCGGGCGGCACATGAACGTCGCGTGGTAGCCGTGCCGCCGCGCCACCTGCTTCACCGCGCTGCGGAACAGCACCATCGCATCGGCGCTCGCCAGACCCGACTGCGGGCCGAAGGTGAACTCCACCTGGCTCGGCCCGTACTCAACCTCCATCGAGCGTAGCGGAAGGCCGAGCGCCTGGATCTCGCGGCGCAGGATTTCCAGCACGCTGTCGATCTGGTCGTAGCGCAGCTCGGTCAGGTAGTTGTAGCCCTGCGTCAGCAGCGCGACCTCCGGCGGCGTGCCCGGCTGGCCGGCATCGGCAGGGGCCAGCTTCGGGTCCACCAGGCGGAACAGGTGGAACTCCACCTCCAGCCCGGTGACAAAATCGAAGCCCAGCTCGGCCGCTTTGGAAACCTGTTGGCGCAGCAAATGGCGCGTGCCCAGCGGCACCGGGCGGCCATCCGGGAAATAGGCGTCGCAGAGGACCCAACCCGTATGCGGCGCCCAGGGCAGGATGCGGAAGGTGGCGGGGTCCGGGATCAGCAGCGCATCCGCCGCGCCCTCCATCGCCTTCTCGCCCATCGCGCCACCGGCAGACCAGACCGGGAAGACGGTGCGGTGCGAGGAATCCTTCAGCAGCAGCGTGGTCGTCATCGCCACGCCATTGGCCAGCGCGCCCGCGGCCTCGCCCGCCATGATTGTCTTGCCGCGCAGGATGCCGTGCTGGTCCGGGAAAGCCAGGCGCAGCACGCCAAGGCCCGCGGCCTCGATCTGTCGCAGGACATCGGCGCGTAGCACGGGCTGATCCAGCCCGTGCCGCTCGACAAAGCTCATTCCGCGGCGAGCGCCGGCGGCGCCCAGGGGGCGGCGCCCTGGCGGCGCGAAACGGCGTCGCGCCAACGCGTTTCCCATTCCGCGGTTGGCGCCATGGTGTCGATGGCGGCGGGGCCGATGATGCGCGCGGTGGTCTCCGCATCCTGCATCAGGGGCGGCGCGCGGCCTTCCTCCATCGCGGCCATGGCCCGCATCAGCAGGCGGCGATTGGCCGCGATCGCCTTGTCGCTGCTCGCCAGGTTTTCGCGCGTGCGATCCTGGATGGCACCCTGCGATTCCACCGCCCATTGGTCATGGACATTGATGTCCTCGCCCATGCCCGTATAGGTCTCGGTCGCCTGTTCCTCGGGGTCGAAGCCATAGTCGTTGTGGCGGCCGAGCTTCGGCAGATAGTCCGGCAGGCTGTAGGATTCCAGCCGCTGCGCCCGCATCTGCGCGCGGTCCACCGGCTTCGCGAAGCTGGTGAAGATCGCGATCCAGTAGGTATGCGTGTCATCCACCGGCATGTGCCACTGGGTGATGGTCATCTCCGCGCTCATCGGAATCACGAAGGCCTGCGGAAACACCAGGTTGGTGACGCGCACATGCGTCGTCGCCTCGTTGATGGTGCGCAGCGCCGTCACGCGCAGGCCGTACTCCGTGTTCTCCACCTCGATCCGCGGCCTGGCATATTCGCGCAGCACATAGGTCATCGGCAGGTCGGAGCCGTCGGAGGTGGCGCGGAACTGCTTGCCATAGGCATCGGCCGCGTCGCCATCCTCGAAGAAGCGATGCAGGAAGCTGGCATGGGCGGGGTCGATGCCGACCTCCAGCGCCTGCAGCCAGTTGCAGGAGATCAGCCCCTTGAAGGCGAAGGTGTGGCTGCCCGGTGCGGTGAAGCAATCCAGCGCCGGGAAGGGCGGCGCCACGCCTTCGCCCAGAAACGCGAAGACGATGCCGCTGCGAATTTCCACCGGGTAGGATCGCTGACGGATGCGCGTGCACAGCGTGCTGCCCTCCGGCTCCGCCGGCGTGTCGAGGCATTTTCCCTGCACGTCGAACAGCCAGCCATGGAACGGACAGCGCAGCCCGCCATCCTCCAGCCGTCCGAAGGCGAGGTCCGCGTTGCGGTGTGGACAGTCCCGGTCCAGCAGGCCGATTTGCCCCTGCTCGTCGCGGAACAGCACGAAATCCTGGCCGAGCGCGCGCACCGCGCGCACCGGGCGCTTGTCCTCCAGCTCATCCAGCAGCGCGATCGGCTGCCAGTATTGCCGCAGCACGCGCCCGCCCGGCGTGCCGGAGCCAACACGGGTCAGGCGTTCGTTCAATTCGGCGGAGATCATGGTGCGGCGGCTCCGGCAGCAAGTGTTCACTGACCGAACACTTGTGCGATAGTAGCCAAGCCCCAGCTTCCCGCACAAGCCGCAATTGGAAGGTCCCGCCATGCCGCGCCTGAATGCCGAGGATGCCGAGCGCCGCGAGGCCGCCGGCCACGGCCCGGATTTCCTCGAAGCCCTGGCGCGTGGCCTGGCGGTGCTGCAAGCCTTCGGGCCGGAGCGCCGGCAGATGACCTTGGCGGAGGTCGCGCGCACCGTGGACCTGCCGCGCGCCACCGTGCGCCGCGCGCTGCACACGCTGGTCGTGCTTGGCCATGTGGAAGCGGAGGGCAAGCTGTTCCGCCTCACACCCGGCGTGCTGCGCCTGGCGGCCGGCTATCTCGGCGCCAATGGCCTGTCGAACATCCTCCAGCCCCGCTGCGAGAAGTTAAGCGCGGAGGTCGGCGCGCCCTGTTCCGCCGCGGTGCTGGATGGGGCGGAGATCGTCTTCATCGCCTATGGCCAGCCGGCCCGTCTGCTGAACCTGACAACGAATGTCGGCCTGCGCCTGCCCGCCTTCTGCACCGCCCTCGGCCGCGTGCTGCTGGCCGGGCTGCCGGAGGCCGAGATGGAGGCGGTGCTGGCCAGGCACCCGCCCGCGGCCCTCACGCCGCAGACGGAGCTCGACCCGCTGCGAATCCGCAAGCGCATCGCCAAGGCGCGCAGCGATGGCTTCGCCCTGGTGGATCAGGAAGCCGAGCAGGGTTTTCGCTCGCTCGCCGTGCCGCTGCGGCGCTACGACGGGCGCGTGGTGGCCGCGCTCAACATCGGCATGCACACGGAACGCGGTACGGCGACGGCCTTGCGCGAAGGCTACCTGCCGCTGCTGCGCGCACAGGCGGCCGAACTGGCGCAGCAATTATTGTAGCGCGTCGTTGCGTGTTGCGCGGAACGCGCGCTAGCATTCGCACAGATGTTCGGTCTTCGAACATTTGCCAGGTCAGGGGCCCAGCATGCGCATTGCGGTGATCGGCAACGGCATCGTCGGCACCGCCACCGCGGCCTGGCTGCAACGCGATGGGCACGAGGTGATCTTCGTCGATCCGCTCGGTCCGGCGGAGGCGACCTCCTTCGGCAATGCCGGCTCGCTCTCACCCTCCGCCTGCCTGCCGGTCGGCATGCCGGGGATGTGGAAGAAGGTGCCGCGCTGGCTGCTCGATCCGCTCGGGCCGCTCGCAGTGCGCTGGTGGTATGCGCCCGTCGCTGCGCCCTGGCTGCTGCGCTTCCTGCAGCATTCCTCGCGAGATGAAGTGGTTCGCATCGCCACCGCACTGCGCGGGCTGCTGGCGCCGATCTTCGAGTGCTACGAGCCGCTGCTGCAGCGCGCCAATGCCAGCGGGCTGATGCGCCGCAGCGGCTGCCTCTATGTCTATTCCGGCGCGGAGGCCGCGCGCCAATGGGCCTGGGGGATGAATCTGCGGCGCTCGCTGGGTGTCGAGATGCGTGATGCGGCCGAGGACGAACTCGTCGCGCTGGAGCCGGACCTGAAGGGCCGTTTCCGCTTCGGCATTCTGGCGCCCGAGAATGGCAGCACCCTCGACCCCGCCGCGATGACGCGCGCGCTGTTCGAACAATGCGAGCGCGATGGCGCCCAGGTGCACCGCGCCCGCGTCACCGGTTTTCGGGTCAAGGGCGGGTCGGTCCATGCGCTGGAGCTGGAGGGCGGCGAGTCACTGGTAACGGAAGGCGTGGTGCTCGCTGGCGGCGCCTGGTCCGCAAAGCTGGCGAACCAGCTCGGCCCACGCATCCCGCTGGAGACGCAGCGCGGCTATCACGTGACGGTCGCCAGCAACAACCTGGCGCTGCGCCACACCGTGATGGCGGTGGAGCACAACCTGATGGTGAACCCGATGCAGATGGGCCTGCGCCTAGCGGGGTCCGTCGAATTCGCCGGCCTCAACGCCGCGCCGGATTTCCGCCGCGCCGCCATGCTGCTGGCGCGCGGGAAGGAAATGTTCCCGCATCTCGATACCAGCAGCACCAGCAAATGGATGGGCCACCGCCCCTGCCTACCGGACAGCCTGCCGGTGATCGGCCGCGCGCCGCGCGTGGACAATGCCTGGTTCGCCTTCGGCCATGGACATATCGGCATGTGCGGCGCCGCCAGCACGGGGCGGGAGATCGCGCATCTGGTCGCCGGCCGCGATCCGGAGATCGACCTTTCGGCCTTCGCGCCGACGCGCTGGGCCGCCTGAGCATGACGCGCCGCCTCGATGTCGCGATCGATATCGGCGGTGATTTTTCGGATCTGTTCGCCAGCGCGCCCGGCTCGCCGCCGATCCTGCTGAAACACGCGAGCGACCACGCTGCACCGCTGCGCGACGGCATCGCGGCGCTGCTGGCCGCCGCCGGCATCGCGGCGGCGGAGGTGGCGCGGCTGCGCCTGTCCACCACGCTGGCCACCAACGCGCTGGTCAGCGGCACGGCGAGCCCGGTGGCATTGGTCACGACGCAGGGTTTTGGCGACGTGCCCGATCTCGGCCGCCAGTCGAAGCGCGACCCGATGGACGAGGCGCCACCACCGCCCACGCCGCCCTGGCTTTCCCCTCCCGCATGGCGCTGCGAGATCGCCGGCCGCATTGATGCGCGCGGCGCGGAGGTGGAACCCCTCGCCCCGCTGCCCGACCTGATCGCGACGCTGCCGGAGGGTACGCCGGTTGCCATCTGCCTGCTTTTCGCGCCGCTGAACCCGGCGCATGAACAGGCGGTGGCACAGGCCATTCACGCCACGCGCCCCGACCTGCGCCTGTCGCTATCGCACCGGGTCGATCCCGGCCTGCGCGAATTCGAACGCATGCTGGCGACGCTGGCCGATGCCGCGCTGAAGCCGCTGCTGGCAACACGCCTCACCGGCCTGCTGCCCGCCCCCTGGGTGCTGCGCGCGGAAGGCGGGCTGGCACCGCTGGCGGATGCGCTGGCGCAGCCCCTCGGCCTTGCCCTCTCCGGCCCAGCGGCGGGCGCGCGCGCCGTCGCGCATTGGGCGGCGGGCGAGGACGCCATCGGCCTCGACATGGGCAGCACCACGGCGGAGGTGAGCCTGGTGCGCGCCGGGGTGCCGCTGACGGCACGGGAGATCGGGCTGGGCGCGCTGCGGCTGCGCTGCCCGGCGCTGGATGTCGAAAGCCTGGCGATGGGCGGCGGCACGACGCTGACCTTGCAAGCCGGCCGCATCCGCTTCGGCCCGCCCTCCCGCCCCGCCTGCCGTGGCGGCACCCAAGCCACGCTGACGGATGCCGCGCTGCTGGCCGGCTGGCTGCCCGCCACGCTCTCCGGCCAGGCCCTGGACCGGCAGGCAGCCGCCACCGCCCTGCACGCGGCGCTTGGCACCACCGATGCCACGCCGGCGCTGGAATTGGCGGAGGCCCTGCTGGCAGGCGCCCTGCGCCGCATCGCGCTGCGCCGCGGGCTGGACCCGACCGTGGCGCTGCTGGTCGCCGGCGGCGGCGCCGGGCCGCTGCATGCGGCGGCCATCGCGCGGCGCATCGGCGCCCGCCGCGTGCTGGTACCGCCCGCGCCCGGCCTGCTTTCCGCCTTCGGCCTGGCCCTGGCACCGGCCTCCGCGTCGCTGGAGGCGCCCTGCGACCTGGCGCTGGACGACCTTCCCCAACACCAGGCCCTGGCGCAGGCCGCGGCGCTGACCATCCGCCTCGCCGCCTGGGGCTGCACGGCGGAACCCGCGCACAGCCTCGCCATGGCCTATGCCGGCCAGGCGGAGACGCTGGAGGTGCCCTTCACCCCCGGCGAGCCCGCCGCCGCGCTGGCCGCGCGCTTCGATACCGCCCACGCCGCCATGCGCGGCCATGCCCCAGGCGGTGCGCGCCGCATCCTGGCGCTGCGCTGCGTCGCAACAGCACCGCTCGGCCCGCCACCGCCCCACGCCGCCGCGCTACCCCTGGCCGAACGCCACCTGCCGGATGGCACGGTGCTGCGCGATTTCGCCGATGCCACCCTCCGCATCCCACCCGGCTGGCGCGCGACACCACGCGCCGATGGCGCGCTGCTGCTGGAAGATGCGGCATGAGCCTCGCCGAGGCCGCCTCCCGCGAAATCCTGCGCCTGGCGCTGGAGGGTCTGGCCGACCGCATGCAGGACAGCCTGCTGGCCAGCGCGCTATCCCCCGTCGCACGCGAAGGCATGGATTGCGCCGCCGCGCTGTTCCTGCCGGATGGCCGCGTGCTGGCGCAGGCACGGTCGCTGCCTTTGCTGCTCGGCGGCATGATCCCGGCCATCGCCGCCCTTGCCCGCGCCTTCCCGCCCGAGACACTTGCCGAGGGCGATGGCCTGTTGCTGAACGATCCCTGGTCCGGCGGCACGCATCTGCCGGATCTGATCGTGGCGCGGCCGGTCTTTGCGCAGGGCCGCGTGGTCGCCTTCGCCGCCACCATCCTGCACCACCAGGATATCGGCGGCATCGCCCCCGGCTCCGTGCCGCCCGATGCGGACAGCATCTTTCAGGAAGGCCTGCGCCTGCCGCCCGTGAAGTGGCGCCATGCGGGGGCGGAGGATGCGGGCATCGCCACAATCCTCGCCGCCAACACCCGCACGCCCGCGATGCTGGCGGGCGACCTCGCCGCGCAATGGGCCGCCGTGTCGCTGGCCGCGCGGGAGGTTTCGGCGCTCGCCACCACCATGGGTCTCGCGGCCTTCGCCCAAGGCTGCGCCGCCCTGCTGGCGGAAGCGCGCGACGCCTTGGCCCATGCGCTCGCCGCCCTGCCGGAAGCCGAGGCGATGGCGGAAGATGCGCTGGAAGGCGATGGCCGCAGCGCCGCCGCCGTACCCATCCGCGTCACGCTGCGCCGCCTGCCCGGCCCGCGTCTCGGTGTGGATTTCACCGGATCAGCGCCGCAGACCGCCGGGCCGGTGAATGCCGCGCCCTCCGGCCTGCTCGCCGCCTGCTTCTGCCTGTTGCAGCGCTTGGCGCCGGATGCTCCGGCCAATCATGGGCTGCTCGATCTGCTGGATCTGCATCTGCCGGAGGGCAGCGTGGTCAATCCGCGCTTTCCGGCCGCGGTGAATGCGCGCACCGCCACGGTGAAGCTGGCCTGCAACGCGCTGTTCGCCGCCCTGGCGCGGCTGTCCCCAAAACCCGCCGCCGCGCCCAATGCCGGCGTCGCCGTGGTGCTGTCCATCGGCGGCACGGATGCCGAAGGCCGGCGCTGGATTTTCACGGAAATTGTCGCCGGCGGGTCCGGTGGACGGCCGGATGGGCCGGGGCTGCCCGGCCTCTCGGCCGATGTCTCCAACGCCCGCAACCTGCCGGCCGAGATGTTGGAATCCGTGGCGCCGATCCGCGTCGAGGCGATCGCGCGCCGCCAGAACTCCGGCGGCGACGGGCTGCATCCGGGTGGTGATGGCGTGCGGCGGATCTATCGGCTGCTGTCGGGCACAGCGGAAATCTCATACCGCGGCGAGCGGCATCTGGCCGGCGCGCCAGGCGCGCAGGGCGGCGGGCCAGGGGCACCAGCTACGGCACGCATCCTGGCCGCCGATGGCTCCGTGCGGCACCTGCCGTCGAAGGCGCGCATCGCCTGGGCGGCGGGGGACCGCTTCATCCTGGAGACCGCGGGCGGGGGCGGCTGGGGCCCCGCACAACAACAACAGGGAGACCTTGGATGACCCTTACCCGACGCAGCCTCGGCGCCGCCCTCGGCGCGGCCTTGGCCACGCCCGCACTCGCACAGACCTGGCCCAGCCGCACGCTCCGCATCGTCGTGCCCTTCCCGCCCGGTGGCAGTACGGACACGCTGGCGCGGCGCCTGGCGGAGAAGCTGACGGTCGCCCTCGGTCAGACCGTGGTGGTGGAAAACCGCCCCGGCGCCGGCGGCACGGTGGGCGCGGACATGGTGGCGAAATCGCCGCCCGATGGGCACACGCTGCTGATGGGCGTCACCGGCAGCAATGCCATCGCCGGCAGCCTGTTCCGCAACCTGCCGTATGACCCGGCCACCGCCTTCGCGCCGCTATCCCGCGTGGTCTCCGCGCCGCTGATCCTGGTGGTGAACAAGGACCAGCCGATCCAGAACCTGGCGGGCTACATCGCCGCGGCCAAGGCGGCGAATGGCGGGCTGACCTATGCGACGCCGGGCAACGGCACCTCGATGCACCTGACCGGCGTGATGTTCGGCCAGGCGGCGAAGGTGGAGCTGACGCATGTGCCCTATCGCGGCTCCGCCGCCGCGCTGACGGACCTGGTCGGCGGCCAGGTGCAGTCCAGCTTCGCGGATTTCCTGGTCTCGCTGCCGCAGGTGCGCGCGGGGGCAATCCGGCCGATCGCCGTCACCTCCCCCGCCCGCCACCCGCTGCTGCCGGAGGTGCCGACAATGGATGAGGCCGGGCTGCCCGGCTTCGCCGCCACATCCTGGCAGGGCCTGTTCGCCGCGGCAGGCACGCCGGCCCCAATCATGGCCCGGCTGCATGCGGAGGTCGCCCGCGCCATGGCCTCGCCCGAGATCAAGGACAGCTTCGCCGCCCAGGGCTTTACCGTGGAAGCCACCACCCCCGCCGAATTCGATGCCTTCGTGCGGGCGGAGGTGGCGAAATGGGCCGTGGTGGTGCGCGAGGGCCGCATCTCCCT
>NZ_JBHMFS010000015.1:0-150903 GCF_051433165.1 Falsiroseomonas sp. E2-1-a4 | reverse complement strand
CAATTTAGGAAGGTGTCTTCGAATCCTGGCGCCCCGCGCACCCCATGCCACGCAGCGCTGACCGAAGGCGGCAGGCGCCGCCAGTAAGCTTGAACATCCCGATCGCCCCCGCCCAGCCTGGGCGCCGTTCCGCCTTGTGGCAGTATCTGGCAGCCGCGGGCGTCAGGCGACCTTGCGGTCAAGCCAGTCGCGAAATCGGTAGTAGGTACCGACGACTGGCAGGAACCATGGGTAGCCAGTGTAAAACGGCCTGGTCGGAAAGTCCCGCCCGTCGAAGGCGGTGACGCGGTTGCCGCCACCCAGGATTTTCCGCCCGATCTGCCCGCCCAGATAGGAGAGCATCGCGACGCCCGAGCCGTTGCAGCCCATGGCGTAGTGCAGGCCCTTCTCGGTGACGCCCATATGCGGCAGGAAGTCGAAGGTGAAGGCGGTATTGCCCGTCCAGGCATGGGTGACCCGTACACCCTTCAGCTGTGGCCAGCGGGCCAGCATCATCGCATGCAGCGCCGGCGCGGAGACCTCCGGCCCCACCTGAGTGAAGCGTGCGCGGCCGCCATAGAGCACGCGCGTACCGTCCGGCGACATGCGATAATAGGACAGCACCCGTCGCGTATCGGACAGCGTGCGCCCCTTCGGAATTAGGCTGCGCGCGAGATCCGCATCCAGCGGCTCCGTTGCGATGATATGCGATGCAAGCGGAATGACGCGCCGCTGGAGGTCCGGTGTCAGCCCGCCAGTGTAGCCGTTGGTTGCGATGACGACCTCATCCGCCGCGATGGTCCCGCGGGAGGTTTCGACCGTCCAACCCGCGCCCTGGCGCGCCAGCCTGCCGGCGCGCGTGCGGCCCATCAGTGTCGCGCCATGGCGTTCCGCAGCCGCCATCAGACCGCGGTGGTAGAGGCCCGGATGCAGCTTGCCGCTGCGCTCGATCGCCATGCCGCCCCGGTAGAAATCCGACGCGATCTCCTCGCGCTGCCGCTCGCGCGGGACCATGCTGGCCTCCGCCTTTGCCTCGCCGTTCAGAAGATCGATGCGCGCGGCCAGGCCGTCATAGTGCTTTGGGGTGAAGGCGCCGACGAAGCGGCCGCAGCGCTCATACTGACATTCGATGCCTTCGCGCGTGATCATCGTCTCGATATGTGTGAAGCTCTCGGCGGCGTCGCCGATCATTGCGCGCACCACTGGATCGATCGAGCCATCGCCCGCCTTCGCCCCCGACATGCCCTTACCGAGGTTGACGCCGCCGGAGACGGCGCCGCCGTTGCGGGTGGAGGCGCCGAAGCCGAAATCCTCCGCCTCCAGCACCACCGGCTTCGCGCCCCCGCGGGCCAGTTCGATCGCGCAGTTTAACGCAGTGAGACCGCCGCCAACGACGACGACATCGGCCTTCGCCGGCAGCTCGGCATCCGGATTCGTGCCGATCGGGATTGCTTCCCACCAGTAGGGCTGTGGCTTAAATTCTGGATGGAAAACGGTGCTGTCCATGGCGTCGTTCCTCATCGTCCGGCCGTGCCAGGTACCACGCCGCGGCCGAACAGCGTCGCGATGCCCAGGCAGATGCAGGCCAGGAAAATCTGCAGCACGGAGACCGCTGCGATGGTCGGGTCGATCTCCAGCATGATGTTGTCGAACATCTTCTTCGGCAGCGTCATCGATGCGCCGGACAGGAACATCGCGATCACCAGCTCATCGAACGAGGTGACGAAGGCCAGGAAGGCGGCGGAGATCAGGCTAGGCCGCAGCTGCGGGAGGGTTATGCGCCAGACCGCGACGGGCCAGGACGCGCCGAGCCCCATTGCGGCCTGTTCCTGCGCCTCGTCGAAGGTGCGCAGCCCGGCGCTGACCAGGATCACAACGAAAGGCAGCGCGAGAATGGTATGCGCTACCGCGATGCCATACCAGACGCCGATCAGCTGCAGCTTGGCGAACAGGCTGTAGATCGCGATGGAGATGATGATGTTCGGCACGATGATCGGCGCAGCCACCAGCCGGTCCGCGATCCGCATGCCACGCAGCCGCGACCGCACCAGCGCGAAGGACAGCGGCACGCCGAGGCCCATCGACAGCACCGTACAGAGGATGGCGACCTTGAAGCTGCGTATCGTGGCCTCGATCCAGGTGGGGTCATCGAGGTAGCGCTGATACCACTGCCAGGAGAAACCCGGCGGCGGGAATTGCAGGTAGGAGGCCGAGGAGACGGAGATCGGGAACACCACCAGAAGCGGCACCATCAGGAAGGCAAAGACCAGGCCGGCGAAGATGGTCAGCAGGATTCGACCGACGTTGCGCGGCTGTCGCCTAGCGTGCGCCATGGCCCTGCCCCCCCGTCAGCTTCGCGAGCGCCGCGTAGATCACCAGCGTCGCCGCCAACAGCACCGTCGCCAGCGCCGCGGCGAAGTTCCAATCGAGGAATTCGCGCACCTGCTGCTCGATCAGCATCGCGATCATCATCACCTGCCCACCGCCCAGCAGCGCCGGCGTGATGAAGAAGCCGAGCGTGATGACGAAGACCAGCGCGCAGCCGGCGAAGACGCCGGGCAAGGAGAGCGGCAGCGTCACGCGCAGGAAGGCGCGCCAGGCTGGTGCGCCGAGACCTTCAGCCGCACGGCGCAGGTCGGGATCGATGCGCAGCAGCGCGGCATAGATCGGGATGACCATGTAGGGCAGCATGACATGGACGATGCCGATCAGCACGCCGGTGAGGTTGTGCAGCAGCGGCAGGGGAAACTCGATCAAGCCCCAGTCGCGCAGCGTGCGGTTGATCACGCCGTTGCGCCCGAGCAGCACCATCCATGCATAAGTGCGTACCAGGATGCTGGTCCAGAACGGCAGCAGCAGGAAGAACATGCCGAGGATGAAGCCCGTGCGCCCCGCCTGCGCCAGCCATGCCGCCACTGGATAGGCGAGCGCCAGGCAGATCACGGTAACCAGCACCGCGATCTCCATGCTCCCGTACAGCACCATGACATAGAGATCGTCGAGCGCCGCCTTCTCGAACTGATCGAGCGTACCGTCGGCCACCGACATCGACAGCAGCCGCAGCAGCGGCCAGATAAAGATCACGCCGAGCAGCAGCAGCGCCGGCAGCGCCAGCATCACCAGCATCCGCTCCCGCGCCCGCGCGGGGTCGGCGCGCCGGCGGTCAGCCGTGGCGGATGACATGCACATCCTCCGTCGCGAAGCCGAGCGGCACCACCTCGCCCTCCGTCATCGAAAGCGGGGCGGAGGGGCGGAGCGGCAGCCGCGCCAGCATTTCCGGCCCGCCCTCCACCTGAAGCCGCAGCTTGACGGACAGGCCGAGGAAAACCGTCTCCAGGATACGCGCGGTGGCGCGATTGGGCAGGGACGCGGCATCGGCGCCAACCCGCAGTGCCTCCGGCCGCAGCAGCAACGTGGCACGCTTGCCAGGCGCGCCGGCCGATGCGCCGGCCTGGATGCGGCCGAGACCGGCCACCTCCGCACCATTGCCCTCCGCGGCGATGCCATCGAGCAGATTTGATTCGCCCACGAAATCGGCGACGAAGCGGGTCGTTGGCCGCGCATAGACCTCGGCCGGCGTGCCGACCTGCTCGATCAACCCGGCGCTCATCACCGCGATGCGGTCGGAGAGGATCAGCGCCTCCTCCTGGTCATGGGTGATGAACAGCGTGGTCAGCCGCAGCCGCCGCTGCAGCCGCCGCACTTCCAGTTGCATCGATTCGCGCAGCTTCCGGTCGAGCGCCCCGAAGGGCTCGTCGAGCAGCAGGAGCCGCGGCTTGAAGACGATGGCGCGTGCCAAAGCCACGCGCTGCTGCTGCCCGCCCGAAAGCTGCCGCGGCAAGCGGTGGCCGTATTGCGACAATTCCACCAGAGCCAGCGCCTCCGCCACGCGCTGTTCACGCTCCGCCTTCGGCAGGCGGCGCATCTCCAGCGGGAAGGCCACGTTCTGCGCGACCGTCAGATGCGGGAACAGCGCGTAGTTCTGAAACACCATGCCGACGTCGCGACTGCGCGGCGGCGACATGGTGACGTCCGCAGTACCGAGATGGACCGTGCCCTCATCCGGGATCTCGAAGCCGGCGACAACCTTGAGCAGGGTCGTCTTGCCCGAACCCGAGGGGCCGAGGATGGTGAGCAGTTCACCCTCGGCCACCGCCAGGTCCACGCCGGCCAGTGCGGTCACGGCGCCGAAGCGCCGGACCACGCCACGCACGGTCAGATCCACGCCATGCCCTCCCGCAGCCAGGCCATCAGCGCCGCAACATCCAGCGGTTCCAGGCTTCCTGCGCGCGCTGGCCGTTTTCCGTCCACCAGTCCACGCCGAGCCAGAACTGCTTCTCCAGATTGGCGGGCGTGGTCGGCAGGTGCGGCTTCACGTCGTCGGCGACAAAATTCAGCGTGTCCGGATGCAGGCCGGGGTAGGCCAGCTCCGTCGCATAGACGGCCTGGAGCTGCGGGGTGGTCATCACCTGGAGGAACTGGTTCGCCCAATGCAGGTGGGGTGCCCCGCGGGGGATGCCGAAGGCGTTCTGCTTGGCGGAGCCACCCTGCCATTCCACCGCGACCGGCGCGCCGCGCTTGGCGATGTCGTAGAAGCGTCCGTTCCAGCCGGAGGCGAGCACGACCTCCCGGTCCACCAGAAGCTGCGCCGGCTGCGCGCCCGTGGTCCACCACACCGAGATATGCGGCCGCAGCTCCGTCAGCTTGCGCAGCGCACGATCGATGTCGATCGGGTAGAGCTTGTCAGGCTCGACGCCATCCGCCAGCAGCGCGAATTCAAGATTGTCCACCGGATGGTTACGCAGCGAGCGCGGCCCGGGGAAGCGCCCCACATCCCAGAACTCCGCCCAGCCCTTCGGGTGGCTGCCGTCGCGGAACACGTCCGTCCGATACGCCATCACGGTCGAATAGACCGAGGAGGGGAAGGCGTGGGTGTCGCGCACGGCGGCTGGGTACTTCGACAGGTCGATGATCGAAAGGTCGAGCGGCTCCAGCAGGTTCATGTTCTTGGCGCGCACGAAGTCCTGCCCGCCGAGTTCCGTCACGCTCCATTCGACATTACCGCTCTCGACCATGGCGCGCAGCTTGCCGAAATCGACTGGCGAGGTGTCGACCACGCGAATGCCGTGGCGCTTCTCGAACTCCGCATTGTAGGTGCGGCGGAACAGGTTCGCCATGGCGCCACCGGAGGCGTTGACGACGATCCGGTCCGGCTTGGGCACGCTGCTTTGTGCGATCGCGGGCAGCGGCAGCGTCGCGGCGGCGAGCCCCGCGCCGAGTACGGCCCTGCGTGTCGTCTGGATGGACATGCCTGCTCTCCCTTTTTCTGGTTCCGGTGCCTCGGACGAGGACCGTCAGTGCAACATCGCGGGCGGCACAGGATCAAGCCCCGATCCGCCAAGTCCACGCATCATGCCTGATCGCCACGGCGATACAGGAAGCCATCCTCCAGCAGGTCCCCACCGTCGGACAGCCCGAGGCGCTGCAACCGGTAAAGGTGCTTGGTGAAGGCCACCGCATCGGCGCGGCTGAGATCCTGCGCGCGGTAGGAGGCTTCCATCTCAACGCGCACGGCGGCAGGCGGATGGCGGCAGATGCCGGTGGCGATCCGCCGCGCCTCCTCCATCAGGCGTCCGGGTTCGACGACGCGGTTGATGAGGAAGTTGCGCTCCGCCTCCGCCGCCGTCATCGGCTCACCGGTCAGCAGCATCCACATCGCCGCGGTCGGCGGCATCTGGCGCAGCAGCCGTGTCGAACCGCCGGCGCCGCCCATGCCATAGGCCACTTCCGGGAAGCCGAAGCGCGCAGTGGTCGCGGCGATGCGAATATCGGTCAGCGTCAGCAGGTAGATCAGCCCCATGCCGAGGCACCAGCCATTGACCGCACCGATGATCGGCTTGAACCGCTCCATCAGGATCACATCGCGCGACCAGCTGAAATCGTGCGGCGTCTCGCCCTCGGTGGAATGTGGCCAGAGATGGTCGCCGAGCTGATCTTTCGGCGTCATCGCCCGCCGCGGAGATTTGATGTCATCGCCAGCACAGAAGGCGCGATCGCCGGCGCCGGTCAGGATGCCGCAGCGGATATCGGGATCGCGCAGGAAGCGCGTCATTGCCGCGTGCAATTCCTTGTGCATCGCTGGCGTCGTCGGGTTCACCGTACCGTTGTCGATGGTGAAGATGGCGAGCGGCCCGTCGGTCTCATAGCGAAGCATGATTCAGATCCTCAGCCGGTCGATCGCGCCCTCGCGTAGGTCGGGGCGTTCGGCGATCAACACATGTTTGGCGATCTTCTGTGACGGCGTCTTCGGCAACGACGTCCGGTATTCCAGGAATCGTGGCACCTTGAACCGCGCGAGTTGCGCCATGCAATGCGCGAAGACCGCCTCCGGCGGCAATTCTGCCTGGCCGAGCCCGGGCTTCAGCACCAGGCAGGCCTTTACCTCCTGCCCGCGATCGGCATCCGGCACGCCGATCACCGCAGCCTCCTCCACCGCATCCATCTGCAGTAGCACCGCCTCCACCTCGCGCGCGGCGATGTTCTCCGAGGAACGGCGGATCATGTCCTTCACGCGGCCGACGATATAATGGAAGCCGCGCGCATCGCGACGGAACAGGTCGCCGGTGCGGAACCAACCGCCGTCGCGAAAGGCCTCCGCGGTGGCCTCCGGCTTGTTCCAATAGCCCTTGAGGATGCCGGGGCCGCGGATCCAGAGTTCGCCGATTTCCTCGGCGCCCAGTTCGCGGCCGTCGGGGTCGCGGATACTGGCCTCACGGAAGGGCGAGGGTAGGCCGCAGGTGCCGCTGCCGATCATCTCCACCGCTTCGGGCGGGGTGGTGAGGCCGGAGCCGATCTCAGTCATGCCGAAGCTCTCCCGCGCCACGCAGCGGAAGCGCCGTTCCATTGCGGCGTGCATGTCGGATCGGAGGCCGAAGATGGAGACGCGCTTCAGCGCGGTGCGCGAATCTTCGGGCGATTCCGGCTGCTTCAGCACGATCTGCGGGAAGATGCAGTATTCCACGCCCTCGCGCCGCACCCAGTCCAGGAAGCGCGTCGCCGATGGCCGCGGTGCCACTACGAAGCGGCCGCCGAGATGCATCGCCATCAGCAGCAGCCATTGCGGGTCCATGTAGTAGAAGGGCTGCGCCGCCAGCACCACGCCAACATCGCCGCCCCGCCCGGCCGCGACGCGCCCGAGCGTCAGCCAGTAGCGGTGGGTCAGCATGCAGCCCTTCGGGAAGCCCGTGGTGCCCGAAGTGTATTGCAGGTTCACCAGATCATCGAGCCCGGGCGGCTCACCCAGCGGCCCGGACGGATCGCCGCCCAGCAGCGCCATCCAGTCGCGCATCCCCGGCGGAACGCGGCCAACGACATGGATGTTGCCGGGATCGAGGATCGGCCGCTGCGCCAGCAGCTCTTCCAGCGAAGGCAATGCGTCCTCATGCACAACGAGATGCGAGGCGCCGCCATCGCCCAACACATAATCCAGCTCGCGCGCGGTGTAGCCCGTGTTTATCGGGATCATGATGGCGCCGAGCCGTGCGAGCGCGAGCCACGACACGGGAAAGGCGGGGATGTTCGGCAGCATCACGCCGACACGGTCGCCACGCCGCACGCCCGCCTGCGCCAGGCCCGATGCCACGCGCCGCGTCGCCTCCGCCAGGCCGGCGTAGGTGATCTCGCGCAGCGGCAGCACATCTGGCGCATCGATGAAGCGCCAGAGCGGCGCTGCGCCATGCGCCGCCGCCGCCTCATCCACGAAGGCGCCGAGCGAGAGGGCGAAGGGTGGCGCCTCGATCCGCGCCCGCATTGCCGCATGGGCCGCGAGCACCGGGTCGTTTACCGGCGTGTCGTTCGGGGATGGCACCTTGGCACGACCTCTCCCAAATTCCCTGGTCTTGGCACAACGCTTGCGGTAAATGACGCTGATGTCAACATCACAAAAGGCCCCGACCTCTGGGGCGCCCAAAGCGCCCTCGCCAGAGGCGCGAGGCCCTTTCATCTACTGCGAGCAGCTGAACCATCGTCTTGCCGCCGCCACCGCGCAGCCCAAGACCATCCGTACGCGCCTGCGTCTGATGCTGTCCGTCGCGCGGCTGCTGGAAATGGGCGGGCTGCACGAGCTGCGCGTCGCCGATTGCGCGGCCGAGGCCGGGCTCGCGCATGGCACCTTCTATCGCTACTGGCCCGACGGCAGCACCGCGGCGCAGGTGGTGCTGTCGGATTTCATGGCAACCGTGCGCCAGCGCCGCCCCGGATCGCCTGCTGCAGCGCCGATCTACGACCGCATCCGTGCCGCCAACCGCTACTATGTGCGCGTCTACCGCGGGAATGCCGGGCTGATGCGGTGCCTGATGCAGCTCGGCAATGCCCACCCCGAATTCGCGCGGATCGGCCAAACGGCCAACCTTGCGCTGGCGGCGCGGGTGGTGCGGGCGTGGGAACGCCATGAACCCTCGGCCGCGGCATTGCCGGAGGTGGAGAAATCCGCTCGCGCCCTGGCCTGCATCGCCATGGTCGAAGGTGTGCTGCGCGACCTTTATGTGCGGCCTGCGATCGGGCCGCTCGCGGCGATGCCAGAGAATGCGGTGGCGGACCTGCTTTCGGCGTGCTGGTTCCGCACTCTGTTCGGTCGCGATCCGTCCCCAGACATAGAGTCTGGTCCCAGGCTTTGATGGTGCCGTTCTTTGAATCCAATGCCGGATGCGCTGTGAACGGGGCGCGGATGACGCGCGGCGGCACGCCGATCTGCCGGTCGTCCTCGGTCGTCATCACGCCGAAGTCGCACAGATTGCCGGTGGGTGGCAGCCGGGCCACCACCTCCGCGCTGGTCATCTGCAGCAGCAGCGCCAGGAGGCCAGGAGGCCAGGAGGCCAGGACTGAGGTCAAAGATGCAGCGGGCTGCCGTGCAATCCGGCGAGTTCATCCCACAAGGCCTCCAGCGCCTGAACCGAGCGGTAATCGGCCGCCAGCGTTAAGATGTGCGCGCCATCCCCAGCCTTGAGTCGCGGGTCGAGATCTGGTCCGCGCCGGCTGCCACGACTGCGCGCCGGAGGTGCTCGACTTCTGCCGCGCCGCGGGCCTGTCCTTTCTGCTCGGCGTCGCCCCGACGTCGACGCTGCGCCGTCCCATCCTGGCGCTGGAGCAGAGCACCGTCGCGCTGCGCGGCGGCGCACCAGATGCGCCGAAGCTGCGCAGTTCAAGGCATTCCGCGACGGCGCCGCAAGCTGGAGCCGCGTCGAGCGCATCATCGCCCGCGTCGAGGCCGGGCCCGATGGCGTCGATACCCGCTTCGTCGTCACCAACCTCTCCGGCAGCGCCGCGCGTGCACTCTATGAGCTGCTGTGGTCGCTGCGCAGCTTGATGCCCAAGCGATCCGCCGTGGTCCGTCATTCAGACGGAGGTGATAATGCTGTCCGCCTTAAAGACGAGGTCGAGCACCAGGATCTGACCGATTGCGGCCGTATGGCCGATCGACCCGGCGGCTGCGGCGGTGCCGCCGCCGAACACGTCGGGTCGGGGTCGCTGTCGACGTTGTGGTGGATCTCCTTCGTCGCCTTCCAGACCAGGAACAGGCCGCCTGGGACGCCGCGCCGGAACTGCTGGACGGCATGCTGCTGCCAGTTGCCGCGCCGCCTGGGATCGGCCGACAAGGCCTGGGATGCGCCCGCACTCAGGCGCTTCCTCCCGCAGCAGCCCGGCCACTTTGAAGGCAGAGGTGGGCTGCATGACCGACATCTCGAGTGGCAGCCGGACCAGCGTGGAGCCGCCGACATAGCCATCGGCGCGGGATGTGTCGCAGACCCGCAGAAGGCGGCCGGGGTCGATAATTGGCCCACCCTCCACGAAGCATAGCGTTCCCGGCGCCACCCGCCGGACATGCGCGAACAGCCGCCGCGCCTGCTCCGCCCCTGGTCCAGCGGCACCCCGCTGGGCACGCCCTGGCTGCCGCCTGAATTCCAGCCGAAATTCAGGCGGACGGGGTCCACGCCCACCGCCAGCAGGGCATCCAGCTCCGCCCGGGTCTTAGCGTAGCCCAGCATCGGCAGGCCGAGCGCGCGGGCGCCGCGCAGCATCTCCACCTCCCGCGCGAAGCCGAGCCCAGCCTGTTCCAGCGCCGCGCGGAACTCGCCGTCATGGTGGATGGCGGTCGGAAAGTTGGCGATGCCGTCGTCGCCGGCGTCGCGGATGCGGTCGAGCAGGGTGGGGACGGCCCGGCGCGGATCGCAGGCGGCGGCGCCGAAGAAGACGGGGATGCCGACACGGCCCAGGATCTCCTGCCGCGCGAAGCCATCGGTGAAGGCGTTGCGGTCGCGGATCGGCAGCATGGCGGCGAGCGAGGGCGTGCCCATCACGCGCAGCAGGCCAGCATTCAGCACCAGCAGGAAATCGGCGACGCCATCGGCCGCGGCGCGCGCCGACATGCCCAAGCCGATCGCCGCATCAACCAGGATCTCGTTCGCTTCGCCATGCCGCGCCATCCTCCACCGCTGGGCCGGCAAGGCAGCACGGGCATCGGCCGGCTTGCGGCAGGTCCCGCCGGGGCGCAGAATTGGGCGCCGCATGAAGGGGCCCGCCAGACATGCCCGACCACCACGCCGCCAGCCTTCCGCCACCGGGCGCGCTCGACGCGGTCATCATCGGCGCCGGCTTCTCCGGCCTGTACCAGTTGCACGCGCTGCGCGACCGGCTGGGGCTTGTGGTGCAGGTGCTGGAGGCCGGCGATGGCGTGGGCGGCACCTGGTACTGGAACCGCTATCCCGGCGCCCGCTGCGATTCGGAAAGCCATTCCTATTGCTACACCTTTTCCGACGAATTGCTGGCGGAATGGGAGTGGTCGGAGCGCTACCCCGAGCAGCCGGAGATCATGCGCTACCTCAACCACGTCGCCGACCGTTTCGACCTGCGGCGCAGCATCCGGCTCGGCACCCGCGTGGTTTCGGCGCGTTACGATGTCGAAGCCAATCTATGGCGGCTGCGGACCGAGGCGGGGGAGGAGATCGCGGCGCGCTACCTGATTACCGCGGTCGGCTGCCTGTCCACCGCCAATGTCCCGCGCATCGAGGGCCTCGGCGAATTCGGCGGGCGTTGGGTCCACACTGGTGAGTGGCCGCATGAGGGAGTGGAATTCACCGGCAAGCGCGTCGGGCTCGTCGGCACGGGCTCCACCGGCATCCAGGCTGCGCCGGTCATCGCGCAGACGGCGGGGCACCTGACGGTGTTCCAGCGCACTGCCAACTATAGCGTGCCGGCGCAGAACGCGCCGCTGACGCCGGAATTCCGGCAGTACCTCCGCGATAACTCCGACGAGATCAAGCGCACGATGCGCGAGACGACGAACGGGCATCCCTTCCGCATCTCGGAACGTTCGGCGCTGGCCGCCACCCCGGAGGAACGGTTAGCCCTGTACGAGGCGGCCTGGGCGAAGGGCGGGTTGCAGTTCCGCGCCACCTTCAAGGACCTGCTCAGCGACCTGGAGGCGAACGAGACGGCCGCCTCCTTCATCAAGGCGAAGATCCATCAGATCGTCCGCGATTCCGCCACCGCCGCGCTGCTGGCCGACATCGACCACCCCTATGCGGCGAAGCGCCCGCCGATCGACAGCGACTATTTCGAGACCTTCAACCGCGACAACGTAGCGCTGGTGGATGTGCGCCGCGCGCCGATTCAGCGCATCACCCGCACCGGAATTGAGACCAGCGAGGCGGACTACCCGCTCGACATCATCGTTTTCGCGACCGGCTTCGACGCCATGACCGGGCCGCTGCTGCGCATCGACATCAGGGGCCGCGGCGGGCTTTCGCTGCGGGATGCCTGGGCGGAGGGACCGCGCAGCCATCTCGGCCTCGGCGTGCCGGGCTTTCCGAACCTGTTCACCATCACCGGCCCCGGCAGCCCCTCCGTTCTGTGCAACATGCCCGTTGCCATCGAGCAACATGTCGACTGGATCACCGACTGCATCGCCCGCCTGCGCGCCGACGGCGTATCCCGCATTGAGGCGAAGCCGGAGGCGGCGGAGGATTGGGTGGCGCAGGTGAATGCGGCGGCGGAGGCGACGCTGCTGCCACAGGCCGCCTCGTCCTGGTATCTCGGCGCCAACGTCCCGGGCAAGCCCCGCGTCTTCATGCCTTATGCCGGCGGCATGGCGCATTACCGCCGCATTTGCGAGGAGGTGGCGGTGCGGGGCTATGAGGGGTTCGCGCTGAGCTGAGGAACCCTCTCCCCCGTTGGGGGGAGCAGGCTTGCATGGAAGGTCAGACCTGGAGGTAGCGCGCCTGCAGATCCGGCTGCGCGCGGAACTCGTCGGCGGTTCCCGACCAGACGATACTGCCTTTGTCGATTACCGCGACCTGCGTCGCAACGCCGAGGCAGAAGCGGCTGTTCTGCTCGGCCAGCACGATGGTGGTGCCCAGCTCGCGCAGGCTGCGGATCAGCTTTCCGATCTCCTGCACGATCAGCGGCGCCAAGCCCTCCGAGGGTTCGTCCAGCAGCAGCACGGCCGGGTTGCCCATCAGGCAGCGGGCGATGGTCAGCATCTGCTGCTCGCCGCCCGAGAGGCGGCCGGCATAGCGGCGGCGCAGCGGCGCGAGCATGGGGAACATCTCGAAGGCCCGCGCGCGGTTCCAGTCGCGGCCGCCGGCGCCCACGCGTTCGGCGATCTCGAGGTTTTCTTCCACCGTGTGTTCAGGGAACACTTGGCGGTCCTCCGGCACGAAGCCGATACCTGCGCGGGCGATGTGGTAGGGCTTGCGGCCGGCCACATCTTGCCCACGCACGACCACGCGGCCGGCGCGCGGCGGCAGCAGCCCGGCGATGGCTTTGAAGGTGGTGCTCTTGCCTGCGCCGTTGCGGCCCATCAGGGCCAGCGTCTCGCCACGCTCCACCGCGAAGGCCACGCCGAACAGCACCTGGCTGTGGCCATAGGCGGCATCCAAGGATTCGACTTCGAGTTCGCTCATTGAGCCGGATCCAGCGCGTGGTCGGCGCCGAGATAGGCCTCGACGACGGCGGGGTTGCGCCGCACCTCGTCCGGCGTGCCCTGGGCCAGCACGGAGCCGTAACGCAGCACGCGAACCGATTGCGCGATGCGGAAGACGATGTCCATGTCGTGCTCGATGAACACCAGCGTCAGGCCACGCGCCTGCCACAGGCGATGCACGCGGTCGATCATTCGCCAGCGTTCATCCGGGCCCATGCCGGCGGTGGGTTCGTCCAGCAGCAGCACCTTGGGATCGAGCGCCAGGGCCAGCGCGATGTCGAGCAGCTTCTGGTCGCCATGCGACAGGTTGGCGGAAACGGTCCGCGCCAGAGGGGTCAGCCCGCACAACTCCATCACCTCCCCGGCGCGCGCCGCGATGTCGGCGGGCGGGAAGGCGCCGAGCAGCCGCGCGGTGCGGCCCTCATGCGCCATCAGCGCCGCGGCCAATGCCTGCTCCACCGTGAAGCTCGGGAACAGGTTCGCCACCTGGAAGGCGCGGCCGATGCCGCGGCGTACGATGTCGCGGCGGTCCAGCCCGGTGATGTCCGCGCCATCCAGCAGCACCTGGCCGGCGGTGGGCGCCAGCTTGCCTGTGATCAGGTGGAACAGTGTGGTCTTGCCGGCGCCGTTCGGGCCGATGATGGCGGACAGCGTGCCCGGCTCGAAGACCAGGGAGACGTCGTCGGTCGCCACCACGCCGCCGAAGGCCTTGCTCAGGCCCCGCAGCTCCAGCCTTCCGCCGCTCACGGCCCGTTGCCGCGGGCAGGAGGCAGCCCGCCATAGGCGCCCCAGGAGGGGGCGACGAGCCAGCCCGCATCCACCGGCAGGTTCACCCCGGTGATGGAGCGCGCGGCGTCGGAGGCGAGGAAGGCCACGGCCTCCGCGATGTCCTCCGGCGTCACCATGCGGCCGAGCGCGCTGGAGTTTTCCAGCAGCGCCGGGTCGCGCTCCCCGGCGGCGATGGCGGCGCCGAGCGCGGGGGTGAGCGTGTAGCCCGGCGAAACGGCGTTCACCCGCACGCCGGAGCGGCCCCATTCGGCGGCGAGGCAGCGCGTCATCTCGATGACCGCGGCCTTGGCTGGCGAATAGGCGTGCAGCGGCATGGACCGCATGCCCGCGATGGAGGCGATGGTGACGACGGCGCCATGCCCACGCCGGGCCATGCGCGCGCCGAAGGCGACAGCGGAGTTCCAGGTGCCGATCTGGTCGACGCGGACCACCTGCTCGACCTCCGCCTCCGTCATCGCCTCCGCCCGCACCGGGCGCTGGATGATGCCGGCGGAGGTCACCAGCAGATCCACCGGGCCGAGATCGGCCTCGACCCGCGCCGCCGCCGCCTCGTTCGCGTCGCGGGAGGCTACGTCGAGCGTCAGCGCCATGCCGCGGAGTTCCGCCGCCAGCGCCTGCGCCCGCGCCGTGTCGAGATCCGCGACCACCACGCGCGCGCCACGCGCGGCCAGCAGCCGGCAGCAGGCGGCGCCGATGCCGCTGGCGCCGCCGGTGACCACGGCGATGCGGCCGGAGAAACTCATGGGCTCGCCCCCCGGCGGCCGCGCCAGTGATCCACCACGAAATCCAGCAACCCTTTGCGCAGGCCGAGCACGATGACCAGCAGGATGATGCCGAGGAACAGGCCGTGATGCTCCGTCACGGCGGTGATGCGGTCGTTCAGGATCAGAAAGATCGCGACGCCGACCAGCGGGCCGAGGAACACGGTGACGCCGCCGAGCATGATCATGAAGATCGCCTCGCCCGAGGTAGTCCAGAAGGCGAAGGTGGGGAAGGCGCCCGACACATACAGGCTCATCAGCACGCCGCCGAGGCCCGCGAAGGTGCCGGCGATGACGAAGGCTGCCAGGCGATAGCGATAGACGGACAGCCCGACGAAGGCGGCCCTATCCGGGTTGTCCCGCAGCATCCGCAGCGCGGCCCCGAAGGGCGAGCGCACCACCTGCCGCAGCGCTACGGTGGAGACCAGCAGGCAGGCGATGCCGAAGCCCGCCAGGTGCAGCGGCCGCGACAGGTCGATGCCGAGGAAGGGCGGCTTTGGGATGCCGCCCATCAGCCCCTGGTCGCCGCCGGTTAGCGAGATCCAGGACAGGATCACGGAATGCAGCAGCATCTGGAAGGCCAGCGTCAGGAAGGCGAAGTAGATCTCCGACAGCCGCACGCAGAGCGCGCCCACCACCAGGGCCAGAAGCGCCGTGCAGCCCAGCGCCAGCAGGATGCCCAGGGGGATGGACAGGCCGGCGCGCTGCATCAGTAGCCCGAAGGCGTAGGCGCCCATGGCGAAATACGCGGCGTGGCCGAAGGAGACGAGGCCGGTGGTGCCGATCAGCAGGTTCAGCGACAGCGCCAGCAGGCCGAAGGTGGCAAAGCGGATGGCGAAGTCCAGCAGCCCGGCGGAGCCGAAGCCGCCCAGCGTCACCGCCAGGAAGCCAGCCAGCACCAGCGTGGCAATCCCGGCATCGCGCAGCACGCCATCCCTCATGAGGGACGCTTCCCGCCGAGGCCGCTCGGGCGCAGCAGCAACACCAGCGCCATCATGGCGAACATTGCGCCCTCCACGAACAGCGGGAAGCCGATGGAGCCGAAGGAGCGCGTGAAGCCGAGGATCAGCGCCGCCGCCAGCGCGCCGCCAATGGAGCCCATGCCGCCGATGACGGTAACGATGAAGCTCTCGATCAGGATGGAGACGCCCGCACCCGCGACGACGGAGCGGATCGGCGCAGACAGGGCCCCCGCCGCGCCGGCCAGCCCGGCGCCGATGGCGAAGACGGCGGCGTAGATCACGGTGGTGTTGATGCCGAGCGCGCCGACCATGCCGGGGTTGATGGCCGCCGCGCGCACGATGCGCCCGAAGCGCGTGCGCCCCATGCCCCAGGCCAGCAAGGCCGCGATGGCGGCGGTAATGGCGAAGAGGATGGCGTAGAAGTACGGCACGATGCCGCCGCCGATGATGAAGGGTGGCCGGCGGAATTCCTCCGGTACGCCCATGCTGCGGAAATCCGCGCCCCAGATGATCTTCACCAGGTCATCGAGGATCAGGATGACCGCATAGCAGACGAGCAACTGCATCAGTACGTCGCGGCCATAGATGCGGCTGAGCAGGAAGCGCTCGAAGAACAGCCCGAACAGGGCCGTGCCCAGCGTGCCCGCCACCACCGCCAGCGCGAAGCTTTGCGTTGCGCCATGCACGGTCAGCGCCAGGTAGGCGCCGATCATGTAGAGCGAGCCGTGCGCGAAGTTCACCAGCCCGAGCACACCGAAGATCAGCGTCAGGCCGGAGGCGACCAGGAACAGCAGCATCCCGATGGTCAGCCCCGCCGCGCTCTGCGTCACGATGCAGGAGACGGAGGCGAGGCACTCACCGAGTTCGGCCAGTTCCATCCGGGTTGCTCAGGTCCAGCCCTTGCTGCGTTTCCACTCCGCCTCCAGCCGGTAGATCACGGCCCAGTCGGCCGGCGTCATGCGCTGGATGTAGGGGTCCTGCGCGATGGTGACCCCCCAGCCGATGGCGTAGTCCACCAGCGTCTGGTCTTCCGCGCGCATCGTCAGCTTGCCGCCGACGCCGAAGGGGCTGTCGATGGTCATGCCCTTCAGCTTGCCGGCGACCGCGCGCGGATCGGTGCCGCCGGCCTGGCGCAGCGCGGTGCCCAGCAGGCGAACCGATGTTGCGGCCTGCCAGGACCAGTTGGTGGGGAAGGTGTTGAAGCGGCGGTTGTATTCCGCGGCGAATTCCTGGTTCTCCGGCACGTCCGGGAAATTGCGCAGGTAGCGGTTGCCGGAGTGCACGCCCGGCGGCAGGTTCCGCACCTGCTGCAGCGTCGTGTAGTCCGCCATGTTCACCGCGAAGAACTGCGACTGCTGAAACAGCCCGAAGATCGAGGCCTGTTCGACGAAGGTCACCAAATCGCCGGCCCAGAGGCAGGAATACACCGCCTGCGGCCGGCCCTGCGACAGCCGCGTGATGTTCTCGGTGTAGTCGGCCTGGAACAGCCGCGGCCAGGTTTCGCCGGTGATCTGGATCTCGGAGTGGAAGTTCTTCACGTATTCCACGAATTCCGCCGTGGTGTCGCGGCCATAGGCGTAGTCGGGCGAGACCGTCATCCAGCGCCGCAGGTTGCGTGCCTTCGCGATCTCCGCCGCATAGGCGCCGCCGGCGATGGAATCATGGATGCCTTGGCGTGCCACGCGAAAGGCGTTCCAGAAACGCTGGCGCGGATCGGCGGTCAGCGACGACGTCTCGGAGTTGACGTGCAGCGTCACCGTTCCCGTCTCGCGCACCACCTCATGGATGGCGAAGCCGCCGGAGGATGGCTCGGCATCAAGCAGAAATTCGCAGCCCTCGCTGCTGATCATCTCCCGCGCCAGCCGGGCTGCCTCCGCCGGCACACCGCGGCTGTCGCGCACCACCAGCTCGATCGGCCGCCCGTCGAGGCCGCCGGAGGCGTTGAAGCGGTCGACCTCGATCTGCATGGCGTTGCGCGACGATAGACCGAGCTGCGCGACGCGGCCGGACAGGATGGTGGGCACGCCGACCTTAATCGGCTGGCGCGGCTGCGTGAAGCCGATATTGGGGAATCCCGCCAGGGCAGCGGTACCGCCGAGCAGCGCACGGCGCCCGATCGTGGTGGAATTGGTCCTGGACATCGGCGTTCCCCTTCCCCGGGCAGCCTTTGTGGCTTCTTGCCCTTGCGCGGAAGGTGCGGCACCACCCATGCGGTGTCAATCAAGTCGTGCCCCGAGGAATCACCCGTCATGGCCGCGCCGCTGCATCCGGATTGCCAGACCCTGCTCGAGATGATCCGTGCCGCCGGGCGCCAGCCGCTGGAAGCGATGGAGACCGGGCCGGCGCGCGCGCAATACGCCGCCGGTCGGCTTGTGCTGCAGCCGCCCCCGCCGGATGTGGCGGAGACGCGCGACCTGCGCCTGCCCTCCGGCATCGCCATGCGGCTCTACCGGCCGCAGGGCTCGCGTGCGGAGGAGGTTCTGCCCTGCCTGGTCTTCGCGCATGGCGGGGGCTGGGTGTTCGGCGACTTGGCGACGCATGACCATCTCGTCCGCAGCCTGTGCAACGCCTCCGGCTGCGCCGTGCTGGCCGTAGATTACCGGCTGGCGCCGGAGCATCCGTTTCCCGCGGCCATTGACGACTATGCGGAGGCGGTCGCCCATGCCGCGGCGCATGCATCAGCCCTCGGCATCGATCCGACGCGGCTGGCGGTGGGGGGCGACAGCGCCGGCGGCAACCTGGCCGCCGTGGCGGCGCTGATGGCGCGGGATGGCAGGCTGCCCGCGTTGCGCCTTCAGCTGCTGCTGTATCCTGTCACGGACATGGCGCAGGGCCATGACAGCCATGCCCGCTTCACCTCCGACCTACCGCTGACTGCCGCGGGCATGCGCTGGTTCCGTGACCGCTATGCGCCGGAGCCCGCAGGCTGGGCGGATTGGCGCGCCTCGCCGCTGCGCGCCGCCGACCTGTCCGGCACGGCGCCTGCTTTCGTGCTGACGGTCGGCCACGACCCGCTGCGCGACGAGGGCTGCGACTATGCGCGGCGGCTGGAGCGAGAGGGCGTGCCTGTCAGCCACCTGCACGTCGCGGGCCTGCTGCACGGCGCGCTGACCATGTGCGCCGTCATCCGGCCGGCGCTCGATCTCATCGCCATGGCCGGCCTCGCCCTGCGCCGCGGCCTGGCCTGATAGGAGCAGACCGGTCGTCGCGGCGGACCAGGGCTAGAAGTGTCAGGGCTTGCGGGCCCGACGTGACCGTCCGGTTGCTGGCCGCAGCACAACCCAGGCCGGCGCGTGGTCGCTCGCCCCCTCCCGGCCTCGTACGTCGCGATCAACACCTGCGGTCTTCAACCGGTCACTGAGTGCCGGGCTGAGCAGGATGTGGTCGATGCGAAGACCCGCATCGCGCCGCCAGCGATCACGCTTGTAGTCCCAGAAGGTGTAGCGAGCCCTGGTAGGATGTGTCGCGCGGATGGCATCGGTCCAACCCTGCGCGAGCAACCTGGCGAAAGCGGACCGGCTCTCGGGCTGCAGCAGCGCGTCCTTTGCCCAGGACTTGGACGGATAGATGTCCGCATCTGTGGGCACGACATTGTAGTCGCCGGCCAGCGCAATCGGGATCCCCGCCCGCTGCAACGATCCGGCATGTTCAATTAGCCGCTCGAGCCAAGCCAGCTTGTAAGCGAACTTCGGGCCCGGCTGGGGATTGCCGTTCGGCGCGTAGAGGCAGCCGATGAGGACGCCGCTGACCGCTGCCTCAATGTACCGGCTCTGCAAATCTTTGGGATCGCCAGGCAGGCTTCGGCAGGTCACCACAGGTGCGACACCACGGGCGAGGATAGCCACCCCGTTCCAGGTGGGCTGCCCAGCCCAAGCCGCGTGGTAGCCTGCTGCCCTGATTGCTTCGGCGGGAAAGGCGTGTTGCGCCGCCTTGAGCTCTTGCAGGCAGACGATGTCGGGCCGGGCCTCCTCCAGCCAGTCGAGCAGGTTCTGTAGACGCCTGTTCACGTTGTTGATGTTGAAGGTGGCGATCTTCACGTAACCGGGTCTCGGCTCATCCGCTGTTTAGTTGGCTGGTCTGGGGCCAACGCACAATGATCGTCGGAGGTGTCATGAAGATCCAGGTCGATGACGCGCACAGTGTGTCGGCACTTTTTGCAGCGCCGCCGCAGCCTGCGGCCTTTCTTGTCCTGGCCCATGGAGCAGGCGCCGGTATGACCCACCCATTTATGGCCGCAGTGGCCGAGGGGCTGTCTGAACGTCGGATCGCGACTTTGCGCTTTCAGTTCCCCTCCACGGAAGCCGGCAGCAAGCGGCCAGATCGGCCTCCGCTGGCGCAGGCGGCGGTCCGGGCTGCTGTCAACGCGGCGCGTGGCAGGTTGCCCGACGTGCCGCTCTTTGCGGGCGGCAAGTCCTTCGGAGGGCGCATGACGTCACAGGCCCAGGCGGAGGCACCACTGCCGGGTGTCGTCGGGCTGGTCTTTCTGGGTTTTCCGCTACACCCGGCGGGCAAGCCGGCCTCCGATCGAGCAGATCATCTCGCGCAGATCAGCGTGCCGATGCTGTTTCTCCAGGGGACGCGCGACGCCCTCGCCGAGATGGCGCTCCTGGAACCAGCTATCGCGGAGTTGGGCAAACTGGCGACGCTGGTCGTGTCGGATCAGGCTGACCACTCCTTCCATGTTCCGGTGAGGTCGGGGCGGACGGATGCCGAAATCCTCGCCGAGTTGCTCGACCGTGCCGCCGAATGGATGCAAGCCGTCGCCGTTCCATCTGGATGACTGCCTGCCTCTGCCCTGTTCACCACCGACTACGGTCTTTGGTCGGTGTTGAACATGCGGCGTCAGTCCCGCTCGCGCCTGTCATGCTGCGGCAGTCGCCACTGCACGCGTACTGCTGGTGGTCGTTCGAACGAATGCGTGACGGAGACGAAGGTCACGCCGTGCGCCTCCGTCACCACCACGAACTTGGCGAATTCCATCAGAGAGTGGGACAGGCGGTCAATCTTGTAGACCACGATCACGTCCACCCGGCCCTGCTCGGTTTCCCGCAGGAGGCTCCGTGATGTCTCGCCAGTTCTCAGGACAGACCCCGTTGGGTGTAGCGTAAACTTGGTCGGCCCCGCTTGCCTGTGCCACACGTCTGGGACACATATAGCTTCGGTTGACGCTAAAGGCCTTAAGAAACGCCGTGTTTACGGAGTTCGGCTTGGGGATCCTGGCGCCCCAACCAGTGCGACCTCTCGACCCCCGAATGGGCGCGTAACCGCAAGGCCGGCCCCCGCGAAGCTCCGTGTACATCACGGAGCCGCCCCATGACCGCAGCAGCCTCCCCCGCCGCCCTGCGCCGCCTTCTTGTTCTAGTGGCACTGGCCATGCCGCTCGCGCTTCCAGCCCAGGCGCAGCCCGCCAGCACCGGCGACAGCGGCCTGGTGACCCTACGCAGCGCCCATGGCATGCGCCCGACGCTGGATCGCTTCGGCGCCGCTGTCCGCGCCGCCGGCTGGAAGGTCTTCGCCGAGATCGACCACGCCGCCGCGGCGCGCGACGCCGGCCTGCCTTTGCGCGGCCGCAGCGTGGTGCTGTTCGGCAACCCCGCCGCCGGCACCCCCGGCATGGCAGCCAACCCGACGCTCGCGCTCGACCTGCCGATGCGCGTGCTGGTGTGGGAGGATGACCAGGGCGGCGTGCAGATCACCCGCAGCACCGGCGCGGACCTCGCCAGCCGCGTCTTCGCCCGCCACGGCGTCACCATCCCGGCTGAGGGGCAGCGCGGGACGGAGGCGCTGCTCGACCGCCTCACCCGCGAGGCGGCCCAGTAGCACGTCGTTGGCCGGCATCGTTCCGCCGGCCACGACGCGCCCGCACCTTCCCGCCCTGCCGATCGGCCTGACCGCCCGTTGGCGCCCTGCCCGGCGTCTTCGCGGCGTCCCCGGTCCTCGGCCTCGCCTGCGTGCTGGTGCGGATCATGCGGTTTTCCGAATGGCCCAACATGGCAACGTAATATGATAACATCACGAATGCGCAGCAGCCCTGGGCGCCGGGCTTCTCGCGCGAAGTTCAGCGCCCTTGCGCCCTGTCGTCCCGCCTCGTCTTGAAGTCACATGGCTGGAAGGGCATGTCGTTCCGGCCGGCATCTCGCCGGTCGCAGCCGGAGGACGAAGTCATGGCCTGGAAGACCCCGAAGATCGTCGAAATTTCCCTCGCGATGGAAATCAACAGCTACGCTTCCGCCGAGATCGACTGAGCCGGCTGCCCGGGGCGTGCTCCGGGTCATCATGCTCGGGGCCGGTGCCGGCGGAGGGTTCCCGCAGTGGAATTCCGCCGGCCCCGGCTGCCTGAGGGCGCGTGCCGGCGATCCGGCCGCCCTGCCGCGCAGCCAGGCCAGCATCGCGGCCTCGGCCGATGGCGAGCGCTGGCTGCTGGTGAATGCCAGCCCTGACCTCCGCCAACAGATCGCCGCCACCCCGGCCCTGCACCCGCGGGCGCATCCGCTGCGGAATTCGCCGATCGGCGCCGTTCTGCTGACCGGGGCGGAGGTGGATGCCGTGGCCGGCCTGCTGCACCTGCGCGAACGCCAGGCCTTCGAATTGCTCGCCGCCGCGCCGACGCTGGAGGTGCTGGCGGCCAACCCGATCTTCGGTGCGCTCAATCCCGAATTCGTGCAGCGCCGCAGCATCACGCTGGAGCAGGCCTTCGCCGTGCTGGGCATCACCGTCACCGCCTATGCCGTGCCGGGCAAGGTGCCGCTGTTCGTCGAAGGCGCCGGTGACCCGGGTGTGGCGGAGGATGGCGAAGCGGTAGGCCTCGCGCTCTCGGCCGGCGGCGGCACGCTGCACTACATCCCGGGCTGCGCCATGATGACGGATGCGCTGCGCGCGCGGCTGCGCGGCGCGGACTGTGTGCTGTTCGACGGGACGCTGTTCACCGATGATGAGATGATCCGCCAGGGCGCCGGGCCGAAGACCGCGCGGCGCATGGGCCATATGCCGATGACCGGGCCAGGCTCCACGCTCGCCGCCTTCGCGGAGCTGAACGTCACGCGCCGCATCTTCGTGCACATCAACAACACGAACCCCGCCCTACTGTCCGACAGCCCCAAACGCGCCCACCTCGTCGCCGCTGGCTGGGAGGTTGGCGAGGATGGAATGGAGATCCGCCTGTGAGCCTGCTGTCGCCTGACGCCCTCGAGGATGCCCTGCGCGCGATCGGGGCGGAGCGCTACCACGTCCATCACCCGTTCCATCACCTGCTGCATGGCGGCAAGCTGGATCGCGGGCAGATCCAGGCCTGGGCGCTGAACCGCTACTATTACCAGTCCAGCATTCCGGCGAAGGATGCCTCCCTGCTGGCGCGCCTGCCGACGCCCGATCTGCGCCGTGAATGGCGCCGGCGGCTGGTGGACCATGATGGCGACGGCACGCATCCGGGTGGGGTGGAACGCTGGCTGGCGCTGACGGATGGGCTGGGGCTGGACCGCGACTATGTGGTGTCCCTTAAAGGACTGCTGCCGGCGACGCGCTTCGCGGTGGATGCCTATGTGCGCTTCGTGCGGGAAAAATCGCTGCTGGAGGCCATTGCGTCGTCCCTGACCGAGATGTTCTCGCCCGACATCATCTCCCAGCGCGTCTCCGGCATGCTGCGGAACTATGATTTCGTCACGGCGGAAACGCTCGCCTATTTCACGCCGCGGCTGACCCAGGCGCCGCAGGATGTTGCCTTCGCGCTCGGCTACGTCAGGCAGTACGCCGACACCGAGGAGAAGCAGGACCAGGTCCTCGCGGCGCTGCGCTTCAAATGCGACCTGCTGTGGGCGCAGTTGGACGCGCTGCACTTCGCCTATGTCGCGCCGGGCCTGCCGCCGCCGAGCGCCTTCCGCCCATGATCCCCCGCTTTCCGCGCGGCGTGCGGCTGCACCATGACCAGGCGCGGGATCGCTGGGTGGTGATGGCGCCGGAGCGCATGTTCGTGCCGGATGATACGGCGCTGGAAGTGCTGCGCCTGGTCGATGGCGCGCGCGACCTGGACGCCATCATCGACGCGCTGGCCAGGAAATTCGATGCGCCGCGCGAGGTCATCGCCACCGATGTGCGCGCCATGGTGGACGACCTTGTGGCGCGCGGCGCGCTGGCGCCGTGAACGCGCCCCTCGCGCTGCTGGCGGAGCTGACGCATCGCTGCCCGCTGCGCTGCCCCTATTGCTCCAACCCCGTCGAGCTGACGCGGGCGAGCAGGGAGCTGACCACGGAAGACTGGGCGCGGGTGTTCCGCGAGGCCGCCGCGCTGGGCTGCCTCCAGGTGCATCTCTCGGGCGGCGAGCCGACCGTGCGGCGCGACATCGTGGAGATCACCCGGGCAGCCCATGACGCCGGCCTCTACACCAACCTCATCACCGCGGGCGTGCTGCTGGATGCCGCGCTGATGGCGCGGCTGGTGGATGCGGGGCTGGATCACGTGCAGCTTTCCGTGCAGGACGCGGACCCTGCGGGGGCGGAGCGCATCGGCGGCATGAAGGGCGCGCCGGCGCGCAAGGAACTGGCGGCGCGGCTGGTGACGGAGGCCGGGCTACCGCTGACGCTGAACGCCGTGGTGCACCGCCAGAACCTGCACAACCTGCCGCTGCTGATCGAGACGGCGTTGCGCTGGGGCGCCGGCCGGCTGGAAGTCGCGCATGTGCAATACTACGGCTGGGCGCTGATGAACCGCGACGCGCTGCTGCCCACGCGCGAACAGTTGGACGCGGCGACCCGCATCGTCGATGCGGCGCGGCTGACGCATCAGGGCCGGCTGCTGATCGATTACGTGGTGCCGGATTATCACGCGGCGCGGCCGAAATCCTGCATGGGCGGCTGGGGCAATCGCTTCCTCGGCGTCTCCCCCGCCGGGCGCGTGCTACCCTGCCACGCGGCGGAATCCATCACCGGCCTCGACTTCCCCAATGTGCGCGACACATCCCTGCGCGCGGCGTGGGAAGACAGCGACGCCTTCAACCGCTTCCGCGGCACGAGCTGGATGCCGGAGCCCTGCCGCGGCTGCGACCGGGCGGAGAAGGATTGGGGTGGCTGCCGCTGCCAGGCCTTCGCACTGACCGGTGATGCCGCCGCGACGGACCCGGCCTGCGCGCTGTCGCCCCACCACGGGATGCTGGCGGCCGCGGTGGCGGAGGCCGTCTCGCCGGATTTCCGGTATCGCGGCTTCGACTGAAGCCGGCGCGGGCCTGGCCATCCCAGGTCCCCTTGCCGCGCCGTTCATGATACGGCCACGCAATGGCAGACATTACGGACAGCACGGAGCCGCCCCTCTGGAACGCGGGCTTCGCCGGCATGCTGGTGCTGACCCTGCTGGGCTTCGCCAACCTGGCCGCCTTCTACGGGCTGGAGCCCTGGCTGCGCGGCCGCGGCCTCGGCCCGGCCCAGGCGGGGCTGGCGATTGCCGGCTTCACCCTGGTGGCGCTGCTGCTGATTCCGCCGCTCTCGGCCCGTATCACGCCCGCCACCGCCGGGCGCTGCATCCTGGCCGGCTTTACCGTGACCCTTCTGGCGCTGCCGCTTTACCCGCTGGCCGAGGGTTTTCCGCAATTGCTTGCGCTGCGGTTGTGGCATGGCCTGGGCTTCGTGCTGACGCTGGTGGGCATCGTCTCAGCTTTCGTCGCCATGGTGCCGGCTGCGCAGGCGGGGCGGGCCTATGCGCTGTTCGGAGTCGCGGATCTGCTGCCCTTCGCGCTGCTGCCGCCGCTGATGGAGGCCACCCTGCCCGCCTTCGGCGGCGATGCGGGCCAGCAATACGCGGCCCTGGCGCTGCTGCAGGCGCCGGCGTTGCTGCTGGCGCTGTGGATCGCGCGCCGCCCCTTGGTCAAAGCCCCGCCGCTCGCGGCCGCGGGTGGACCAGCCAGCCGGGCGGTGCTGCTGCTGCTGGCGGTGAACAGCCTGGCCTTCCTGGCGCATGCCCTGCTGTTCAGCCTGCTGAAGCCGCGCGCGCTGGAACTGGAGGGCGGCGCGCTGATCGGCCTGTTCTTCGCCCTCCAGACCGCCACCATCATGGCCCTGCGCCTGCTGGCCGGCAGCGCCTTCGACCGGCTGGACCAGCGCCGGCTGGCCGCGCTCGGGCTTGGCGCGGTGGGGCTGGCACTGGGGCTGCTGGCACTGCCCTTGCCCACCTGGGCGCTGCTGGCCGTGGCGTTGCTGACCGGCCTCGGCTTCGGCGCCGCGCTACCGCTTCTGAACGCGCTGATGCACCTGCATTCGCCGCCCGAGCGGCGCGGCGCCAACCTCAACCTGATGATGCTGACCTTGCAGCTTGGCTACCTGCTCGGCCCGTTGCTCGGCGGGCTGGTGGTGGGCATCGCGGGGTATGCCGGTGCCTTCCTGCTGGCGGCACTGTGCCTGGCGCCCGGCGTGGCGGCGCTGCTGCGCCTGCCGGAACAGGCGACTATCGCTCCGCCAGCACCGCTTCCAGCGCCTCACTGAACGCGGCCATGGCGGCCGGGCTGCCGCAGGATACGCGCAGCCAGCCGGGGTAGCGAAAACTGGTCATCGCCCGCGCCATCACGCCGCGCGCCATCAGCCGCCGATGCACCACCGTATCCGGCATGGGCAGGCGCAGCATGGCGAAATTGCCGATGCCGCCCAGCAGGGGCAGCCCCAGCCGCCCCGCCAGCGTGGCCAGCCCCGCTTGCGCCACCCGCACCTGCGCGCGGCTCGCGGCGATATGCGCCTCGTCCCACACCGCTTCCTGCGCCGCGTCCAGCGCCAGCCGGTTCACGCTGTAGCTGATGCTGGTCTTCCGCACCGTGGCCGCCACTGCCGGTGCCGCCGCCATCCAGCCGATGCGCAGCCCGGCCAGCCCCCACATCTTGGAGAAGGTGCGGAACACGATGAGGTTCGGATGCCGCGCCATCAGCGCGAAGCTGTTGGGAAAGTCCGGCGCCTCGGCGAATTCGGCATAGGCCTCGTCCACCACCACGATCGCGCGGCCGGCGACCGAATCCAGGAAGCGCGCCAGCGTGGCATGGTCCCACCAGCTTCCCGTCGGATTGTTCGGGTTGCACAGGAACACCACGCGGCTGCGCGCATCGATCGCACGCAGCAGCGCCGCATCGTCGAAGCCATGGTCGCGCAGCGGCACCAGCCGGGCCTCGACGCCGGAGAAACTGGCCAGCCATTCATAGACGGCGAAGGTGCGGTCGGCGGTGACGATGTTGTCCCCGGCCTCGCAGAACGCCTTGATGACGAAGGCGATCACCTCATTCGCGCCATTGCCGAGGATCACCTGCTCCGCATCCAGCCCGAAGCGGCCGGCGATGGCGCGGCGCAGGTGCCAGCCATCGCCCTGCGGATACAGCGCCGCCTCCCGCTGGTCCCAGCGCGCCAGCACCGCACGCGAAGCCGCGGGGGGGCCGAGTGCATTCTCGTTGTTGTTCAGCCGGTGCAGATGCGCCACGCCAAAGCGCCGCCGCAGCACGTCGTCCGGCGGTGCGGGCACATAGGCCTCGAAGGCCTGGACATGCGCCGGCACCAGTCGATCCAGCGCGAAGCCGCTCATCCGGGCGAGGCCAGCAGCAGCAGATCCCCGGCCGCATCCGGGATCAGCGCCGCCGGCGCCAGCCCGGCCTGGACCAGGCCCTCCGCGAAGGCCGCATGCCCGGGCTGGCCAAGGTCCAGCACCGCGCGGCACTGCGCAAAACCCTGGGCGCGGAACAGCGCCACATTGCCCAGGGCCACCGCCGCCGCATCCGCCGCCGCCAGCAGCGGCCGCAGGGTGACGCGGCTGGCGGCGCGGTCCGTCTCCGCCGCCATGGCCGCGCCGGTGGCCCGCGCGGGCGGCGGCGGCGCCTCGATATCCCGGCCGAGGCCGAGGCGGCGCACCGTCTCCGTGACCCAGGAGCGCAGCGCCTCCGGCACCCAGGCGATGCCGCCCGGGTCTTCCTCCAGCGCGCGGAACAGCACGGGGTGCTGGCCGCCGGCGGCATCCGGCAGGTGGCCCACCACCTCGAAGGCTTCGGCCGGCATTTCCGGCGCCGGCTCCAGCACCACCAGCCCCTGGATGCTGCCGCGCGCCAGGCGGCCGAGCGCGGCGTGCAACAGGGCGGTGGCGAGTGCGGCGCGACCCTCGGGCAGCAGCACGGCAGAGCCGGATAGCGCCATCAGGCGGCGGCCGAAGGGCTGCCAGAACAGCCCGCCCAGCGGCCGGCGCCGCGCATCCAGCGCCACGAGCGCCGTAAGCTCCCCGGCCGCGCGCTGGTCCAGCACGCGGGACGCGGTGCGGAAGGCCGGGCCGCCGGTGCCGCTGGCCTCCGCCCAATCCACCAGCAGCGCCAGCGTCGCGTCATCCGGCTCCACCGGCGTGCCCTGCATCGCGCCGAGGCCCTCGGGCGCCGCAGCCGCCACCCGCGCCGGATAGGCTCGCGCGACATCGAAGCCCAGCCGCAGCCCGGCTGCCCCGGCCGGTTCGGTGGTCAGGTGGTCCGCCAGCCGGGCCGCCAGGTACAGGCCGACGGCGGCGGTATCCTCCACATCCCGTCGCCGCGCCTGGTCCAGCCCGGCAAGGTCGAGATCCGCGGTGGTGAAGCCGAGTTCCAGCCGTATGGCGTGGCGCCGATCGCGCAGAACCAGGCTGACAGGACCGGAGGCCGCCGGGCAGGCCGCCAGCACCTCCTCCGCGATCAGGGCCAGGCGGTCGGCGCGATGGGGCTCGGTGCCGGCGACGGCGGCGGCCCCGCGCACGAATTCCGCCCCGATCGCGGCGAAGCGCGGGCCGGGCGGCAGCACCAGGCGCGGCGTGGCCTCATCCTCGATCATGCAGCCTGGCGCTCCCTCGGCCGCGGCCTCGCGACCGGCCAGAGTTTACCAACCGCACAATGTTTCGAAAACATGAAGGGCGGCCACAAGTCCCGATTTAAGTTGCAGCTTGCCCATGCAGGGCGCATATGAGGTCGGTCAGCCTTGCGCGGTTCGGCCTGCTCTCCCTGCTCGATCGAGCGCCGAGCCTAGTGTCCGTTTCGCTCCCAAGACTGATCCGCCCTGCAATGTCGCGGGGCGGTCTTCAGTTACGAAGCGGATACCTTCCATGCCGATCGGCACCGTCAAGTGGTTCAACGCAACCAAGGGCTATGGCTTCATCCAGCCGGAAGACGGCTCCAAGGACGTGTTCCTGCACATCTCCGACGTGCAGCGTTCCGGCCTCCAGGAGCCGCGCGAGGGCGACAAGCTGGAGTATGAGCTGCAGCACGGCCAGCAGGGCAAGACCTCGGCCGGCAACCTGAAGCAGGCCTGAACCGACCGGGGTGGCCCAGGGCCGCCCCGACGGATAACGGATGGATGAACGGGGGCCTCGGCGCCCGTTCCTCCGTCATCCCACCGCCGCCACCACAAGTGCGGCACATCGCCCCGTCGCGTCCCTGGCGCGCCCGGCATAGACCAAAGCATCCGCAGCACGGTGGCACCGCCGCCGGGGACTGCCCAAAGGACCACGTGCACACCTACGACGAACGCTACTCGACCCAGTTCCACGCGAACGGGTCCACCCTTCCGGCCCAGCCGAAACTCCAGGCCGGCAGCGAGCCCGCCATTTCCAGCCTCACGCGCGACGAAATCCGCCGCATCGTGATGGATCTGATCGGCTGAACCAAGGACTTCACGGCGCGCGGGCGGCCTGGTCGTCCTGCCCCTTCGGCGCAACGCCAGGGGCTGCCCCGACCCGTGAGGATCGCCACATGCCTCCGCATCACCGCTACACCGTGGGCCAGCGCATCGAGTTCATGCCGGGCCGTTATGACGGGTCCGCGCCGTCCGGCGCCTACACCGTCGTCCGGCAGTTGCCGAATGATGCGCAGGACCGCGAATACCGCGTAAAGAACAGCCGCGACGGGCATGAGCGCATCATCCGCGAAAGCCAGATGCGCCAAGGCGTGCTCGGCTGACACCCGCATTCCGGCGGCTGCATTGCCGCCGCCGGACCTCCCTTTCCTAGCGCCGCTTCAGCGACGCCAGATCCCGCACCGCGCCCCGCGCGGCACTCGTCGCCATCGCCGCATAGGCCTGCAGCGCCGTCGAGACCTGGCGCTTGCGCGGGCTGGCGGGCTGCCAGGCGGCATCGCCCTTCGCTTCCATCGCGGCCCGGCGGCGCGCCATCTCGGCGTCCTCCACCTTCAGCTCGATGCGGCGGTTCGGGATGTCGATCTCGATGATGTCGCCATCCTCGACCAGCCCGATCGGCCCGCCCTCCGCGGCTTCCGGCGACAAATGGCCGATGGACAGGCCGGAGGACCCGCCCGAGAAGCGGCCATCCGTCACCAGGGCGCAGACCTTCCCGAGACCCTTCGATTTCAGATAGCTGGTCGGGTACAGCATCTCCTGCATCCCAGGCCCGCCGCGCGGCCCCTCATACCGCACCACCACGACATCGCCGACCACCACCTTGCCGCCCAAAATGCCGTCCACCGCGGCGTCCTGGCTTTCGAACACTTTCGCCGGGCCGGTGAAGGTCAGGATCGAGGCATCGACGCCGGCCGTCTTCACGATGCAGCCATCGACGGCGATGTTGCCGGACAGCACGGCGAGGCCGCCATCGGCGCTGAAGGCATCGTCCTTGGCGCGGATCACGCCACCGGCGCGGTCCATGTCCAGGCTTTCCCAGCGTTCCGCCTGGCTGAAGGCCACCTGCGTCGGCACGCCGCCCGGCGCGGCCTTGAAGAAGTCCAGCACCTTGGCATCGGCGGTCTGCATCACATCCCATTGCTGCAACGCCTCGGCCAGCGTCGGCGCATCCACGCGGCTGACGGAGGTGTCGATCAGCCCCGCACGGTCCAGCTCGCCCAAAATCCCAAAAATACCGCCGGCGCGGTGGACGTCTTCCACATGCACATTGGCGACGGAGGGGGCCACCTTGCACAGCACCGGCACGCGGCGCGACAGGCGGTCGATATCGGTCATGGTGAAGTCCACGCCGCCCTCATGCGCCGCGGCCAACAGGTGCAGCACGGTGTTGGTGGACCCGCCCATGGCAATATCCAGCGTCATCGCATTCTCGAAGGCCGTGCGCGTCGCGATGTTGCGCGGCAGGACGGAGAAATCCTCCGTCTCGTAATGTCGCCGCGTGATCTCGACGATGCGGCGCCCGGCCGCCAGGAACAGTTGCTTGCGGTCGGCATGCGTGGCCAGCACCGTGCCATTGCCCGGCAGCGCCAGGCCCAGCGCCTCAGTCAGGCAGTTCATCGAATTGGCGGTGAACATGCCGGAGCAGGACCCGCAGGTCGGGCAGGCGGCGCGTTCGATGACGGCCACTTCCTCATCCGTCACGGTGGGATCGGCGGCGGCGATCATGGCGTCGATCAGATCGACGCTGCGCTTCTGGCCGCGATGCACAACCTTGCCGGCCTCCATCGGCCCGCCGGAGACGAAGATGGTCGGCACGTTCAGGCGCATGGACGCCATCAGCATGCCCGGCGTGATCTTGTCGCAGTTGGAGATGCAGACCATCGCATCCGCGCAATGCGCGTTGACCATGTACTCGACGCTGTCCGCGATCAGGTCGCGGGACGGCAGGCTGTACAGCATGCCGTCATGCCCCATGGCGATGCCGTCATCCACCGCGATGGTGTTGAATTCCTTGGCGACGCCGCCCGCCGCCTCGATCTCCCGCGCCACCATCTGGCCGAGGTCCTTGAGGTGGACGTGGCCGGGCACGAACTGGGTGAAGCTGTTGACCACGGCGATGATCGGCTTGCCGAAATCGCCGTCCTTCATGCCGGTGGCGCGCCACAGCCCCCGAGCGCCGGCCATGTTGCGGCCATGGGTGGTGGTGCGGCTGCGATAATGCGGCATGGCTTGAGCGTCCTGGCTTGCGTTCCTCGGCCCTGGCTCAGGCCCGGCCGGTTGTGACCCGGCCGGCGGTTCTAGCGGGATCGGTGCGGCGCGGCCAGACGGCCAGGCGCCAAACCGCTGGGCCATGGGTTGGCCGCGTCCTGCACCACCAGCCCCGCCGCCGCGGCATGCCGGGCGAAAATCTGCACGCCGCGCAGCGCC
Source organism: Falsiroseomonas sp. E2-1-a4 (assembly GCF_051433165.1). Lineage (NCBI taxonomy): Bacteria > Pseudomonadati > Pseudomonadota > Alphaproteobacteria > Acetobacterales > Roseomonadaceae > Falsiroseomonas > Falsiroseomonas sp. E2-1-a4. Next base: position 119,414 of record NZ_JBHMFS010000015.1, on the reverse strand, counting down.
GGTGCCAGATCATCCGGCTCCAGCCACTCGGACAAGCCGCCGAGGGCCGACAGCGCATCGCCCCGCTGCAGCGCCGCCTCCAATTCCAGCAGCACCGCCTCATCCCCACTCCGTGCGGTGCCCTCGCCCTGGCGCACATCCAGCGGCCGCCGCGCGGCGCGGGTCAGGACGGATAGCAGCAGTTCGAATCCCAGCACGCCGGCGGGGCGGATGCCGGCTTGCGCCAGGATGCACTGACAGTTCCGCGGGCCGGCGCGCAGCGCGGCCATCAGGATCCGCTCCGGCGCGGTCGTTCCCGGAATCCGGTCGTCGTGAAACCCATCCGGCATGCGCCCGGCCTCCCTCACCTTCTCGCGCCGAGCATGGCCCCGGGGCCGCGTGCATGGAAGTGTGATTGCGAGTCATTCGCATATATGCGATGCAGCGGGCTGATGAAGGATATCGAAGCATGGCTGCCGCCCCGCCGTTCCCCCTGCTGCGGAAGTGCCTGGTCCTGCCGATCCTGGCACTGGCCTCGATCCTGCCGGCACAGGCGCAGCCCGCTTTGCCGCTGGAGTTGAACCGCCTGGAGCCGGTGACGGCACCGGCCGAGGGCTGCCGCATCTGGATGATGCTGGCCAATGACGCGCCGGAGTCCGCCGCCATCAACACGCTGCGGCTGGATCTGGTGGTGTTCGGCGCCGATGGGCAGATCGCCCGCCGCGCCGCGGTGGAACTCGCGCCCGTCGGCGCCGGCCGCACCGCCGTGCGGCTGTTCGACCTGGCCGGCCTGCCCTGCGACCGCATCAGCCGGCTGCTGGTGAATGATGTGCTGGCCTGCCGCATCGCGGGCGCGGAGGTGGCCGACTGCGCCGATCGCCTGCGGCCCTCCAGCCGCGCCGGCATCCGCTTCGGGCTGTAGGAGCAACCATGGAAACCGCGCACGACCTGTCTCCGCTCGGCCTGTTCCTCGCCGCCGATTGGGTGGTACGGACGGTGATGGTGATGCTGGTGCTGGCCTCCATCTGGGTCTGGGCGCTCGCGTTGGACCGCACGCTGCGTTTTCGGCGCCTGGCGCGGGATGCCGCCGCGCTGCGCCGCTTCGCGGAAGACGGATCGCCCCCCGCCCACGACAATGCCTGGGCCGAGGTGCTGGTCGCCGCCGAACATGCGGCGCGGGAGGTGGTGGGCGAACCCGCCGCGGAACGCCGCCAGCACATCGCCAGCGCGGCACGGCTGGCGGTGGTGGAACGCACGGCGCGTGCCCGGCACGGCCTGCCGGTGCTGGCCAGCATCGCCTCCACCGCGCCCTTCATCGGCCTGTTCGGCACGGTCTGGGGCATCATGAACGCCTTCACCGCCATCGCCCGCAGCGGCAATACCAGCCTGACCGCGGTGGCGCCGGGCATTGCGGAGGCGCTGTTCGCCACGGCGCTCGGGCTTGTCGCGGCAATCCCCGCGGCGCTCGCCTTCAACCGGCTTTCCGCCATGCTGGGCGAGGCGCGCGGCGCCGCCAGCGGGGCGGCGGAACGCCTGGCGCGGCGCCTCGGCCTCGCCGGGTCCAGCCGCGCGCGCGTGGCGGCCGAGTGATGGCCTTCAACCTCGAAGGCCACGGCGAGGATGAGGAGGGCATGCTCTCCGAGATCAACGTCACGCCCTTCGTCGATGTGATGCTGGTGCTGCTGATCGTCTTCATGGTGGCGGCGCCGATGATGATGGCCGGCGTGCCGGTGGACCTGCCGCGCGCCGCCAACGCCCCGGTGCCGCAGGTGACGCAGCCGCTGGTGCTGACGCTGGATCGCCAGGGCCGCGTCTTCATCGAGGAAGCCGAGACGGACCCGGCAACGCTGGTTGCCACCCTCGCCCCGATGGCGGCGGAGACGCCGGACCGCCCGGTGTTCCTGCGCGCCGATCGCAACCAGGCCTATGGCGAGGTGATGCGCGTGCTGGCGGCGCTGGCCGCTTCGGGCTTCGGCCGTGCCTCCCTGATCGGCGAGGCGGCGCCCTGAACCGCCATGGACCTGTCGCAGCGCCTCCGTCCTTCACTGCCCGGGTCTGGCCTGATGTCCTTAGCCTCGGCTGATCCCCTGCGGGATGGGCGCGGCCTTCACCCCGCCGCCTGGGGTGTGGCGCTGGCGCTGCATCTGGGCCTCGCCGCCGTGCTGATGCGCCCGGCCAACCCGCCGCTACCGGGCGGTGGCGCCGGGCTTCAGGTCAGCCTGTCCAGTGGCCTGGGCGGTGGTGCGGCCGGCAGCATCGAGGCAGTGCAGCCGGAGGATGTGGCGGATGCCGCGCCGACGGAGAGCCTGAACGCGGTGGATGCGCCGCCGGCGGACCTGTCCAGCCCGCCCGCGCCGCAGACCTCGGCGCTGCAACCGCCGCCAGCCCAGATGGTGCAGCCGCCGCCGCCCCAGGCCATGCGGCCACCCGCACCCCCGGCGGCACAGCCGCCCCCGCCCCCGGCGGCACAGCCGCCCCCGCCGCCAATCACCCAGGCCCCGCCGCCACCGGCCGTCCAGCCGCCGTCGCCTCAGCCCGTGCAGGCCCTGGCGGAACCCATCACCGCCGCGCCGCCGCCGCCAGAGGCCCTGATCGGCGCTTTGCCCGACCTGGCGCCGCCACCTCCGCCCGCGCTGGCCGAGGTCACCGCACCGCTGGAGGCGCCGGCCCCGCCGCCGCCGCGCCTCGAAGCCGCCCAGGCGGCGGAGACGGTGGTAGCGCAGGCCGAGCCGCCCCTGCCGCCCCCGCCCCCCCAGGCGCCACCGGAGCCCGTGCGCGCGGCGCAACCCCAGCCCGTGCGCCAGGCGCAACCTGCCCCCCGCCCCGCCCCGGCCCCACAACGCCCCGCCGCGCGCGCGGCCTCACCCCGCAGCGCGCTCGCCGGCCATCCCGGCCCCGCGGCCGGGACGGCGCCTGGCCCGGCTGCCTCCCCCGGTCCACCGGGCGATGGCCAGGGCGCGGCGGCAGCCAGCCCCGGCGAGGGCGCCGGCGCGCGGCAACTGCCCCCGGCCTATGCCGCCGCCCTCGTCCGCATCCTGCAGCGCAACCTCCGCTACCCACCCGCCGCCCGCGCCCAGGGCATCGAGGGTACGGCGGCCCTGCGCTTCGTCATTGCCCGGGACGGCACGGTGCTGGCGAGCCAGTTGGTGCGTGGCACCGGATCCGTGCTGCTGGACCATGAGGCGATGGCGCTGATCCGCCGCGTTTCCCCCCTGCCCCGCCTGCCGGCGGATTTCCCGGATGCGCAGGCGGTGGTGCTGGCGCCGATCGGCTTCTCGGTCCGCTGAGGGGCATGACCGGCGTCAGGGCAACCCGCCGACCCCCGGGCTTTCCGCCCCAGGCTCCGCCCCACGGGCCGTGGCGAAGGCGGCGGAGAGCGCGTTGCGCAGCACCACCACCTCATGCCCGATGCAAAGGCAGCGGAAGCCGGCGCGCAGCGCGGCCGCGGCCTCCGCGCCATCGCCCGCCACCCAGCCCAGCGGCTTGCCCGCCGCCTGCGCCGCGGCGCGCAGATCACCCGCGGCACGCCGGTAGCGCGGATCGGCGAAGCCGCCCGGAATGCCCAGGCTGTCCGACAGGTCGAAATGGCCGAGCCACAGCATGTCCAGCCCTGGCACCGCCGCGATCTCCGCCGCCGCCGCCACGCCGACCTCGCTTTCCACCAGCGCGATGGTCAGCACCGCGGCATTGGCCGCTGCCATCTTCGCCGCAGGGTCGCCGCCGGCATAGGCATCATGCGCCACCGAAAACGCCAGGCCGCGATGCCCCTCCGGCCGATAGCGACAGGCGGCGACCAGCGCCCGTGCCTGCGCCGCGCTTTCCACCAGCGGCATCATGATGCCGAGCGCCCCGGCATCCAGCACCGGCGGCACCAGCGCCGCCTGGGCGGCCGGAATGCGGACCATCGGCACGATGCCGGCGGCGCGGGCGAAGGCGCATTGCGCCTTCACACCCTCGATCCCCAGCCCCGAATGCTCCATGTCCAGCAGCACGAATTCGGCGCCCGCGGCGGCCAGGGTGGGCGCCAGGCCGGGGGTGAAAAATTCGAAGGCCATGACGCCGAAGCTGGCCTCGCCGCGCCGCAACCTGTCGCGCACCGGGTTCGCGATCATCCCGCATCCTCCACCTTTGGCCCGATGGTGATCCCGCTGGCGTGATGCAGGCAAGCTTGCAGGATGCCCGCGGCATGCGTATTGTTAACTCTATGGTTAACCAAAGCGCGCCCTCCGGCCCCGACCTCGACCGCATCTTCTCGGCGCTCGCCGACCCCACCCGCCGCGCCTTGCTGCAAAGGCTGGATGTGGAGGATGGAATCTCGGTCAGCGAATTGGCCCGGCCACTGTCCATGTCCCTGCCGGCGGTGATGAAGCACTTGGACGTGCTGGAAGGCGCCGGCCTGATCGCCAGGCAGAAAACCGGCCGCACCGTCGCCTGCCGGCTGACGGCCGCGCCGATGGAGGACGCGATGGGATGGCTCGCCCGCTACCAGCGCTTCTGGACCGAAAGCCTCGATCGCCTGGCCGCCGCCCTGGAGAAATCGCCATGACGACGACGATCCCGAGCCTGACCCTGGTGCGCCGCATCGCCGCCCCCCCGGCCCGCGTCTTCGCCGCCTGGACCAAGCCGGAGATGATGGCCCAGTGGTTCGGCCCGCATCACACCCGCGTGGACCAGGCCGAGGTCGATGCGCGCATCGACGGCGCCTTCCGAATCCATATGATCGAAGACAACGGCGCGCGCCACGAAGTCGGCGGCCGCTACCTGGAGATCGAGCCGGAGCGGCTGCTGGTCTTCACCTGGGCCTGGGCCAGCACGCCGGAACGCGAAAGCCGCGTCACCGTGCGCTTCCGTCCGCTGGAGGACGGCACCGAGATCACCCTGACGCATGACCGCTTCGCCGATGCCGCCACCGCCACGCGCCATCGTCGCGGCTGGACCGAATCCTTCGAACGCCTGATCGCCCTGCACGCAATCCATCTGGAGGACGCACGATGATGGACATGACCATCACGGAGGAACACCGCTGGCTGCAACGCCTGGTCGGTGAATGGACCAGCGAGGCCGAATGCATCATGGCCCCCGGCCAATCCCCCACAACCCTGCGGGGGCGGGAGCCGGTCTCGGCATTGGGCGATGTCTGGGTCATGGGCAAGGGTGAATCCGAGATGCCGGGCGGCGGCACCGGCCGCACCGTCATCACCCTCGGCTACGACCCCGCCAAGGGGCGCTTCGTCGGCAGCTTCATCGGCTCGATGATGACCATGATATGGCTGTATGAGGGCTCGCTGGACGCCGAAGGCCGCGTGCTGACGCTGGATGCAGAAGGGCCGGATTTCGGCGCGCCGGGTCGCATTGCGCATTACCAGGACATCGTCGAGGTGAATTCGCCGTATTCGCGCACGATGACATCCCGCATGCAGGATGCGGATGGCGCCTGGCACCCTGTGATGACCGCGCGCTACCGGCGGGTGGGCTGAGCCATGGCCGCGCGTGTCCTGCTGCTGGTCGGCACCAAGAAGGGCGCCTTCATCCTGGAAGCGGACTTGTCCCGCACGGAGTGGAGGCTCCGGGGGCCGTTCTGCGAGACGTGGCCGGTCAACCACATCATCGCCGACCCCGCCACCGGTCGCCTCCATGCCGGCGGCGGCAATGAATGGTTCGGGCCGGCGGTCTGGACCTCACCCGATCTCGGCGAAAGCTGGACGCATTCCAGCCAGGGCCTAGCCTATGACGCCGGGGAGACGCCGATCAAGACGGTGTGGAGCCTGTCCGCAGCGCATGGCGTGCTGCATGCGGGGGTGGAGCCCGCCGGGCTGTTCCGCAGCACCGATGGCGGCCAGACCTTCACCCATGTGCACGGGCTGCGCGACCATCCCTCCCGCCCCGAATGGCAGCCGGGCGGTGGCGGGCTGATCCTGCACGGGCTGCTGCCGCATCCGGCGGACCCTGATCAGTTCTGGGTGGCAATCTCGACCGGCGGCGTGTTCCACACGGCCGATGGTGGCCAAAGCTGGGCGCCACGCAACCGCGGCACGCGGCAGGATTACGCGCCGGAGGATCAGCGCTATCCGGAACACGGCCAATGCGTGCACTGCCTGGTGATGGCGCCCGGGCAGCCCGACCTGCTGTACCAGCAGAACCATTGCGGCATGTACCGCAGCGCGGATGGTGGGCGAAGCTGGACCAGCATCGAGCAGGGCCTGCCTTCCAGCTTCGGCTTTCCCGCCGCGACGCACCCGCGTGACCCCGGCACGCTGTTCCTGCTGCCGTTGAATGGCGACCAGGCCGGGCGCACCGTGCCGGAGGGCAAGGCGGCCGTCTGGCGCACCCGCGATGGCGGCGCCACCTGGCAGGCGCTGCGGAACGGGCTGCCGCAGCAGGATGCCTATTTCGGCGTGCTGCGCCAGGCGATGGCGACGGATAAGCTGGACCGCGCCGGCGTCTATTTCGGCACCAGTGGCGGCGAGCTGTATGCGAGTGCCGATGAGGGCGAGAGCTGGCGCTGCATCGCCCGGCATCTGCCCACCATCTCCTCCGTCGAGACTCTGGTGCTGGGGGCCTGAGCCGTGGTGCGGGTGCTGCTGCCGGCCGCCCTGGCGCGCCTGTTCCCCGGCGCGCCGCGGCAAATGGAGCTGGAGGCCGCCAGCGCGGCGCAGGCGATCGCGGGGCTGGAGGCGCGCTGGCCCGGCATGGCCGACCGGATCTGCGATTCCACCCCCGCCATCCGCCGCCACCTCCGCATCTTCGTCGATGGCGAGCCGGCCACGCTGCACGCCCCGCTGCGACCGGGGTCGGAGATGCTGGTGATGACGGCGATGAGCGGCGGCTAGACCAGCGCGACCGCCCCCACCGCCAGCACCGCCGCCCCCAGCAGCCGCGGCACCGGCCCCTCAGCCAGCCCCGGCACCTGTCGTGCCAGCCATGCCACCAGCGCCACCAGTGCGCCCTGTACCAACGCGAGGCCGGCCAGGTAGCCAAGGATCGGCGTCGCCTCCGCCCCCAGCAGCTCCGCCGCATAGGCCTGGCCGTGCGCGATCCCGGCCACCAGCAGCAGCGCCATCCAGCCCGCCACCGGCATCGCCCTGCCCGACAGCAGCACGGCCCCCGCCGCCAGCACCGTCGCCGCGACGACCCATTCGACCGCCGGCAGCATCAGCCCGAGCCAGGCCGCGGCAACGCCGGCCAGGGACGCCAGAACGAACAGCATGGGCCGCGCCAGCCCCCACCCCGCCAGCCCGGCGACCAGCCCGATCGCCAGCAGGAAGGCCAAGTGGTCCGGCCCGATCACCGGATGCGCGAGGCCGGAGGCCAGGCCGTGCCACAGCGTGGACGGCACCTCCCCATCCATCGGGTGATGTGCCAGGGCCGCGCCCGGCAGGGCCAGAAGTCCCGTGATGATGGCGAGGCGGTGTCGCATGTGTCCCTGTCCCGATCCGTTCGAAGCTCAGGCTAGGGGAGGCCCGCCGCGCCGGAAACCCTCACACAGATGTCAAAGGCCTTGCGCGGGTTTGGCCACGGGGCGTGCGTTCATGAGGTTGAACGGATCGCCACGATCTGGGCGCTGCGGGCACGGTTTGGTCGCGCACCGCCGTGCTGGCCTTTACCGCACGCGGCCGCACCGCGCACGGACCAATGGCCATCTCCGCACCGACCACGGCACGGGTGGCGCCGCCTTTCTGGCCGGTGGCGCGGTGCAGGGCGGCCGGGTGCAGAGAGCCGTCGCCCTCGCCTTCCCGGGCAGCGGGCCGATGGCGCAGAAGATCGGGCTGCTGCGCCAGTCGGTCTAGCCCGACGCCTGTTCCGGCAAAGCCCTGGCGGCGGTGCCAGCGCCCGGCAGGATCAGATCAGCGCTGCGGACCGCCACCGCTCTCGCCCATGCCCGGGCGGGTCACGCCAGGGCTGCCAGTGGCCGTGGACCCGGGCGTCGAACCATAATTGGCGGCGCCGGAAGGATCGGCTGGGGTGAGAAGCGGCGTCTCGGTGACGCCGGAAGCGGAGCCTGTGCCGGGCGGCAGCGAGGATGCAGAGCCGATCGGGGCGGTGCCGCTGGCACCGGGCACGCTCATGCCGGGGCTGTTCGTGGTGCCGCTGCCCGCCGCGGTGGGAGCCACGGTGCCGCCGGACTGGCCGGTGCGCGTCTCGGCCGGCACGTTCTGCGATTCGGATGTGCTGGTGTTGTCGTCGCAGGCAACAAGCCCCAGGGCCAGGAAGCCCACGAGAGCCGGCACATAGAGGGTTCGGGTCATGAGAGGCATCCTTCTTTGCATGCCCATACCAGCGCCCCAGGACCGGGCAGGTTGCCCCGCCCGTGCCCGTTTTGCCGCTCAGCGATAGGTGCGGAGCGCGCCCCAGCCCTCCGCACGGCCATACTCGCCCAAATTGTCGGCGTCGTAGCGCGGCAGTCTTTCGAGCTGGTCGCGCGTCAGATCCATCCGCACCCGCTCATTCGGCGCGCCGAAGGCAAGCTGCTCGATCGGGACAACCGCACTGCGGGTGCCGATGCCGAGGAACCCGCCCCACTGCACCACCGCCGCGCGCACCTGTCCGCTGCTGTCGATCAGCAGGTTCTCGATCTCCCCGGCATCGCGGCCGGTGCTGGAGACCACGTTGGTGCCGACCAGGTTGGTGAGACGGGACAATTCCATGCCACCAGAAGAAGGCGCTACCGCCTGCTGGCCCATGCCACCCGATTGGGCCGGGCGCGCGGCGGCGCTGGCACCGGTCGCTGGCGCTACCTGCTGCACCGCGGCCTGCACCGGCGGCAGCGCGGCCAGTACTTCGTCAATCGCGAGGCGTGCCTGCAACGCATTGGGCGATTCGGCGGCGAGCAGGCGCCGCGCCTGATCGACCCGCTGCTGCAACGCCTCGGTTGCGCCCTGCGTCAGCCGTTCGGGCGCCGCCAGATCGATGTTGCGGCTGATGCCCTCCAGGGCGAGGCGTGCCCGCTGGATGGCCTGCGGTGCGATATCCACCTGGGCCGTGCCCATCTGCTGATGCGCGACGCGCAGTTCCAGCCCCGCCTCCTCAAGCGATCCCGGCACGGCGCGGTGCTGGGCTGCCGACTGGGGCGTCACGGATTGGGGCGCCAAGGTTTCAGGTGCCGTGGCTTGCGGCGCGGGGAACGGCGAAGCTGGAACCGGCACCCCCTGTCCCTGGGCGGCGCCGGCGAAGGTGAAGGCGAGCACCGCTGCGGTCGCCGCCGTTGTGAACAGGCTCGGCCGGGCCGAAAGCTGATTGGCCATCATATCCTCCTGATTTTCAACGCAAGACGCCGCGCCGGGAGCCGATGGGCTCGCCGGCGCGGCGCGGCAGTGCTCTGGCGGTGGTCCGGCTCAGTCGCCGTCGCGAACTTCGCGGGCCTTGTCCTTGGCGCCACCGACGGCGCTCTGGACCTTGCCCTCCGCCTTATCCGCCTTGCCCTCGACCTGCATGGAGGTGTCGCCGGTCACCTTGCCGGCGCCTTCCTTCACGGCACCCTTGGCCTGCTTGCCGGCGCCTTCGATGCGATCCTTGTCCATTCTGAAGATTCCTTCCGAGTTGAGGCGACGCCCCCCGGCGATTGCTGTCGAAGGGCGCCTGGGTCGTTAACGGCTGCCGCCCGCCTCAGTTGCCAGGCGGCTTGCGCGTGCCAATGCTCAGTTGCTGGCCTGCTGCTGCGTCACCACGCCGGTCTCGGCGTCGATCCGCAGCCGCAGCTCGCGGTCGTTCCGCTTCGCGGTGGCCGAGATCATGTTGTCGTCGCGGTTCACATCGCTGACATCGGAATAGCCGCGATCCTCCAGCAGGCGCTTGGCCTGGTCCTCGGTCAGCCGCGCCTCATCCTTCACTCGGCCGGTGCGGGCATCGACGCGGAGATCCTCGACCTTCTTGCCGTAGCGCTCGGCGGTGCCGATGCGGAAGGTGTCGCCGTCACGCTCCATGTCGTCGAAATCCGAATAGCCGCGGGCGCCAAGGAGGGTGCGGATCTGCGCCTCGTTCATGCGCGTCGCCTCAGCGGTGCCGACGCGGTCCTGTGCGCCCTGCTGGCTGGTGCCGGTGGCGTGCGGCGCCGTGCCGCTGCCCTGGGCGAGTGCAACGCCGTAGCCGCCGAGAACCAGGGTGGCGGCAAGAGCGGTGGTGTTCAGGATATTCTTCATGAGGCTGGCCTCCAGTTGACAGATATGTTGCATGTCAACCCGCCCCTTTCCGCTTCCGGACAGTCTTTCTTCAGCGGGGGCGCGATATACTGCAACATTTTCAAGGATTGCTGTCCGGCTGTGGTGTAGAACACCTCAACCGCGGCAGCGTTCGATCCCTTTCCGCCTCACCAAGGACCTGCTTTTACCGTAGTCGGATCATGTCTCGATTTTCATTCTGCATCCTTCACCTCACCCGGCACCTCCGTCGGCTGGCCTAGCGTTTCACTGACATACAGTTTCTTCACCAGCACATAGGCCACGACGGTGAGCGGCGCCGCCAGGATCACCCCTGGCACACCGAACAACAGCCCCACCCCCACCACGGAAAACAGCAGCAGCGCCGGCGGCATGCTGACCATGTGCTTTTCCACCAGCGGCAGGATCATGTTGGATTCAAGCTGCTGGATCGCGATGAACAGCAGCCCGGTCCACAGCACCGCGTTGCCCCCTTCCGCCAGCGCCAGGAACAGCGCCGGCACCGCCCCGGCAAAGGCGCCGATCAGCGGCACGAAGTTCATCAGCCCGGCGAATAGCCCCAATGCCAGTGGCGAGGGCAGGCCAAGCCACCAGGTGCCGAGCCCTGCCAGTCCGCCGACAATGGTCATCGAGACCAGCTGCGCGCCGATCCACAGCCGCAGCGCATTGCCGCTCGCCACCATCGCCTCATCGGCGCGGCTGTGCTGTGCCCGCGGCAACAGCTTCAGGATGCCGCGCCGGTACATGCCCGGATTAACCGCCAGGAAGAAGGCGCCAACCACGGCCACCACCAGCGCCGTGCCCGCCCCGATCGCCAGGCTGCCCAGCGTCGCTGCATGGCCCGCCAGGGTGCCGAGCATCGAGGTATCGACCGCGCCACTGGCCACCGTCTCCTCCACCCCCGGCAACTCTACACGGAAGCGATCCTCGAAGGCCGACACCGCTGCGGGCAGGCGTTCCAAAAGCTGGCTGAACTGCGCCATCACCTCGTTGCCGACCAGCATGCCGGCCAGGCCGAGGCCGAGCGCCAGCAGCACGCCCACCAGCAGCAGCGACCAGCTTCGCGACAGCCCGAGATAGCGTTCCGCCGGTCGTGCCGCGGCCAGCAGCAGCACCGCCACCACCACCCCGGCGAAGGCGATCAGCAGCGCCATCCGCACCTGCCACAGCAGCAGCAGCAGGATCACCACCGCCGCGACGATCAGCACCCGACGCAGGAAGGCCACCTCGCCCTGCCGTGCCGTCTGCCAAGAACTGCCCCGATCCATGCAACCCGCCTCCATCCTCGTGGCCGGAGAAGCGGTCTGGCTGCGAAGGGGTTGCATCACGAACACCCGCAACAATCCTTGCCGAGCGCGTCATGCGCCGGCAATCTTCATAAATCTGACGTCGAACCGTCTCGGAGTGTCCCATAGAAGGCACCCGCATCTGCACCCCAGGGAGTTTCAGCCATGCTGCGCCGCCTTTTCGCAACCAGTGTCCTGGCCACCTCGGCCCTGGCCCTCGGCCTGTTCGCCGGGCAGCCGCGCCAGGCCGCCGCCCAGGATTGCCCGCGCGGCGCGCTCGATGCCCGCTATTGCGATCGCGACGGGGACCTGGTGGCCGATACGCCCACCAACCCGCGCGAACTGGTCGACCCCGCGACGCTGATCTTCGCCTACACCCCGGTCGAGGACCCCGCCGTCTATCGCACCGTCTGGCAGCCCTTCATGGACCACCTGGCGCGTGAGACCGGCAAGCGCGTGCAGTTCTTCGCGGTGCAGTCCAATGCCGCGCAGATCGAGGCGATGCGCGCCGGCCGCTTGCACATTGCGGGCTTCAACACCGGCTCCAACCCGCTGGCCGTCAACTGTGCCGGCTTCGTGCCCTTCGCCATGATGGCGAGCAACACGGGCGCCTTCGGCTACGAGATGGAATTCATCGTCCCGGCGTCCTCCACCGCCCAGCGGATCGAGGATCTGCGCGGCCGGACCATCGCCTTCACCTCCGAGACCTCCAATTCCGGATTCAAGGCGCCGTCCGCGCTGCTGGCCAGCCAGTTCAACATGCGCGCCGGCACGGATTTCACGCCTGCCTTCTCCGGCCGGCATGACAATTCGATCCTCGGCGTCGCCAATCGCGACTACGACGCCGCCGCCATCGCCAATTCGGTGATGACGCGCATGGTGGCGCGCAATGTCGTGCGGGCCGAGCAGATCCGCACGATCTATCGCAGCGACAGCTTCCCCACCACCGGCTACGGCACCGCGCACAATCTGAACCCGGCGCTGGTGGAGCGCATCCGCGCCGCCTTCTTCAACTTCAACTGGGAAGGCACGCCGATGCAGGCCGAATTCGGCAAGAGCCAGCCGCCGGCGGAGAAGTTCATCCCGATCACCTACCAGCAGCATTGGAACGTGATCCGGGAAATCGATGCGGCCATGAGCGTCTCCTACGCCTGCCGCTGAGGATCGATACACAGTGCTGCTGAACATCGAGGGACTGACCAAGCGCTACCCGACCGGGGATCTCGCGCTCGACAATGTCGATCTGCGGATTCCGGCGGGCCAGGTGATGGCGCTGATCGGCCCCTCGGGTGCCGGCAAATCCACGCTGATCCGTTGCGTCAACCGGCTGGTGGAACCCTCCACCGGCCGGGTGATGCTCGACGGCGAGAACCTCACCGCGCTGGGCTCCGGCGCGCTGCGCCGGGCGCGGCGACGGATGGGGATGATCTTCCAGGAATACGCCCTGGTCGAGCGGCTGACGGTCATGGAGAACGTGCTGTCCGGCCGGCTCGGCTATGTCGGCTTCTGGTCCTCCTGGTTCCGTCGCTTTCCGCGCAAGGATATCGAGGAAGCCTTTCGGTTGCTGGACCGCGTCGGCCTGGCGCATATGGCCGACAAGCGCGCGGATGCGCTCTCGGGTGGCCAACGCCAGCGCGTCGGCATCGTGCGCGCGCTGATGCAGGACCCGAAGCTGCTGCTGGTGGATGAACCCACCGCCAGCCTGGACCCCAAGACCAGCCGCCAGATCATGCGCCTGATCGTCGAACTGTGTACCGAACGCGGGCTCGCTGCGATCATCAACATCCATGACGTGGCGCTCGCCCAGCAATTCGCCCGGCGCATCGTCGGTCTCCGCGCCGGCCGCATCGTCTTCGACGGCCCGGCGGAGGAGCTGCAGACCCAGGCGCTGACCGACATCTATGGCGAGGAGGATTGGTCGCAGACCATCCGCAAGGCCGAGGATGAGGAAGAGGCCGCCGAGGCGGTGGCATGAGCGCGAGTACCTTTAACGCCGCCGCCGCCGCGCGCGCCTGGCGCCCGCCGCCGCTGATCGACACGCCCTGGCTGCGCTACGCCGTCTATCTCGGCGCGCTGGTCTACGCGCTGCTGGCGATCGGCACGATCGAGGTGAACTGGACCCGCGCGGCCGAAGGTGTGGAACGCGCCGGGCGCTTCCTCAGCGGCTTCTTCCCGCCCGACTTCACCTCGAAGGGCGATGACATCCTGGCCGGGCTGCTGGAAAGCCTCACCATGACGGTGGTCTCCACCGCCGTCGGCATCGCGCTGTCCATTCCGGTGGCGCTCGGTGCCGCGCGCAACCTGGCGCCGCTGCCGATCTACCTGTTCTGCCGCGGCATCATCGCCGTCAGCCGCACCTTCCAGGAAATCATCATCGCCATCGTCTTCGTCGCCATGGTGGGCTTCGGGCCGTTGGCCGGCACGCTGACCCTGGCCTTTGCCACCATCGGCTTCATGGCGAAGCTGATCGCGGAGGATATCGAGGATATCCAGGCGAGCCAGGCGGAGGCAGTGCGCGCCACCGGCGGGTCCTGGTTCCAGCTTCTGGCCTGGGGCGTGCTGCCGCAGGTGAAGCCGCGGATCATCGGGCTTTCCGCCTACCGGCTCGACATCAATTTCCGGGAGAGTGCGGTGCTCGGCCTGGTCGGCGCGGGCGGCATCGGCGACACGCTGAACACCTCCTTCGACCGCTATGAATTCGACACCGCGGCGGCGGTGCTGCTGGTGATCATCGCGATCGTGCTGGTCTGCGAATACAGCAGCGGCTGGATCCGCCGGAAGGTGCAGTAATGGCCATTCTCGCTCGACCCGACGGCACGCCGGATTGGCGCCGCCGAACGCCGCGCGCCGACCTGCTGGTCTGGGGCGGCTGGTTCGCCGGGGTGGCGCTGTGCGTGTACTGCTTCAGCTTCATCTCGGACCGCACCATCTGGCCCTTCGTCTGGGATGCGCCGCGGCAGGGCGGCGACCTGATCGCGCGCATGTTCCCGCCGCGCTGGTCCTATGCCAGCCAGCTCTGGAAGCCGCTGTGGGACACGATCAACATCGCCACCATTGGCACCGCGCTGGCGGTGGTGATCGGCGTGCCGCTGGCCTTCCTGGCCGCGCACAACACCACGCCGAGCCGGCTGCTCGTGCGGCCCGTCGTGCTGTTCATCATCGTCGCCAGCCGCTCCATCAACTCGCTGATCTGGGCGCTGATCCTGGTGATCATCCTGGGGCCCGGCATGCTGGCCGGCATCATCGCCATCGCGCTGCGCAGCGTCGGCTTCATCGCCAAGCTGCTGTATGAGGCGATCGAGGAGATCGACACCACCCAGGTCGAAGCCGTAACCGCCACCGGCGCCTCGCGCCCCCAGGTGCTCGGCTGGGCCATCGTGCCGCAGATCATGCCCGCCTTTGCCGGCCTCACGGTGTTCCGCTGGGACATCAACATCCGGGAGGCGACGGTGCTGGGGCTGGTCGGCGCCGGCGGCATCGGCATGCAGATGCAGGCCAGCATCAATGTGCTGGCCTGGCCGCAGGTGACGACGATTTTCGTGCTGATCCTCGGCACCGTGCTGGTCAGCGAATGGCTTTCCGCGCGGGTGCGTCACGCGGTGATCTGACTACAGGCTGGGTTCCATCCCCAGCCCTGGCCCGCTGGGCACCGCGACCTTCCCGTCCTTCGCCACCAGCGCCGGAAACACCGGCGTGGCGAGGTCCGCAAAATAGATCTCGATCGGCGCCGGCTGGTCCGCCGCGGCCAGCACATGCAGCGTCGCCAGCAGGCCCGGGCCGAAATAGGGCGAATGCGGCACCATCCGCACCCCCGCCGCCTCCGCCAGGGCCGCGACCCGAAGCAGGCCGGAGACGCCGCCGTGCTTGGTGGCACTCGGCTGCGCCACATCCACCGCGCCGGCGGCGAACAGCCGCGCGAAATCCTCCGCACCGCCCAGATTCTCGCCCGCCGCGATCGGCACGCCCGCCTCGGCCCGCACCGCCGCAAAATCGGAAAAGTCCTCGGGCGGCCAGAGCGGTTCCTCGACCCAGCCGATGTTCATCCCGCGCACCGCCGCACAGAACTCCAGCGCCGGCGCCACGCCATCCCAGGCGCAGTTGATGTCGAGCATCAGCGGCAGATCGCCCGCCGCCGCGCGCGCCGCGCGGATGCAGTCCAGATCCACCTCATGCAGCTTGATCTCGTGGTAGCCGCGGCGCCGCGCCTCCGCCGCGTTGCGCGCCACATCCTCGGCCACGCCGTAGCGCAGCAGGCTGGCATAGGCGGGCACCTGCGCCCGCCTGCCATTGCCGAGCAGCACATGCAGCGGCACGCCGGCCGCCTTGCCGGCAATGTCCCACAGCGCGATGTCGATGGCCGAGATGCCGAAGCTCACCGGCCCGTTGCGCCCAAAATTGTGGAAGCGCCGCGCCAGCATGCGGCCGATGCCGGCGATGTCGCGCGCATCCTGGCCGAGGCAGGCGGGGCCGATCAGCCGGTCCACCGCATCCTGCGTGGTCTGCGCCAGGGTGAAGCCGAAGCCCTCCCCCCATCCATGCAGGCCGTTCTCCGTCTCCACCCGCACCAGCAGCGTGTCGATCCGCGCCAGGCGAAGGTTGCCGCCGCCGCTGGAGGCGCCAGCGCCATAGGTGAAATCGCTGCGGTGCAGATGCGTCTCGACGCGGGTGATCTTCACGATGCGGGGGCGGCGTCGATCTGCCGGTCGAGATGCGCGACCAGCCCGTCCGGCAGCTTCAGCCGGTGTGCCAGCGCCTGTAGATAGGCGCGTTCCGCCGGATGGTCCGGATCCACGGCGAGGCGGGAGACCAGGTAGAGCTCGCTGGCCTGCTCCTGGGTCTGCGCCGCGGCGGCCACTTCGCTGACACCGATCGGGGAGTCCAGCGCGTCGAAGACGAAAGCCTTGGCCTCGGCGTCCATGCCGGTCTTGTCCACCTGCGCAAAAATGCGGGCGCGTTCCTCGGCATCGATATGCCCATCGGCCCGGGCGGCGCCGATCATGGCGCGGATCAGGGCGAGCTCGAAGGCCTCGCCGCCCGCCGCCGGGTTGGCGCCGGGCAGGAAGCGCGGATCGACCGCGGCGGCGTCCTGCGGAGTGGCGACGGGGGCGGTCGCGGCGGCCTGGCCGGCCTGCCAGTTCTGCCAGGCCCGATGCGCCAGCGCGCCGAGCACCGCGGCGCCACCATGGCTGATCAGCCCACCGCCGCGCCGCATCCCCTTGCCGCCCAGCAGCAGGCCCAGGATGCCGCCCGCCGCCGCGCCGCCGGCAAAGCCGCCCATGCCGGAGCCACCCCCCATGGACCCACCGCCGGCGCGTTGCAGTGCCTGCCGCGCCATGTCGGCCAGACCACCCATGCCCTGCGCCGGCGGCTGCCCGCCGGGCTGGACGGTGCCCTGCGGCTGCGCCTGGCCCGGGTTGGTGCCCCAGGGCGAGGGCGCGGCGCCCTGGCTGGAGCCGAGGAAACGGTCGAGGAGGGATTTGGCGTCGATCATGCAGCGGATGTTGCGATGGCAGATGCCCGCTGCAAGCGCCCAACGGTCATCATTCCGGCAGCTAGCGCGGCGGGCTGTTTCGGCGGCCCCGAAGGGCAGCCGGCACGGCGCCCCATGCCAACGCGTACCGACCGGCGCGCGGCGCATGGCGGCCATTCTGTAAATGCGTCATACCGCATATTCGAATAGGCGCATTGATTACGCCATGCATGACCCGGTCACCCTGCTGGCCGCCCTGGCGGAGCCCACCCGCCTGGCAGCGCTGCGCCACCTGCGCGACGGGCGTGAACATTGTGTCTGCGAGCTCATGGCTTTGCTCGGCGCCAGCCAGTCCCGCATGTCCCGCCACATGCTGGTCCTGCGCCAAGCCGGACTGGTGGTGGACCGGCGCGATGCCCAATGGGTCCGCTACCGGCTCAACCCCGCCATGCCGGCTCCTCTTCGACGCCTTGTCGAAGCCGCGCTGGAACTTCCCCCGCACCCGGAAAGTCTCGCCGCATGAGCGCCACCACCATCCGCCCGCCATCGGTGGTGCCGTGGCTGGCCGGCACCCTGGCCGCCTTGGTTGTCTGGGCCGCCCTCTACAGCCAGTTGATCCCCTTCTCCGAACGGGCGATGTCGTTGCTGCCTGTGGATCCGGCGAGCCATCTCGGCCAGGCGATCGCCTTCTTTCTGTATGACACGCCGAAGGTGCTGCTCCTGCTGGCGCTGGTGGTCTTCGCCATGGGCGTGGTGCGATCCTTCTTCTCCCCGGAACGCACCCGCGCCCTGCTGGCGGGGCGGCGAGAGGGTGTGGGCAATGCCATGGCCGCGTCGCTCGGCATCGTGACGCCGTTCTGCTCCGCTCCGCGGTGCCGCTGTTCATCGGCTTCGTCTCCGCCGGCGTGCCGCTCGGCGTCACCTTCTCCTTCCTGATCGCCGCGCCGATGGTGAATGAGGTGGCGCTTGGCCTGCTGTTCGCGCTGCTCGGCTGGAAGGTGGCGCTGACCTACTTGGTCTTCGGCCTGGGCATCGCCATCACGGCGGGTTGGATCATCGGCAAGCTCAAGCTGGAATCCTGGCTGGAGCCCTGGGTGCTGAAGATCCATGCCGGTACCGCGAACCTGCCGGAGGTCGTCGTCACCTGGCCCGATCGCATCCGCGCCGGCCTGGATTCGGTGAAGGAAATCGTCGGCCGCGTCTGGTACTGGATCATCGCCGGCATCGCCATGGGCGCGCTGATCCACGGTTATGCGCCGGAGGAACTGCTCGCTTCCATCATGGGCAAGGATGCCTGGTGGTCCGTGCCGGCCGCCGTGGTGGTGGGCATACCGATGTATTCCAACGCCGCGGGCATCATTCCCGTGGTCGATGCGTTGCTTGGCAAGGGCGCGGCGCTGGGCACCGTGCTGGCCTTCATGATGTCGGTGATCGCGCTGTCGCTGCCGGAGATGATCATCCTCCGCAAGGTGCTGTCGGTGAAGCTCATCGCCGTCTTCGTCGGCGTGGTCGCCACCGGCATTCTGGCCGTGGGCTTCCTGTTCAACCTGCTCTTCGCCTGAAGGACAACGACCATGCGGAACGTCAAGGTACTCGGCCCGGGCTGCAAGCGCTGCGATGCGGCCGTGCAGATGGTGAAGGATGCGGCAGCGCAGGCCGGCGTGGAGGTCACTATCGAGAAGGTGACGGATTACGCCGAGATCGCGGGCTATGGCATCGCCTCCACCCCCGGCCTGGTGGTGGATGGCAAGGTGGTGCATGCCAGCGGCCTGCCGAAGGCCGCGGACATCGCCCGCTGGATCGCGGCGTGACCGGGGCGCGGCGCCGCGCACAGGCCGCACGCCCGTGAGCAGGATGCACCCGCAACGCCTGCGGCTCGACCTCGGCATCCTGCTGCCGGATGTGGCCGGGGAGGCCGATGCCTGCGTTGGCCGGCTGATCAACCTCCTGATGGCCCATAAGGGTATTGACCAGGCCCATGTGCTTCCGCCGGTGGGCGGGCAGCCCGCCCAATTATGCATCCACTACGACCCCCAGTTGGCAAGCCTGGCCCGGGTGCGGGAGACTGCGAGCAGCACTGGCGCCGAGCTGACGCAGCGCTTCGGCCATGTGCTGTGGGAGGTGCAGGGCCTGCCGAATGCCCGCCGCGCCCGCACCGTCACCGGCCTGCTGTCCCGCCTTCCGGGGGTGCTGGAGGCGGATGCCTCGTCGGCCGGGCCGGTGCGGATCGAATTCGACCGCAGCGTCACCTCCGAGGCCACGCTGCGGCATGCGCTGGGCGGCATGGGAGTCGCGGCACGGGACGAAACGCCCGCACCCGCACAGGCGCACGAGCACGAGCACACGCATGGCGGGCCTTTCGGCGCCAATTCGGAGCTGATCTTCGCGCTGCTCGGCGGCGTGCTGCTGGTGGTGGGCTTTCTGGCCTCCTGGCTGTCCGCCGTGCCGGCCTGGCTGCCCCTGGTGCTGTATCTCGGCGCCTATGGCTTCGGCGGCTACTTCGCGCTGCGGCAGGCGATGGACAGCCTGCGCCTCGGCCGCTTCGAGATCGACACGCTGATGCTGGTCGCCGCGGCCGGTGCGGCGGCGCTCGACAAATGGGCCGAGGGCGCGCTGCTGCTGTTCCTGTTCAGCATCGGCCATGCGCTGGAGCATTACGCCATGGGGCGCGCGCGGCGGGCGATCGAGGCCCTGGCCGACCTCGCGCCGCCCACCGCCGAACGCCGCCGGGACGGCGCAACGGAGAAGGTGCCCGTCGCCGAGCTGCTGATCGGCGACACCCTCATCCTGCGCCCGAATACGCGCATCCCCTCCGATGGCTTCGTCACCCTCGGCGAAAGCAGCGTCGACCAGGCGCCGATCACCGGGGAAAGCGTGCCGGTGGACAAGCGCGCAGTGGCGGATGCGGCGCGCGCCGCGGCACGGCCGGAGGGTCTGCCGGCGGAAAACCGCGTCTATGCCGGCACCATCAATGGCAGCGGCGCGCTGGAGATGCAGGTCACCCGGCTGGCGGCGGACACCTCCCTCGCGCGGCTCGTCCGCATGGTAAATGAGGCCGAGGCCCAGAAATCCCCGACGCAGCGTTTCACCGACAACTTCGAGCGCATCTTCGTGCCGATCGTCCTGGTCTTCGTCGTTATCCTGCTGTTCGCCTGGGTGGTGATCGACGAAAGCTTCGGCGAGAGCTTCTACCGCGCCATGGCGGTGCTGGTCGCCGCCAGCCCCTGCGCGCTGGCCATCTCGACCCCGAGCGCGGTGCTGTCCGGTGTCGCGCGGGCGGCACGCGGCGGCGTGCTGGTGAAGGGCGGCGGGCCGCTGGAGAATCTGGGGAAGCTGGGCGCCATCGCCTTCGACAAGACCGGCACGCTCACCGAAGGCAAGCCGCGGATGACGGATGTGCTGCCGGCGCCCGGCGTTGTCGAAGACGCCCTGCTGACGGTCGCCATCGCCGTGGAGACGCTCAGCGACCATCCGCTCGCAGCGGCTGTCGTCCGTGATGGACAAGCCAGGCTCGGGGCCGGGGTGGCGGTGCCGGAGGCGGCGGATGTGCGGAGCCTCACCGGCCGCGGCCTGGCGGCGCGGATCGGCGAGGATCCCGTCTTTGTCGGCAAGGCCGCGCTGTTCGCGGAGATCGAGGGGCCGCCGATACCGGCCGCCGTCCAAGCCTCGATCTCAGACCTGGAAGCGCGTGGCCGCACCATCATGGTGGTGCGGCGGGGTGAGGACTACCTCGGCGCCATCGGCCTGATGGATACGCCCCGCGAAGCCGCCGCCGGGGTGATCCGCCGTCTGCGCCAGCTCGGCGTTACCCGCATGGTCATGATGTCCGGCGACAACAGCCGCGTCGCGCAGGCGGTGGCGCAGCAGGTCGGGCTGGACGAGGCCTGGGGCGATCTGATGCCGGAGGACAAGGTCGCGGCCATCCAGCGCTTCCGCGCGGAGCAGGAGGTGGCCATGGTGGGCGACGGCGTGAACGACGCGCCCGCCATGGCCCATGCGACGGTGGGCATCGCCATGGGTGCCGCGGGGTCCGCGGTGGCGCTGGAGACCGCCGATGTGGCGCTGATGGGCGACGACCTGAACCACCTGCCCTTCGTCATCGGGCTGAGCCGAGCCACCAACCGGATCATCCGGCAGAATCTGTGGATCAGCCTGGGCATGGTGGCCGTGCTGGTGCCGGCCACGCTGGCCGGCCTGCAACTCGGCGTGGCGGTGGTGTTCCATGAAGGATCGACGCTGCTGGTGGTGGCGAACGCCCTGCGGCTTCTGGCCTATCGGGACCGGACCGCGGCCTGATCCGCGCCTGCGGCAGGCTCATCGGCCGG
The DNA here is from genome assembly GCF_051433165.1 of Falsiroseomonas sp. E2-1-a4. Taxonomy (NCBI): domain Bacteria; kingdom Pseudomonadati; phylum Pseudomonadota; class Alphaproteobacteria; order Acetobacterales; family Roseomonadaceae; genus Falsiroseomonas; species Falsiroseomonas sp. E2-1-a4. Next base: position 98,200 of record NZ_JBHMFS010000015.1, on the reverse strand, counting down.
CAACCCCTCTGGCGGGAACCAGTGGGTTGTACGGTTCGCGAACCAGACGAGTGACAGCATCACCGGCACCTCCACCAGCACGCCCACCACGGTGACGAGCGCCGCGATCGAGTTCAGCCCGAACAGCCCGATCGCCACCGCGACCGCCAGTTCGAAGAAGTTGGAGGTGCCGATCATGGCGCAGGGCGCGGCCACTTTGTGCGGCACGCGCCACGCCTTGGCGGCCCAGTAGGCCACCGCGAACATGCCGTAGGACTGGATCAGCAGCGGCACGGCGATCATCGCGATCACAAGCGGCTGAGTCAGGATCACCTCGCCCTGGAAGGCGAACAGCATCGCCACCGTCGCCAGCAGCCCCACCACGGAGAATGGCTTGACCCTGGCCGTGAAGGCACCGACCGCGGCCTCCGCCTCAGCGGGGCCGGCGCCGCGCGTCATCAGCATCCGCGTCAGCACCCCCGCCGCCAGCGGGATCACGACATAGAGCACCACGGACAGCACCAGCGTTTCCCACGGCACGACGATGTCGGTCACGCCCAGCAGCAGCGCCACGATGGGCGCATAGGCGAAGACCATCACCGCATCATTCAGCGAGACCTGCGCCAGCGTGTAGTTCGGATCGCCCTTGGTCATCTGCGACCAGACGAACACCATCGCCGTGCAGGGCGCCGTGCCCAGCAGGATCATGCCGGCAATGTACTGTCCGGCGGTGCCCGGTTCGATGAAGGGCGCGAAGATCCACTCGAAGAAGACCAGGCCGAGGGCCGCCATGGTGAAGGGCTTGATCAGCCAATTCACCGCAAGCGTGATGATCATCCCCTTGGGGCGCTCATGCACCCGGGCGAGGGCGCGGAAATCCACCGCCACCATCATCGGATAGACCATGAACCAGATCAGCACGGCGACGACGAAATTGACCGAGCCGTATTCCAGCCCGGCCAGCACCCCGACAAACCCTGGCGCGATCTGGCCGAGCACCACGCCAACCAGGATGGCCAGCGCGACCCAGAGGGAGAGATAGCGTTCGAATGCGGACATCTATCTTGTCCTCCCTGCCGGCGTGTAGCAATTCGCGGCCCCATCCCCCGCGGCACGCGCCGCAATGGCGCCGATCATCCCCTGCAACGGGGCCAGCGCGGCGGGGTCGAGCGCGTAGCAGATGCGCGGATGCTCGAAGGTGCCGACCACCAGGCCCGAGGCCTTGAGGATCCGCAGATGCTCGGAGACGGTGGATTGGGCGAGGCCGACCTCGTCCACGATGTCCCCGCCGATGCAGCCCGGCCGCGAGAGCAGGAAGGCGATGATCCGAACCCGTGCCGGATGCGCCAGCGCCTTGGCCAGTGCGGCGATGGCATCGGCCTCCGCGGCGGGCATCAGCGTCGGCTCGGCAAGATCGGCCACGTCACGCGCCTTCGTCTATCGTCGAACAACGATATAGCGGACCGATAGGCGACGGCGCAAGGCCCGCCACGGGCGCTCAGCGCGGCAGGAAGATCCAGTTGAAGATGTAGTCCCCCCGCGCGGCGTCCCGGGCATGTCGCGCCGCCAGGTCGAGCTGCGCCACCCGCCGCAGCCCGCCGCGATCCAGCGCGAAGGCCTCATACCCATGCGCGCAGACGGCGCCGAGCAGCTCCGCGATCGGGCGATGCGCGTGTTTCTCCTCGATCTCCACGATCAGGTTGGGGCGGTGGCGCGCGAGGGTTTCGGTGGCGCCGGCGATCACCGCCATCTCATGCCCCTCGACATCGATCTTGATGAAGCCGATCGGGCCGAGATCGAGATCGTCCAGCCGCGTGGTTTCCACCGCCACGCTGCGATGCTCGGCGCTGCCGATCTTCTCGGCGCTGAGGGAGGCGCCCTGGTTGGAATAGCCACGCGTGCCCTTCGGCACCATCAGCGCCGAGTGGCCGGCCCGGTCGGACAGCGCGATCGGGTGCGGGGTGACGCCCCTTGCCACGCCACGCCGCAGCAGCCGGTACATTTTCGGGTTCGGTTCGAAGGCATGGACGCACAGGGAGTGGTGCCGCAGCACCTCGGACCAGACGCCCCGATTGGCCCCGATATCCAGGGAGGCGCGGCGCCGGTCGGCCAGGAACGGCACCAGGCGAAGTTCCGCCTCGCCGCGCACCTTCTCCCGCGCCACCTGATAGTGCAGTTGCAGCCGCGCCGGCAGGAGAAGGGCCTTCAGCCGCTCCTCCATGTTCATCGGGGGTTCCCATGCCATGGGGTCAGGCCTCCTCTGCCGCCGCGAGTTCCGGCCATCGCCGCTGGATCGCCTGCGCCACCGCCGCGACCTGCAGGTTGGTCATCTGGCTGCTTGTGGCGATGGCCGGGTCCGCATCCCGCTGCGCCTGAAGCGCCGCTGCGCTTTCCGGTGTCCGCACCACCAGCGCCTCCGGCCCCCAGGGGCCGTAATTCGCATCCGGCGTCGGGCCGAACAGGCCGATGGTGCGCGCCCCGACGGCCGCGGCCAGGTGCATCATCGCGGAATCATTGCCGATGAAAAGGCTGGCGCGTTCCAGCAGCGCCGCCGTGGCCGGAACATCCTGCCCGAAGGCATCGACGAAGCGGTCTGGCGCCAGGCCGGCGATGATGGCATCGGCCGAGCCGCGTTCCCCCGCGCCGCCGACCAGCAGGATGGTGGCGCCGGGCAGCGCGCCATCCGGCGCGGTCAGGCGCCGGGCAAGCACCGCGAACCGTTCCGCCGGCCAGGTCTTGCAGATCCAGTTGGAGCCGGTGCCGAGCGCCAGCACCGGGCGGCCCGGCGGCAGCAAACGTGCCGCCGCGTCCCGCTGCACCGTGCCAAGCCACGCCCGCGGCGCCTGCGGCGGCAGGCCGAGCGCGCGGGCGGCCTGCACCACCCGATGCTCACCCGGCACCGCGGGCGGCACGCTGTGCCGGGCCTCGGCGCGGATCAGCCAGGGCATGGCGGAGCGCCGCAGATCCAGCACCAGCCGCCAGCGGCGCTTCCGCGCGGCATTCCACAGCGCCAGCCAATGCCGGCCAAGCGAGCGCTTTTCCATGATGTGGATCGAGGTCACCCCCGGCGCATCGCGCAGCGCCAGCGCGGCCCAACGGCCGCAGGCGAGCGTGATCTCCTCTGCCGGATGTGTTTCATGCAGCCAATGCAGCAGCCCGCTGACCAGGATGCCGTCGCCCAGCCGGGTCGGCCCGATGAACAGGATGGCCATGCGGCTATCCTTCGATCAGGCGGCGTAGGATTTCTGTTCGGCGATGTCGGAGCCGAGCAGCGCGTTGATCTCCGCCTTCAGCGCCGCCCGCTGGTCGTTGGTGATGTAGACATCGCGTGCCAGCCGCACGAAATCGGCGCCGAAATCGCCGCGCGCTTCCAGCATGCGCAGCCTGTCTTCCGTGTCCCAGAGCTTCTCGTTCACCGCCTGCAGGGAGGCCTGGATCTGCCGCAAGACGGGGGTGGCGTGCAGCAGCGGGTCCACCACCTGGTGCAGCGTCGCGGCTTCCCGTTTTACATGCGCGAGCTTCGCCGCATCCGCCAGCTTCGCCAGCTTGATCGCCAGGATCGTGGATTTGTCGACCGCCTCGCCGGGCGATACCTCGATACACAGCCTCATCCGCAATCTCCCCAATTGTCGCATCAATCCCAACTTCACCGCCACAGGCGTGGCGGGTGGGGGGCGCGTCAGGGCGGAGTGAGACCGGCCTCGATCATTGGCAGGGCATAACCGATCCGCGAATCAGGCGCAACCAGCGCCGAATGCGTGTGGCCATCAGCCGGCGGCACAGGAAACGCAATTCAGGGTGGCAGGGTCCAGCGCCAGGCGGCCCGGTGCGACAGGCTCTCCACACTGGCCGCACCAGCCGAACTCACCGGCCTCGATCCGGGCAAGTGCCGCGTCGATGCGCTGCAAGGACTCGGCGCGGCGCCGTTCGGTGGCCAGCGCCATGGCCTGCTGCTGGATCGCATCCATGCGGGACAGGCGGCCAACGCTGGTGTGGTCCAGCTCCACCGGTCCTCGGCTTTCGAGCGACGCCGTGCTGATGCCTGTCAGCGCCGCACGATCCGCCAGAAGCCGCGCCCGCATCGCATCGAGATCAATACCGGACGGCACATCATCAGTGGGTCTGCTCATGCGGCGGCACCGGGCAGGCCGTGCTGTTCGCGGATGGTGTGGAAGGCGATGTTCTTCCATTCCTCCTGAACCCGCCGGCGCCGCCAGTCGGAGGCGAACATCGCCACCATCTGCCCGTCATGATCCTCGGCGAGGTCGTTGATGTTGCCGCGGGTGAAGCGGGCCATCGCCTCGCGGTCCAAGGCTTCGATCCAGCGAAGCTGGTTCCATGGCGCGGCCTCGAAGCTGGCCGGAATGCCGTATTCCACCCGCAGCCGGCTGGCCAGGACATCAAGCTGGAGCAGGCCGAAGACCCCGACCACGGGGGCGGAGCCATCGAGCGGCTTGAACAACTGCACCACCCCCTCATCCGCCAACTGTTCCAGCGCCTTCTTCAGCTTCTTGGCCAGCATCGGGTCCTCCAGCCGCGCCCGGCGCAGATGCTCCGGCGCGAAGGATGGCACGCCGCGGAAATGCAGCGCCTCTCCCTCCGTCAGCGTATCGCCGATCCGCAGCGTGCCGTGATTGGCGATGCCGACCACATCGCCCGCCCAGGCTTCCTCTGCCACCTGCCGTTCCTTGGCGAAAAAAAACAGCGGCGCGTTGACGGGGATGGCCTTGCCCGTCCGCACCTGTGTCAGCCGTGCGCCCTTCTCCAGCCGCCCGGAACAGACACGCAGGAAGGCGACACGGTCGCGGTGGTTCGGGTCCATGTTGGCCTGCACCTTGAACACGAAGCCGGTCAGCCGATCCTCCCCCGGCACCACCAGGCGGGTATCGGCGGCGCGTGGCCGCGGCGGTGGCGCGAGACGGGCGAGGCCGTCCAGAAGATGCCCGACACCAAAATCCCGCAAGGCGCTGCCGAAGAACACCGGCGTCATGGTGCCTCGCAGGAACTGTTCGCGATCGAATTTGGGGCAGCCCGCCATGACCAGGCCGGCCTGTGCGCGCAGCTCCGTCAGCAAATCCGGCGGCAGCAACAATTCCAGCTCCGGATCATCAAGCCCGCGCAGTCGGATGTGGTTGTCGCCGCCATCCAGCAGCATCCGCAGCGCCGGGTCCAGGATATCGTACACGCCGATGAAGTCGCGCCCCTGCCCGATCGGCCAGGCCGCCGGGGACACATCCAAGGCGAGGGTCTTCTCGATCTCGTCGATCAGCTCCAGCGGGTCCCGCCCATCGCGGTCCATCTTGTTGATGAAGGTGATGATGGGAATGTCGCGCAGGCGGCACACCTCGAACAGCTTTCGCGTCTGGCTTTCGATGCCTTTCGCCGCGTCCAGCACCATCACCGCCGCATCCACCGCCGACAATGTGCGGTAGGTATCCTCCGAGAAATCCTCGTGCCCCGGCGTGTCGAGCAGGTTGAACACCAGCCCGTCACGCTCGAAGGTCATCACGGACGTGGCGACGGAGATGCCGCGATCTTGTTCGATCTTCATCCAGTCGGACCGCGTGCGACGGCGGTTGCCCTTGGCGCGAACCTGGCCCGCAAGCTGGATGGCGCCGCCCTTCAGCAGCAGTTTTTCCGTCAGCGTGGTCTTGCCGGCATCCGGATGGGCGATGATGGCGAAGCTGCGCCGGCGCAGCGCCTCCGCGGCAGGATTAGGCGTCTCCGCGCGAGCGGCTTCGGTCGGGACATGGTCCAAGTGGCAGGTCTCCTCGGTGCGGCGTTGGGCGGCACGTGGGGAAGGCGACCTGTTTCAGGGTGGGGTGGCGCTGGCGTTTCGTTGTTTCGCGGGCGCGGCGCGCGGATCGGTTTCCATTGCCACCCACACTTAAGGTCATCAGCCGCGGCATGCCAGCCCCGATTGCGGGGTTCCGGCCCGGGCATCCTGCGGCTAGTCAGACAGGATGCTTGCGGAATACCTGTCCTTCGCGCGCGCGCATCCGCGGCCCCTGGCCTTCGGCTTCCTCCTCGCCGCCCTGTCCAGCTTCGGCCAGACCTTCTTCATCGCGCTGTCGGGCACCGGCATCGCGGAGGAGTTCGCCATCTCGGATGGACAGCTCGGCCTGGGCTACGCCGTGGCCACCCTCGCCTCCGGCTTCGCATTGGGCTGGGCTGGGCGCTGGATCGATCGTGTTTCCCTTCGCCGCTACACCATGTTCTCGACGCTGCTGCTGGTGGTGGGCTGCCTCGCCATGGCCACCGTGCAGGGGCCGCTGCTGCTGGTGCTGGCCTTCTTCCTGCTGCGCATGGCAGGCCAGGGGCTGCTGACCCACACGGCGATGACCGCCACGGCCCGGCGCTTCCAGCATGATCGCGGCAAGGCGCTGGCGCTGGTGGCGCTGGGCTTCGCGCTGGGGGAGGCCGTGCTGCCGCCCATCGCCATCGGGCTGCTGCCCTGGGTCGGCTGGCGCGGCCTCTGGTGGGGTGCGGCGGCGGCGGTGCTGCTGGCGGGCTGGGCGGCGCTGCGCCTGCTGCCGCGCGCGGAGGCCACGGCCGCTTCTCGCCCGGGCCAGCAGCCCGGCCCGCGCGCGCCCTCGCTGTGGCGCGATGCGCGGTTCTGGCTGGTGCTGCCGGCCATCCTCGCCCCCTCCTTCGTCGTCACGGGCTTCTTCTTCCATCAGCTTCGCCTGGCCGCGGAAATCGGCTGGGATCTGCGCGTGGTGGCGGCGGCTTTCGCGGGCTACGCCGTGGCCCGCGCTGGTGCGGTGCTGCGCGCGGGGCCGGTGATCGACCGGATCGGCGCCACACCGCTGCTGCCGCTGTTCCTGCTGCCGCTGGTGCTGGCCATGGGAGTCATCCTGCTCGGCCGCGACAGCCAGCCGGCGGCGGTGATCTACTTGCTGCTGGCCGGCCTCACCTCCGGCGTCTCGACCACCATGGCGACCGCCTTGTGGACCGATTTCTACGGCGTTGAGCGCCTGGGTTCGGTGCGGGCCACGGTGGCCGGCGCCGGCGTCATCGCCTCCGCCCTCGCGCCGGCCGCTTTTGGCTGGCTGCTGGACCTTGGCATCACGCTGCACACGCAGGCGGCCTGGTGCCTGGCCGGCATGCTCGTCGCCTCCCTGCTGACCCTGCCGGTGACGCGCAGGCACCGCGGGTCGCGCCGCCCGCCAGACTGATTGTTGCGCCGGGGTTGCTTGACGGCCATCTCAACGCATGCTGCGCTCACGGGTAACAAGCCAAGAATGGGAGGATGCAATGCGTCGCAGAAATCTGGTGCGCCTGGCTGCAACGGCGCCGCTTGGCGTTTCCGCCCTGGCGGGCCTGGCTTCGCCCGCCATCGCACAGACCCGCTTCGTGCGGATCGCCACCGCCGGTTCAGGCGGCAACTACTACCGCCTCGGCAGCGGTCTCGCCGCCATCTGGAACGACACCGTCCCGGGCGTTCGCGCCTCCATCCAGGCCACGGGCGGCACCGTGCAGAACCTGGATCTGCTGGCGGACCGGGAAGTGGAGGTCGCCTACCTGGCCGGCAGCATCGGTGAACTGGCCTACAAGAACTCAGGCGTCTTCGCCAACCGCCCGCGCGGCCGCTACCAGGGGCTGCGTTCGCTGGCCACGGTCTATCCCAACCCGCAATGGTTCCTGGCGATGAACTGGGCGCCCGAGATCAAGACGCTGCGCGACCTGAAGGGCAAGCGCGTGTCGGTCGGCACGCAGGGCAGCCAGGGCGAGGCCTGGTGGCGCATCATGATGGGCCATATGGGCTGGACCTATCGTGACATCCGCGCCGAATTCACCGTGCATGGCGCCACCATCGACCAGGTTCGCAACCGGCAGATCGATGCCGTGGTCTGGCCGGATGCACCTGGCTCATCCTCCGTCCAGCAGATGATGGATACCGGCTTCGCCCGCATCATCGACATCGACGAGGATGTCGTTGCCTTCATGGCAGCCCAGGGGCTGGACTACCCCTACACGGTGGAAGCGCGGCACGTGCCGGGCAGCAATCGCCCCTTCAAGACCTTCGCCGCGCCGACCACGCTCGCCGTGCATGACCGCGTGCCGGATGACGTGGCGCATGCGCTGGTGAAAACGATGTTCGAGAACAAGCCGCGCCTGCTTCAGGTGCATCCGCTGGCGGATTTCATGACGCTGGCGAATGCGCGTGACGGCCTGCCCTTCCCGCTGCATCCGGGCGCCGAGCGTTTCTACGCGGAATCCGGCCGCACCTGAACGCAGGCTGATTGAGGAACCAAGAGGATGGCTGTGACGCCTGGTGCCCGGCGGGAACGGGAAACAGAATGGCGGCGCCCGACGCTGGAAGGCGAGGGCATCATCGACGTCAACGCCATCAGCGCCGAGTCGGAAGTTCACAGCGACACGCGCCGCCTGGTTGGCCGCTGGGCGCTGCTGTTTGCCGTGGTGGCCATCGGTTCCTCCATCTTCCACTTCTACACGGCCGGCTATCGGCCGCTGCCCGCGATGGAGCAGCGGCCGGTGCATGTCGCGCTGATGCTGTTCCTCTGCTTCCTGATCTACCCGGCCACGAAATCAGGCCGCAGCCGCCAGCCCGGCGTGGTGGATCTGGTGCTGAGCATCCTCGGCGGCGCCTCCGCCTTCTATGTCGCCTACACCTACCAGGACATCGTCGATCGCGGCGGCTTCCCGACGCAGACGGACATCATCGTCGGCAGCATCTTCTGCCTGATGATCCTGGAAGCGGCCCGGCGCACCATGGGCATGTTCCTGATCGTGCTGGCGGCGATATTCCTGGGCTATCTGTTCGTCGGCCCCTGGATGCCGGGCATATTGGGCCATGGCGGCTTCACCTATGACCGGGTGATCCGGCAGATGTACATGACGACGGAAGGTGTCTTCGGCATCGCCGTCGGTGTCTCCGCCACCTACGTCTATCTGTTCATCCTGTTCGGCGCCTTCCTGCAGAAATCCGGCACCACGACCTTCTTCACCAACATCGCCTTCGCCGCCGCGGGCCATTCCCCGGGCGGCCCGGCCAAGGTCGGCGTGCTGGCGAGCGCGCTGATGGGCACCATCCAGGGCTCATCCGCCGCCAATGTCGCCTCCACCGGCGTCTTCACCATTCCGCTGATGAAGCGGCTCGGCTTCAGCGGCTACTACGCCGGCGCGGTGGAGGCCGTGGCCTCCTGCGGCGGGCAGTTCCTGCCGCCGGTGATGGGCGCCTCCGCCTTCATCATGGCCGAATACCTGCAGATGCCCTACGCCGCTGTCGCCGCCGGCGCGCTGCTGCCGGCGCTGCTGTATTACGGCGCGGTCTACCTGCAGGTGCATCTGCGCGCCCGCAAGGTGGGCATGGAGGGGCTGCCGCGGCACCGCCTGCCGAAGGTCAAGGCCGTCCTGCTGGAGCAGGGCCATCTGGTGCTGCCGATCTTCGTGCTGATCGGCATGTTGATGATGGGCTACACGGCGCTGTTCGCCGCCTTCTTCTCCATCGTTGCCGTCATCGTGGTCAGCTCCTTCCGCAAATCCTCCCGCATGAGCCTGCGCGACATCCTGGAGGCGCTGGAGATCGGCGCGCGCAACAGCATCTCCACCGCCATTGCCTGCGCCGCGGTGGGCTTCATCGTCGGCAGCGTCGGACTGACCGGCGTGGGGCTGCTGTTCACGCAATCCATCATCGGCCTGGCGGCGGGCATGCTGCTGCCGGCGCTGCTGCTGGCGGCGGCCTGTTCGCTGTTCCTCAGCTTCGGCCTGCCCACCACCTCGGTCTACATCATCACCGCGACGCTGGTGGCGCCGAGCCTCATCCAGCTCGGCGTGCCGCCGCTGGTGGCGCACCTGTTCTGCTATTATTGGGGCGGCGTTTCCGCCATCACGCCGCCGGTCGCACTCGCAGCCTATGTGGCCGCGGGCATCGCCAATGCGCCGGTGATGAAAACCGGCTTCACCGCCATGCGGCTCGGCATGGCGGCGTATCTCGTGCCCTTCATCTTCGTCTATTGGCCCGCACTGGTGCTGTGGCACGAGATGCCGGTGCTGTCCGTGCTGCTGGCGGTGATGGGCGGGCTGGTCGGCGTGTTCTGCATGGGCGCGCTGGGTGAGCGCTACCTGACGCGCCCACTGCCCATCTGGAAGATGGGCCTGCTGGCGGTGGCAATCGTGCTGGTGATGCACCCCGCCGGCATCGCCAATTTCGCGGCTGTTGCCATCGCGCTGTTCGTCGGCATCACGGAGTATCTGGCACGGCCCGAAGCGCAGCGCCTGCGCGCTGCGTGAGGGCCGCGCCAGCGGCTACTCATTGAGGCCCTTGCCGCTGTAGGGGTGCGTCGCCGTCCAGTGCCTGGCGATATCCACCCGCTTCGCGATCCACACGTCGCGGCGCTGCATCATGTAATCCAGCAAACGCTGCAAGCCGGCCGCCCGCGCCGGGTGACCGATCAGCCGCATATGCAGCCCCACCGACATCATCTTCGGCGTGCGCGCGCCTTCCGCATACAGCATGTCGAAGGCATCGCGCACGAAGGCGAACCACTGGTCCGCGGTGCCGGTCGGGCCGTTGTACTTGCCGTCATTGTTGGTCAGCGAATACGGCACCACCAGCCGCCCCTGCCCTTCCACCGTGACCCAGAAGGGCAGTTCCTCCCCATAATAGTCGCTGTCATACAGGAAGCCGCCATGCTCGGTGACCAGGCGGCGCGTGTTCACCGAGGGTCCGTAGCGGCAGTACCAGCCATCCGGCTTCTGGCCGAGCGTGCGTTCCAGGCTGGTGACGGCACGCGCGATGTGCTCGCGTTCCTCCGCCTCGGTCAGCTCGTAATGCTTCACCCAACGCCAGCCATGGCAGCAGATGTCGTAGCCCGCATCCCGGATGGCGGCGGCGGCTTCCGGGTTGCGTTCCAGCGCCAGCGCGCAGGCGAAGATCGTCACCGGCAGGCCACGTTCCTGGAACAGCCGGTGCAGCCGCCAGAAGCCGACGCGGCTGCCATATTCAAACATCCCCTCCGCCGCCAGATCGCGGCCCTTCGGGATCGGTGTGGTCCCGTGCGATTCGGTGTGGCCGTTTTCGGTGTAGCCCTCGCCATCCTGCACCGATGGCTCGGAGCCTTCCTCGTAGTTGATGACGAAATTCACTGCGAGCCGCGCGCCACCCGGCCACTTCGGATCCGGCGGATTGCCGCCATAGCCGATGTAGTCGCGCTTCACCTGATAGGTCATGCCGCGCCTCCATCCAGATCGACTTCGAAGGGCGCCACCTCGACGAACTCCTCATCCGTCTTGGTGCCGTCCTTCCACATGAACACCGCAAAGCGGCCGGGCCGGTCTATGACGGTGAAGGGGTGGTGCCAGACATCGGCGCCGTAGGTGACGCCCTGGTCCGGCTGCGCGACGAAGGCCTGCGCGCGGGCCATGTCCGGCCCACCATCCGCGCCATGCGGCGCAACCACCGCAATCCAGCGCCCGCCACCCATCGGCACGAAGGATTGCGAGGAGAACTGGTGCCGCTCCATCGTGGTGGAGGACAGCGGCAGCGTGGACGGCGCCTTGCAGGTGAAGGAAAGGCTGGGGGCAGCCTGCGCGCGGCGGCTGGACAGCGCGCCTTCCGTGTAGACCCGCCCCGGGTCCTGCGGCGCGCTCAGCACCTCGCCAAATGCGGCGAAGGCCTCGCTGGTCAGGGGTTTGGCGATCAGGCGCATGCAGGGGCCTCGCTTGCTGGAGAGTCACGTCGGATGATGGCGGAGCAGGTGCGAGACAGCCAGCCGAGACGATTGCCCAATATGGACGCATCCCGCGGCCGGCATTGTCCGATGAACAGGCAGAAAAATCTAACGGCGGCCACTCTGCCGAAATACCCGGCTATCCTTACGGGAAAACGGCAGTAGAGATACTCTGGTATTCCGACGGCGTCCAAGATCCGCCATCCTCTCCGAGGATTCCATGCTGATGTGCCGTGCCGCAAGCGACCGCCGCGCCATCCTGACATTGACCTGGGCCTGATCGCCCAGGCCCGGCGCGTGCCGGAGGCATGACTGTACAAGGGAAAAAGCACCATGCGCCTCAAGGGCAAGGTCGTCGTCGTCACGGGCGGGGCCTCAGGCATCGGTCGCGCCATATCCATGCTGTTCGCCAAGGAAGGCGCCATCGTCGCGATCGGCGACGTGACGGAGGATGTGAAGGAAGGCGGGGAGCCCACGCGCAAGCTGATCGAGGACGCCGGCGGCACGGCGCGCTTCCATATCTGCGACGTCTCGAAATGGGATGATATCGACGCGCTGGTGACGAAGACCGTCGCGGAATTCGGCAAGCTCGACGTCATCGTCAACAACGCCGCGACGCTCGGCAGCGGCACCAAGCTGCTGGAGACCACCGAGGCGGATTGGGACCATGTGATGGCGGTGAACGCAAAGGGCGTGTTCTTCGGCTGCAAGCGCGCGATCCAGCAATTCCTGACGCAGCCCGTGGTCGGCGATGCGCGCGGCCGCATCGTCAACATCTCCTCCCAGCACGGCATGGTCTGCGCGCCGGGCAAGATCGCCTATGGCACCGGCAAGGCCGCCGCCGTCTACATCACGCGCCAGGTCGCGGTGGACTACGCGGAGGATCACATCATCTGCAACGCAGTGGCCCCCGGCCGCATCCTGACCGGGAAGCCGACGGGCGGGCCAGGTTCGGATTCGCTCGACTACTCGAAGTCCCGCACGCCGATGCCGCGCCTCGGCCGGCCCGGCGATATCGCCAGCGCCGCGCTGTTCCTGGCGAGCGACGACGCAACCTACATCACCGGCCACAACCTGATGGTCGATGGCGGCTGGATGGCATACTGACCGTGAAAATCCTCGTCACAGGCGCCACCGGCTTCGTCGGCCTGAACATCGTCTCCGCGCTGCTGGCGCAGGGGCAGGAGGTGGTGGGCGTCGGCCATGCGCCGCCACCCGCTGGGGCGCTCGCCGCTCTGCCCGGGCATCAGCGCGTCACCTGGCGCATCACCGATCTGCGCGATGCCCCCGCCGTGCAGGCGCTGTTCGCGGAGGCGAAGCCGGATCGCGTGGTGCATGGCGCCGCCGTCACCACCGCCGCCGGCCGCGATGGGGAGGCAGCGACCGCAACCGCCGCCGTCAACATCATGGGTTCGCTGAACGTGCTGGATGCCGCGGTGGCGCAGGGCGTGCAGCGCCTGGTCGTCCTCAGCTCCGCCTCCGTCTATGGCGCCGCCACACCCGCGGAGGGCCTGCTGGATGAGGTGCTGAGCCTGCCACAACCCGGCGCCGTCTATGGCCTCACCAAGCTGGCCGCGGAGCGTCTGCTGCTGCGCGCCGGGCCTCTGCGCGGCGTGCAGGTGTTCGCCGCACGCCTCGGCGGCGTCTTCGGACGGTTCGAGCGTGACAGCGGGCTGCGCGATACGCTCAGCCCGATGCACCAGGTGATGCAGGCGGCGCGCGAGGGCCGCCCCATCATCCTGCCACGCCCTGGGGCGCGCGACTGGATCTATGCGCCCGACATCGCGGAAGGCGTGGCCGCGATCCTGCTGGCCGAGGCGCCCGCCTCACCGGTCTACAACGTCTCCTCCCCCGTCATCTGGGCCGTCGCCGAATGGTGCGCCGCGCTGGCCCTGCGGCAAAAGATCGACTGGCGCCTTGCCCAGCCCGGCGAGGCCGCGACGATCGATTTCCACGGCCCGGATGACCGGCCGCCCCTGTCCACCACCCGTGCCCTGCAGGACCTTGGGTTCCGCGCCCGCTTCGGCATGGAGGAAGCCCTGACCGACTATCTCGACTGGCTGCAACGCTCGTCCTTCGAAGGCGACACGCCATGACCACCCGTCGCTTCCTGCTGACCGCCGGCGCCGCCGCGTAGGTCGATACCAGCCGCCTCGTCGGCACGCTGCGCTTCGTCAGCGGCCCGACCGGCGGCGCCTATTTCCCGCTCGGTGAAGCGCGGCACGCGCCATGAACGCGTATACGGGCGGCGCGCAAGCCGGCGGGGTCCCTTCAGAACGGCAGGACGGTGGTGCCAGGCGCGATCATGCGGCGTGCCATCTCCGGCGGCTGCGCCGGGCGCACACCCTCCACCAGCGCCTCGGGCCCAATGACGGCATTGGGCAGGTACAGGGCGCAGACCTCGGTCCGCACGCCGGCACTGACCATGCCGGCCAGCATCTGCGCGGGCGTCGCATTCATCGGGCGCAGCGGCATGGCGGCGGCGGCCGGCTCGCGCCGTGCGAGATCGGCGGCCGGGCCGCACAGCATCACTTCCACGGTGGCGCCCTGCGCGCGCATGGCGTTGAGCAGCACGAAGGCCATACCCTGCACCTGCGTCTCCGCCGTGGTCACCAGGGCGAGGATGCGCGGCGTGTCCTGCGCCTGGGCCGGCGGTGCGAGGGCAAGGCCACCCAGCAGCAGCATGGCGGCGCCAGCCAGATTGGAACGGGTCATGACAGTGTGCTTCTCATGTGAGGCAGGATGGAAAGCGGGCAGCCCCGCCTTGCAACTGGCTGCAAGCCTTGTATCTTAGAAACTGCGCAGATACAAACCCAAGACGTACAGGCCGGAGGACACTCATCATGATCAATGTCGGATCGCTCGATCGCACCCTTCGCTTCGTCTTCGGCGCGGTGCTGGTGTTGGCGCCCTTGCTGCTGGCGGATAGTTTCGCACCGCTCGGCGCCTGGCGCTTCGTCGTGGTCGCGGTGGGCGTGGTGCTGGTGGCCACCGCCGCCTTCCGCATCTGCCCGGCCTACATGCTGTTCGGCATCCGCACCTGCGCGGCAGGCAAGGCCTGACATGATCGCGACGGACTTCACACCGGTCGCCTCGCTGTTCGGCGGCGCGCTGATCGGCGCCGCCGCCGTGGCGCTGATGGTGGCCACCGGGCGCATTGCGGGGATCAGCGGCTTCGCCTCCCGCCTGCTGCCGCCCTATGCGGAGCCTGGCCTGGCCGGCCGTTTCGCCTTCGTGCTCGGCATCATCCTGGCGCCGTTGCTGGTGGGGCTGGCCACCGGCACGCTGCCGCTGCCGCAGATCGAGGCCTCAACGCCCGTGCTGCTGCTGGCCGGGCTGCTGGTCGGCTTCGGCGCGGTGTGGGGCAATGGCTGCACCTCGGGCCATGGCGTCTGCGGGATCTCGCGGCTTTCGATGCGCTCGGTGGTCGCCACCGCGGTTTTCATGGCGGCGGCCTTCGCCACCGTCTTCGTCACCCGCCACCTGATCTGAGGCGCCCCATGGTCATCCTCGCGCAATTCGCCATCGGCCTGCTGCTCGGCCTCGGCCTGGTCATCGCCGGCATGTCCGATCCGGCGAAGGTGCTGAACTTCCTCGACCTCGCCGCCATTCCCTCCGGCGGTTGGGATGCCAGCCTGGCCTTCGTGATGGCCGGTGCCATTGCGGTGACCTTCATCGGCTACCGCCTGGTGCTGCGCCGCGACCGGCCAATCTTCGACACGCGCTTCCACCTGCCCACCGCCACCGTCATCGATGCGCGGATCCTGGCCGGCCCGGCGATCTTCGGCATCGGCTGGGGCCTGGCCGGCTTCTGCCCGGGCCCGGCACTGACCGCGCTGACCACGGGCGGCACGCCGGCCTGGCTGTTCCTCGCCACCATGTTCGCCGGCATGGCCGGCGCGCGCTGGCTCGCCGGGCGCAACACCGCGCCCAGCCCTGCGCTGCCCCGCACGTAATCCGCACCAGCAGACGGAGACGCCCCATGAACGCCATTCCGCATCGCGTGGACCTGTCTGTGAAGCCGGAGGTTACGGCCTTCTTCGACGCGCCCACCAACACCATCAGCTATGTGGTCAAGGATCCGGCCTCCACCGCCTGCGCCGTGGTCGATTCCGTGATGGATATCGACTACGCCGCCGGCCGCATCAGCCATCAGGGCGCGGACGCCATCATCGCCCATATCCGCGCCCACGGCCTGAAGCTGGAATGGCTGATCGAGACGCATGTGCATGCCGACCATCTCTCGGCCGCGCCCTACATCCAGAACCAGCTCGGCGGCAAGATCGGCATCGGTGAGAAGATCACCGTGGTGCAGGAGGTCTTCGGCAAGGTCTTCAACGAAGGTACCGAGTTCCGCCGCGACGGCAGCCAGTTCGACCGGTTGTTCCAGGATGCCGACAGCTACGCCATCGGCGGGCTGCAGGCGTTTGCGATGCATACGCCCGGCCACACGCCGGCCTGCATGACGCATGTGATCGGTAACGCAGCCTTCGTCGGCGATACGCTGTTCATGCCCGATGGCGGCTCCGCCCGCGCCGATTTCCCGGGCGGCGATGCGCGCACGCTGTACCGCTCCATCCGCCGCGTGCTGGATTTGTCGCCGGAGACCCGGCTGTTCATGTGCCACGACTACGGCCCCAACGGCCGCGAGATCCGCTGGGAAACCACCGTCGCCGAGGAACGCGCCCACAACATCCATGTGCGGGACGGCGTCACGGAGGATGATTTCGTCGCGATGCGGGAGGCGCGCGACCGCACGCTGGACATGCCGCGCCTCATCCTGCCCTCGCTCCAGGTCAATATGCGAGCCGGCGCGCTGCCGCCCCCGGAACCCAATGGCCGCGTCTTCCTGAAGCTGCCCGTAAATGCGCTATGACAGATCGCCAGGCACGGCGCGCCCGGGGCTGACGCCATGACCTATGACGTCGCGGCGCTGGCCACCGGCTCGGGCGGGCTGGTCGGCTTCGTGCTGGGCCTGATCGGCGGTGGCGGCTCGATCCTCGCCGTGCCGCTGCTGATGTATGTGGTCGGCGTCAGCTCGCCGCATATCGCAATCGGCACGAGTGCCGTGGCGGTGGCGGTCAGCGCGCTCGGCAACGTTGTCGGCCATGCGCGCGCCGGCAACATCAAATGGCGCTGCGCCCTGGTCTTCGCGGCGGCGGGAATCGCCGGCGCCGCCCTCGGCTCCACCCTCGGCAAGCAGATGGATGGGCAGAAGCTGCTGGTGCTGTTTGGCATCCTGATGATCGTCATCGCCTTGCTGATGCTGCGGCCGAAGCGCGACCCGGGAAATCCGGAGGTGGTGCTGACCTGGGCGAGCGCGCGGCACCTGCTGCCCCGGCTGCTGGGCATCGGCTTCGGTGCCGGCGTGATGTCCGGCTTCTTCGGCATCGGCGGCGGTTTCCTCATCGTGCCGGGGCTGATGGCGGCAACCGGCATGTCGCTGATCTTCGCGATCGGCTCCTCCCTCGTCGCCGTCACCGCCTTCGGGATCACCACGGCGGCCAATTATGCGCTGTCGGGGCTGGTGGATTGGCCGCTGGTCGGGCTGTTCGTGGCTGGCGGGCTGGTGGGGGGCGTGTTCGGCAGCCGGCTCGCCGGGTTCCTGGCCGGGAAGAAGCAGATCCTGTCGCAGGTCTTCGCCGCCATCGTGGCCGTCGTCGGCGTCTATGTGGTGTACAAGGGGCTGGTGACGCTGGGCTACCTGTAGGCCTAAACCCGCCGCGTCGCCGCCGACAGCGCAACCAGGATCGCGGTCGAGGTGAAGATCGCGACTACGCTCATCGCCATCCCCACCCCCGCCGAGCCCTGTTCGAACTGCGCGAAGACGAAGGTGGAGACGGTGGAGAAGCCCGCCGGCGCCACCATGATGGAAGCAACTAACTCCCGCGTCGCAATGGCAAACACCAGTACCATCGCCACACCGAGCGAGGGCAGCAGCAGCGGCAGCAAAATCCGCCACAACAGCGCCCCCACACCCGCCCCCGCCACGCGCGCCGCATCATCCAGGCTGCGGCCAATCTGCTGGAACGCCGCCCCGGCATAGCGGATCGGGTAGGGCAGTAGCAGCGCGCAATAGGCGATCAGCAGCATCCAGGGCGTGTTGTAGATGGCCACCGGCCAGAAGGCCTGGTTCCACGCCAGGATCAGCCCGACCGCGACGACGATCCCCGGAATCGCATTCGGCAGCAGCGACAGCACATCGAGCAGCCGGCGCCCCGGCAACTCCGTCCGGTTCAGCACATAGGCCACCAGCGCCCCGATCACCCCGGTCAGCAGCGCCGCGCCTGCCGCCAGCGACAGCGAATTGCCGAGTGCCGTCAGCGCACCCGCGCTGTTGCCGAACACTGCCGCGAAATGCTCGAACGAAACATTGTCCCAGGCCAAGCCGCCCGAGATGGTGCGCGTCAGCGCCGTGGCCAGCACCGCCGCTACCGGCACGCCGACCCCCAGCAAAGTCACCCCGCCAAAGGCCGCCAGCACCGGCCAGGTCCACGGCCCGAGCGGCACCTTCACCGTATCGACCGGCTTGCCGGACACGCTGACGAAAGACCGCCGGGCCAGGATCAGCAGTTGCACCAAATAGGCGCCGCCGGCCAGCAGGATCAGCACCATCGACAGCACCGCCGCCCCCGGCAGGTCGATCGGCCAGTCGGAGAAGCGCGTGTAGATGCCGGTGACCAGCACATGAAAGCCGGTGCGCGCCGCCAGCGTCGCCGGCGTGCCGAATTCCTCGATCGACATGGCGAAGACCAGCAGCAGGCTGGCGACGATCCCCGGCGTCGCCAGCGGCAAGGTGATGCGCCACACCGCGCGCGCCGGCGTCGCACCGAACACCCGCGCCGCATCGGCCAGCCGCCCGCCCGCCGCCTCCACCGTCCGGGCCACGGCGAAATAGGTCAGCGGATACAGGTTCAGCACCATGACGAAGACGATGCCGGGGAAGGAGAACAGGAAGAAGCCGAGGTCAAGACCCAGAAGCTGCGCCAGGTAGCCGCGCGGCTGCAGCGTCATGATCCAGGCGAGTGCGGCGATATAGGGCGGGATCATGAAGGGGATCAGGAACAGGACATCCCACACCGCCGCCCCCGGCACGCGGCACAGCCCGCGAATCAGCCCGAGCGGCGCCGAGATCAGCAGGCACCCCAGCGAAACCGAAACACCGAGCGCCAAGGTATTGCCGATCAGCGCCAGCATCCGTGGCTCCGACAGCGCCGCCGCAACGCCGGAGAAGGGCGCCGACAAATCCCCCCGCGTCAGCCCCGGAAACACGGCCTGCGTCAGTATGGCGCCGACCGGCAGGCCGATCAGCAGCAGCAGGGCGGCGACCGCGCAGAGCGAGATCGCCGCCCCGCCGCGCATCAGGCCATTACCTGCCGGAAGCGGGCGAGGATCGCGGCGCGCTGGGCCTCCACCGCGGCCTCATCGAAGGGCAGGATCTTGATCTGCGCGATGGTCGGGCGCGTCGCCGGAATCTCGGGCCGCGCCGGCATCAGGAACAGCCGTGCCACGCGCTGCTGCCCATCCTCCGACAGCATGTGATCCATGAAGCGCCGCGCCGCATCCGGGTTGCGGGCGGAGGCAAGGATCATCGCCGGGCGCGGCGCGACCACGGTGCCGGATGCCGGGAAGATCACCTCCACGCTCTCACCGCGCGCCGCGGCGCCCATCGCGATGTAGTCCACCGCGCCGAACACCGCCGCCTTGGCGCCCTGCAACACCGGGTTCAACGCCTGCTGGTTGGCGCCGGCGACGATCGCGCCGTTACGCTTCAGCGCGGCGAACAGCGCCCACGCCGCCTCCCCGCGTGCCGCCAGCATGCCGGCGATCAGGTCGAAGTTGGAGCCGGATTGCGCCGGATCGGGCAGCGTCACCAGGTTGCGGAATTCTGGCCGGGCCAGGTCGTCCCATTCCGCCGGGCGCGGCGTGCCGGAGCGGGTGTTCCAGACGATGCCGAGGCCGCTGATGGCCTGCGCCACGTAATGGCTGTCCTTCAGGCTGTCCGGCACCGTCGCGGCGCCGGCCGGCAGATGCGGCAGCAGCAGGTTCTGCGCCTTCATGTCGCGCGCCGAGGACCAGGAGGCCGAGATCACCACATCGGCGACCGGATTCGCCCGCTCTGCCTCCAGCCGCGCCATCACGCGGCCGGTGGTCGCCTGGAACACATTGGCGGCCGGGCCGCCGGCGGCGACGAAGCCCTCGACCAGGCTGTTGATCAGGTTCTGCGGCCCTGCCGTGTAGATCGTCAGCGGCGTCTGCGCGCGGGCGGATGCGACCAGCGCGGGGGTGGCCAGGGCAGACAGCAGAAGCGTGCGGCGGGCGAGCATATCAGGCCTCCTCGGGAACCAGGTTCAGCACGGCATGGGCGGCGCCGGCGGCGAACACTGTCGCCAGGCCGGGATCGACAGTGAGGCGGACGGCGCCCTGCGGCAGCCGCGCGGCGGCGCTGAGCGACAGCAGCGCCCCATCGGCCAGCCGCACGGACACCAGCAGGTCGTCACCACGAAACCGCTGCTCCACCACCTCGCCCGTGATCGGCCCATGCGGGTCGAGGCGCAGCCCGCGGCGTGGCAGCAGGGCATCGGCCGGACCATCGGGGGCTGCCACCGCCAGCACCAGGCCGCTCCCGGCATGGCGGAATCGGCCACCCCGGACCTCGCCCGGCAGCAGCGCGCCAAGATTGAGAAAGCGCGCCACCTCGGCGGAGGCCGGGCGCGCCACCAGCATCTCCGGCGTCGCATCCTGCAGGACGCGCCCGCCGGCCATCACCACCACCCGGTCCGCCACCGTGAAGGCCTCGGCCTGGTCATGCGTGACGTAAAGCGCGGAAAGCCCCTCCTCCCGCAGCAGCGTGGCGATTTCCTGCGCCAGGCTTTCGCGCAATTCCTTGTCGAGATTCGACAGCGGCTCATCGAACAGCACCAGCGGCGGCCGGGCGACAAGCGCACGGGCCAGCGCCACCCGCTGCTGCTGGCCGCCGGACAGGGTGCCCGGCTGCCGCGCCGCCAGATCTGCAAGCCCCACCCGCGCCAGCGCCTCCGCCACCCGGCGGTCGCGCTCCGCCCGCTGCACGCCGCGCATCTCGAGCGGGAAAGCGACATTGCGGGCGACGCTCAGATGCGGCCAGAGCGCATAGTCCTGGAACACCATGCCAAGCCCTCGCGCCTCGGGCGGCAGGCTGTGCCCGCCGGATGCGACGCGGGTTCCCGCGATCTCGATCGCGCCGGCGCTTGGCGCCAACAGCCCGGCCACCAGCCGCAACAGCGTGGTCTTGCCGCAGCCCGAGGCGCCCAGCAGCGCCACGACCTCCCCCCTCGCCAGGGAGAGCGAGATGCCTGACAGCACAATCCGCGAGCCGAAGGATCGGACGATGTCTGTCAGGGTGAGCGCGTCTGGCTCCCCGGTCCGGTCGGTACGGTCTGGCATGGGCCGGGGATTGCCATGCCGGCCCTGGCTGAAGGGAGACTCCCGGAGGTTATAGTTTCATGACAGACCCGGCATGATGCAGGCTGGCCGCCGCGTTTCAGCCCCGGCGGAGCGGGGCGAGCGCCCGGGCCGGGTCGGCCAGCCCCTCCAGCACCGGGGGCGAGAACAGGAAGCCCTGCATGAAGCGCAGGCCGGTGCCGCGCAGCGCCGCCGCCTCTCCCACCCGTTCCACGCCTTCGGCCACCACCTTGATGCCCAACTCGGCCCCCAGCCCGACCAGGGCCGCAATGATGGCCAGGCGCACACGGTCCTGGTCGCAGCCCTGCACCAAAGCGCGGTCGATCTTGATGATGTCCGGCCGCAGATCGGCCAATCGCGCCAGGCCGGAATAGCCGGTGGAGAAATCGTCCAGCGCAATCCGGAAGCCGTGACGGCGGTACTCCTGGATGATGGTCTGGATGTGGTCGAGGTCGGCGATGCGCTCGCTCTCGACGATTTCGAAGGTCAGGCGGTCCAACGGGAAGCCAGTGCGGCGCGCGGCTTCCAGGGTGCGGCGGATGCAGGCGCGCGGCTCATACACCGCATAGGGCAGGAAATTGATGTTGAGGTCGCAGTCCACCCCAAGCCGTGCCGCCATCTCGATGGCGCGCACCCGGCAGGCCTGGTCGAAGGCATAGAGGTTCTGGTCATCGAGCTGGCTCAGCACCTGGCCCGCCGACTGCCCGGCCGGCCCACGCACCAGCGCCTCATGCGCAACGATCCGGCCCGCCACCACATCCACTACCGGCTGGAAGGCCATGGTGAAGGGAAACAGGTCAACCTCTGTCCGGCAGGCAAAACAGGCTGTGGAAGTGGAACGCATGGGACGCGCCAATCTCTCGCTGGTTGACCGTTGAATACGCGAGAGTCGCATCAAACGCGTTAACGCGGCCGCCGAATCCCTGGCTCAGCGCGGCAGGTTCGACGCTTCCGGGTTGAGGCGCTGCGGCAGCGGCGCCGTCTGGGCGCGCAGGAATATCACCCGCGCCGCGCCGTGCTCGCGCGACGCCACCTCAGTGAAGCCGGGCGCCTCCAGCGCCTCCTCCCGCCCCGTCTCCGCCACCACCAGCGCGCCGGGCGCGATCCAGCCGGCGGCGGACAGCGCCACCAGGGCCTTCGGCACCAGGTTCCGTCCATAGGGCGGGTCGAGCAGTACCAGGCCGCAGGGGGCGGGCGCGGCGCGGGGGCGCAGCACATCGCCGCCCAGCACGGTGCAGCGGCCTTCCTCCTTCAAGGTCGCGACATTCTGCCGCAGCACCGCGAGCGCCACGCGGTCCTGTTCCAGGAAGCAGGCATGGACGGCACCGCGGGACAGCGCCTCCAGCCCCAGCGCGCCGGACCCAGCGAAGGCGTCCAGCACGCGCTGGCCTTCCACGGCGCTCTCGCCGCCCGCCCCCTGGGCCGAGGGGGCATGCAGCAGCATGTCGAACACCGCCTGGCGCACCCGGTCGCTGGTCGGCCGCGTGGTCTCCCCCGGCGGCGCGGCCAGCCTACGTCCGCGGTGGAGTCCGGCGACGAGTCGGAGCACGCGGGTGCCTCTTCGGTTCGGCGTTGCGGGCGCGCGGGATATTGCCCGGGCGGGGCGGGCGCTTGCTGACCGGCTCGGCCGGCTCAACCGGCGGGGCGGCGGCCGCGGCCGCCTCGGCCGCCACTTCCTCCCGCCGCCGGCGCTTGGCGGGGGCCTCGCCGATGCCGAGCTGTTCGCGCATCACCTTCGGATGCACCTCCTCCACCGCCCCCTTGGGCAGGGTGCCGAGCTGGAAGGGGCCATAGGCGGTGCGGATCAGCCGGGTGACCTGCAGGCCAAGATGCGCCATCACGCGGCGGATCTCCCGGTTCTTGCCCTCCTTCAGGCTGACGGTGAGCCAGGCGATGCCGCCCTGGCGGCTGTCCAGCCCGCATTCGATCGGGCCATAGGCGACACCCTCGATCGTCACGCCGCGCGACAGCGCCGCGAAGGCGCGTTCATCGACATGGCCGAAGACCCGCACGCGGTAGCGGCGCAGCCAGCCATTGCTCGGCAGTTCCAGCTTGCGGGCCAGGGCGCCGTCATTGGTCAGCAGCAGCAGCCCTTCGCTGGTGAGATCCAGCCGGCCGATGGAGACGACGCGGCCGATGGCCGGCGGCAGGCGCTCGAACACCGTTGGGCGGCCCTGCGGGTCCTTGTGGGTGGTGACCACGCCATCCGGCTTGTGGTGGCGGAACAGCCGGGTGCGTTCCGCCGTCGCCACCGCCTTGCCGGAGACGGAAACGCGGTCGCCCGGCTTCACGAAGGTGGCGGGGCCGTCCACCTTCTTGCCGTTCAGCTTGACCACGCCCTCGGCGATCAGCTTTTCCGCATCACGGCGGGAGGCGATGCCGGCGCGCGCCAGATACTTCGCGATGCGCTCGCCGCGCTCGGCCGTGTCCTCGGCGCTTTCGGGAGCCTCGGGGATGAGGTCTTCGGGTTCGTCGCTCATCGGCGGGCTGCCTCGACAAAGGCCGAAAGAATATCCGGGTCGCGCGGGTCCACACCATATTCCGGGTGCCATTGCACGCCCAGCGCGAAGCGGTGGCCGGGCAGCTCGATGCCCTCCACCACGCCATCCGGCGCCATCGCGTTGATCACGGCGCCGGCGCCAGGCGTGGCCACCGCCTGGTGATGCGCGGAATTCACCGCCATGCGGCCATTGCCGACGATGCGGGCCAGCAGCGTATCCGGCGTGATCGCCACCTCATGCCCCGGCTCCGTACGCGGGTTGGGCTGTTCATGCGCCAGCGCGCCGGGCACCTCGTCCGGGATGTGCTGGATCAACGTCCCGCCGAGCGCCACCGCCAGCAATTGCTGGCCACCACAGATGCCGAGCACGGGCAGGTCCCGGTTCAATGCCGCGCGCGTCACGGCCAGTTCGAAATCCGTGCGGCCGGGCTTCAGCGTCACCTTCGGATGCGGCGCGCCGCCGCCCCACAGCGCCGGGTCCACATCGAACGCCCCGCCGGTCACCAGCAGCCCGTCGAGGACATCGAGATACTCGACCGCCAGCTCAGGATGGTGCGGCAGCGCGACGGGCAATCCGCCGGCCGCGATGATGGAGGAGAAATAGTTTTGGCGGAGCGCGTACCAGGGCAGTTTGGACCAGCCGCCGGCCGGTTCTGCATCCAGGGTCACGCCGATGACCGGGCGTCTGTTCATCGCCCCGCTATAGCACTTCCACGCCGCCCGCCACGCCCGCGACGACGAAATACCGCTCGACCGGCCGCACCCGCCGGGGCAAAGCAGGCGCCATGTCGCCCATGGAGATCGCCTTCGAGGAAGCCCGCGCCGCCGCCGCGCGCGGCGAGGTGCCAGTGGGCGCCGTGGTGACGGACGCCGCCGGCCAGGTGCTGGCCCGGGCGGGCAATGAGGTGGAGGCTCGCCGCGACCCCTCGGCGCATGCCGAAATGCTGGCGCTGCGCGCCGCCGCCGCCAGCAGCAAGCTGCTGCCCCAGGCGACACTGTGGGTGACGCTGGAGCCCTGCGCCATGTGCGCCCAGGCCATCGCCTTCTTTCGCGTGAAGCGCCTGGTCTTCGGCGCCTATGACCCGAAGGGCGGCGGCGTGGAACACGGCCCGCGCATCTTCACCCAGCCCACCTGCCACCACGCGCCGGAGGTGATCGGCGGGGTGCGGGAGACGGAGGCCGCGGCGCTGCTGCGGGGGTTTTTTGCGGGGCTTCGATAATCAAAGCATCCGTCCAAGCCGCAGCGCCACCAGCACCCCGGCGACGGAGGTGCCGATCAGCGCCAGTGCCAGCACGAAGCCGCCGGAATGCTCCAGCCAAGGCAGGCCCCCGACATTCATGCCGAAGATGCCGGCCACCAGGCTCGCCGGCAGCATGGCGGCGGAAATCACGGACAGCACCAGCAGCCGGCGGTTGGTTTCCTCGGCCGCGCGGGATGCGGTCTGGTCCTGGGCGATGCGGCCGCGTTCCAGCACCGCGGCCAGCCCCCGCACCGCCGCCCGCACACGCCGCGATTCCACCAGCAGCGGCGCCAGCAGCGGTGCCATGGGCACGAATTGCCCTTCCTCCAGATCCTCTGCCAGATCCTCCAGCGCCTCCGCCAGCGGGTCCAGGTGGCGCGACAGGCGCAGCGCCTCCCGCCGCAGCGGGGCCAGCGTGTCGCGTGGCGGGACGCCGCCAGGGCGCAGAAGCTGATCCTCGATCTGCGCCATCTGCCGGCCGAGCAGGGCAATGACATGGGCGAATTCGAGCATGGCGTGCCGCGACGCGCTGCCCAGCGCCTCCGCCGGTGTCGCGACCTGTGGCGCCAGCAGCGCCTGGTGCACGCCGCGCAGCGGGTGCCGCCGGGCGGTGACCAGCAGCCTGGCCGTCAGCGCAAAATGCAGCAGCCCGATCGGCGGCGCGGCCGCGGCGTCGGCATCAAAGTGAATATCCGGCAGGCAGCCGAAAAGCGCATCGCCGGAGACGTCGATCCGGGTCGCCTCCTCGACCTCGACCAGCGCGGCGCGCGCCGCCGGCGGCAGCGCGGGCAGCGCCAGCAGGAAGTGCCGCGCCCGGGCATCCACCAGGTCGAAATGCAGCCAGATCGGCGCCGCGCCCGCGGCGGCCATCGCGGCAACCTCCTGCGGGTCCAGCGGCTTCGGCACCTCGCCCAGCCTCCAGGCCGCGATCAGGCCATGGCAGGGCGGCAGGCTCGCAGGGGTTTCGGCCATCAGGAACCTCTGGTGCTGCGCCGCCGCTCTATAGACCCACGCAACCCGCCGCGTCAGGCCGCCTGATGCACCCCCGCCGCGCGCGGGTCCCACCACCACATCGGCTCCGGCCCCACCATCACCCCAGCCTGGAACCGCGGCGCCGGGCGGTGCTTCGCCTGCCCACCCAGAACCGCCGCGCCGCGTTCGGTCAGGGTCCAGGGCGCGGAGCGCGAGATCAGCCGCTGCGGGCCGGTGGCCAGGCGCAGCGCCACATCCCGCACGATCAGGTCGGTCACATGGAAGACCGGGTCGGCCGCCAGCAGGGCGCGCTGCACTGCCACAAGGTCCGCCGCGCCATCGGCGACGGCGCGCAGCAGCAGCCTTTCGGTCAGCGCCAGCCCATCCGCGCGCCAGGGCAGGTCCTGCAGGTGCCGGCGCATCGCCGCGGCCAGATGCGGCAGGGGGGATGCGCGGCGGGTCAGCCGGTCCAGCGCCGTCGGGTTGGGGCTGGCGAAGGCGGCCCAGGCCTCGGCCCCGGCCGCCAATTGCAGTAGGCCGAGCGGCACCGGCTGCAGCGTGGCCAGTTCCTCGGGCGGCAGAAGCGCGAAGGGGCGCTTGCCATCGGCCGGCATCAGGAACAGCCGGCCGGCCAGCGGTGCCCCCTCTGCAAGCGCACGATCCTCCAGCAGGGACAGCACCCGGATCAGACAGGCCTGGTCCCACAGATCATGCTCGAACCACAGCAGCACCCGGTCGAACTGCGCCAGGGTGTTCAGCGCCATGTAGTCCCGGCCCAGCCGCAGCCGCGCCTCCTGCCCATCCACCCCGGCATGCAGGGCGACCACCCGGGCACGCAGGCCGAGATAGGCCATCAGATCATCATCGGAGACGGCCCCGACGCAGACCGGGTCGGCAATCGGCAGATAGGCTCCGTCATGGCCGGCGCGGGGCAGCAGATCCCGCAGATCATCGCCGCAGCGGATATGGGCGGTGGAGGTCATGCCCCCACCGATGCCACAGCCCCGCCCGCCCGGCCAGACCGGCCGGGCGGACGTCTCAGATCACAGGCGCAGGCCCAGGCGGCGGATCATCGCGCCTTCCTCGGCGTATTGCTGGCGCGCGAAGGCGGCGTATTCGTCGGGGCCGAGGTGGAAGGGCGCCATGTCGAAGCGGTCCAGGATGGCGATATGGGCCGGGTCGAACAGCGCCTCCCGGAACGCATCGTGCAGCACCTTCACATGGTCCGGGTTCATCCCCTTCGGCCCGGCCAGCCCGTAGGGAGAGGCCGAGACGATGTCGATGCCGCTTTCCTTCAGCGTCGGCACGTTGGGGAAGCGCTTGGCGCGCTCCGCCGTCCAGGTCGTCAGCAGCCGCAGGCGGCCGGCCAGCACCAGTTCCGCCCAGCCGGAGCTATCGGCGCTCGCCTGGATCTGGTTGCCGAGCAGCGCCTGGCTGTTCTCCGCCCAGCCGCGGAACGGCACATGCGTCCAGTCAATGCCGCCACGCTGGCCGGCGATCTGCTCCATGGTGATGTGCAGCGAGGTGCCGACGCCCGGCGTGCCGTAATTCACCTTGCCCGGATTGGCCTTCGCATAAGTCAGGAACTCCTCCAGCGTCTGCCAGGGGCTTTCCGCATTCACCACGATGCCGAACAGGTAGCCGGTCAGGTGGATGACGTAGGTGAAATCCTCCAGCGGGTTGAACAGCGCCCGCTGGGCCATCTGCGGATGGCGGAAGACGCTGATCGGCATCTGCGACAGCACGTAGCCATCCGGCCGTTCATTCAGCAATTGCTGCGGCGCCAGGATGCCGCCGGCACCGGCGCGGTTCTCAACCACAACCGGCTGGCCGAAGCGCTTCGAGGCCTGGTCGGCCAGGGCGCGCATCTGGATATCGGTGGTGCCGCCGGCCGCCCAGGGCACCAGCAGGCGGATCGGCCGGCTCGGGAAGCGGTCCTGCGCCCAGACGGTGGGGGCCGAAAGCAGCGCTGCACCGAGGCCAAGTGCGCTGCGGCGGCCGATGGACGAAATCATGGTCTTGGTCACTGTGGTGCGGCCTCCCTGCCAGGTGCCGGCCTTCGGCCGGTCATCGCCTGAACAGGTATCGCGCCCTGCGCCGCGCCGCAATCTCTGCCGCGCGGCGCGGCATCACCGTGAAATCACGCCCGCGCGGGCTCTCAGTTCATGAAAACGCGCGCGGACAGGGCGGACTGAAAGATCAGGTTCAACAGGTCGCGCGCGATCTGGAAGTTCTTCGGATCAAGCCGCGGCAGGGCGATCAACTCATCGCCCGGAGACGGGCCTTCCGTCGGCTCCAGGATCAGCTCGCCGGAGGCCTTGCGGATCATCACCTGGCTTTCCGTGCCGCGTTCGGCGAAGCCGCCGGCCGCGCGCACATAGTCGGAAATCCGCATATCCGGGCGCCAGACCACCGCCTGCGGCACCGAAACCTCGCCCGAGACCAGCACCGTCTGCACCCGTTCCGGGATGACGATCACATCGCCATCCTCCAGCCGCACATCGGCGCAGCGGCCGGTGCGGTCCATCACCACCAGGCGGCCTTCCGGCCGGGTGCGGCGGGCGCGCTGGATGTAGGAGGCCACCAGATTGGCCTCCACCGCGCGAATCTCGGCCACGCCGGTGGTGGAGGAGACGGTCATGAACAGCTGGCGCTCAAGCCGGTCCAGCGCCTCATTGATCACGCGCACCTGCTGCGCCGCGACCGAGGGGCGCAGCAGGAACACGCCGGCCGGGTTGGCCAGCACCGGATCCACCGCGACATGGTCGAGCATGGTGCAGAGCGAGGTGTCCCGATCCGCGATCAGGACGGAGGGACCGATGCGGCTGCCCTCGACGGAGACGCGCACGGTGGGTGCCGGGGAATCGGTGATGAAGGTGACGGTGTCCTGGTCCATCGCCTGCATGCCGCCCAATTCCCGCACCGTGACGTAGCGGGCGAAGGGCTGGCCACCGCGGGTGCCGCGGATCACCACATTGGTCGCGGCCGGCAAGGGCGAGGCGAGGGCCAGCAATTCGCGCCCCGGCATCGAACGACCATTGACCTCGAACAGGAAATTGTTGCGGACCGCGCCATCGGCGCCGACCATGGCGCCCTGCGGCGCCACCACCACGGTGTCACCCTCCTGCATCGTGATGTTGGGCAACTGCCCGGTCAGCAGGAAGCGATACAGGTCCACCCGCGCCACGGTGCGGCCGCCGCGGTTCACGACAATGTCGCGATAGGACCCGCGGCCGGGGTCCACGCCGCCGGCGCGGGTCAGATAGTCCAGGATGCTGTCGGAACCGGCGCCCAAATGGCGGCCCGGCAGGCGCACATAGCCGGTGACGAAGACGCCCACCTGGCTGGCGTTCAGCAGCACGGCATAGACCTGCACCTGCTGCGAATAGACGCGCCGCACCTCGGCTTCCACCACGCGCTGCACGTCGCCCGCACGGCTGCCAGCCAGCCGGACCGGGCCGATCTGCGGCAGGAACAGATTACCCTCCGGGTCCACGACACCGACGACCGAGGCCTCGATGAAGCCCCAGATGGTGACGGAAACGCGGTCGCCTGGCCGGATCACGTAGTTCGGATTGGGCGTATCGGTGGCGGAGGGCGGCGCGCGGGTGAACAGCGCCGCGCCGAACACCACGGTGGCCGGGCCGGCGGCACGCGCCGGGTCGCCGATCGGGCCGACGGCCACAGGCCCACCCTCCGCCGCGGTGGAGGTGCCGGCACGGGCCGTGCTGATCGTGTCGCCGGTCGTGCCGAGCAGCGCGGGCAGGCTGCCCACCGCGGGGCCGCGCATCGCCTGGCCCACATTCGGCATCCCCGGCGCCTGGATCTGCGCGCCGGCCAGCCCTGGCAACAGCAACGCCGGCAGCAGCAGCCCCAGCAGCAGGGCCAGCCTGGGTGCCATCCGGCGGAAGCTGTGTTGGGTCAGGCGGCGGGCGAAGTCTGACATGTCGGGCGAAATCCGTGGATGGGGCCGGCGCGAGGTCGGCCAGCGATTGAACCCAGTGGTCGAGTTGTCCAGGTTGCGGCGACAAGGCCCTGTCGCCGCAGCCGTCTCAGCTCGCGTGTTCGCGGGCACCCGCCATGATCAGCCAGCCAATCGCGAACAGCACCGTCAACCCCACCAGCAACGTGATGGTGTTGAACATCGCCTTCGGGAAGGTGGAGCGTTCCGGCATGTTCGGCTCGACCACGCGCATCAGGAAGACCTGCTGGCGCTGGGCATCGGCGCGCGCCGCCTCCATGGACCCGATGGCCGAGGAATACACCCGCTCGGCAAACTCCCGCTCGAGCTGCAGGCGCTCATAGCCTGAAAGCTGCTGGGTCAAGGTCTCGTCGCCGCTGGTCCGTCGCTGCCGTTCCGTCGCGATCTGCGCCTGAAGCGCGGCGATACGGTTGTTCAGCACCTGGATCTGAGGATTGTCGCGCCGCATGAAGGCCTGTTTTTCCTGCAGCTCCGCCCGCGTGGCGGACAGTGCTGCGTCCAGCCGGCCAATGGTCTGCACCGCGGAGCCGACGGCGGCCGTCGGGTCCAGCGTCTGCTCCCGCTCCCGGAAGGCGGTCAGGGCCGCCCGGGCCTCGACCACGCGCCGCTCCGCGATCGCAACCTCCTCCCGCCCGACGCGCAGCGTGTCCTCGGAGGTGCGGGCGGAGAAGCGGTTGACCAGGTCCTCGGACAGCCCCAGCAGCGCCTCGGCGATCCCGCGCGCATCGTCCGGCCGGTAGGCCAGCACCTTCAGGGTGACGATGCTGGTCTCCAGGTCATAGGTGGCGGTGACGCGGCGACGGTAGTAGCGCAGCAACCGCTCGGCCTCCGGGTCATCGTACCAGAGGCGGGAGACGATATCGGCCTCCGGACGGCGCCAGATCTCGGCCAGGTTGAACTGCCGGCTCAGCCCGGCCACCGCGTCCAGGCTGTCGACAAAGGATGTGACCGCCTGTGCCTCCTCCGCCCCGGGCCGCAGCGCGCCGGCGGAAGCACCGAGGATGCTGGCGATGCCGCCGGCCCCGCCGCCACCGCTGGCGCCCGGGCGGCCGCGCACCAGGATGCGGGCCTCCGCCTCGTACAGATCGGCCGCATAGGTCATGTAGTAGCCCGCGACGATGGCCGTCGGCAGCAGCACCAGCACGACATACCAGCCCAGCACGCTTTTCGGCCGCAACCGCGCGAACAGGCTGCGCTTCGGCCGCGCACGCGCCTGCGCCAGCGGCGCATCCATGCCGGAGGTGGTTGCGGCCTCAGAGGGCCTTATAGGTGGCGACAGCTTCATCGACATCCTCGAAGAAGGTCAGGCTGCCTTCATTCAGCACCGCGGCGGAGCGGCAATAAATTTTCAGGTGTTCCGGCACATGGCTGACCAGCACGAGGGATCGGCCGCGGGTCTTTTCCGCCAGCAATTCCTGCGCGCGCTGCACGAAGCGCTGGTCGCCGGTCGCCGTCACCTCATCGATCAGGTAGCAGTCGAAATCGACCGCGAAGGACAGGCCGAGCAGCAACCGCCCCATCATGCCGACGGAATAGGTCTTGGCCGGCATGTTCATGTACGGGCCGAGTTCGGCGAAATCCTCGACGAAGTCGAGCACCCGCTTGACCGGCTGGTTGTAGATGCGGGCGATGAAGCGGGCATTGTCGGCACCCGACATCGAGTTCTGCAGCCCGACGCCATGCGCGAGTGGCCAGGACACGGTCATCCTGCGCTCGATTCGCCCGGATGTCGGGTGTTCCACCCCGGCCAGCATCCGCACCAGTGTCGATTTGCCCGCACCGTTCCGACCGAGGATGCCCAGCGCATCGCCGGGCCGAATGATGCCGGAGACGTTGCGCAGCACATGCTTCTTGCCGCCGCCGCGCACATCGTAGTGCTTGGAGACCCTATCGAAATAGATCATCAGAATTCGAGCCGGGTGCGGACCGCACGCACCGCAGCCATGCCGAGCAGATTCAACACCAGCACCCAACCCAGCAGATACGGCACGTTGTAGTAGGCAGGGATCAGGTCGCCGAACATTCCGTCGCGCATCATCTCGTGCACATGGACCTGCGGGTTCCACAGCAACAATTCTCGGAAATGGCGAGGCATGTAGTGCAGCGCGAACAGCGCGCCGGAAAAGGGCAGTGAGATATAGGTCACCGGGTGGACGATACGGTCCACCACCTCCCACCGCGCCGCACCCGCAGCGACCAGCAACGCCAGGCCATTGGCGAAGCCGAACAACAGCAGCAGCCCGAACACCATCGTCGGCAGGTTATGCGGCGCAAAGCCCGTGATCCAGGACGTACCGGCGATCACGAGCAGCAGCACGCAGGTGACGGCTGCCATCTCAAGCAGGTTGCGCGCCAGCATGATGTCGAGCAGCCGCACTTGGCGGTGGTACATCAGCGTCATATTGGCCTGGAAGGCGGTGGTGGCGCGGTTGATGATGGCGCGGAAGGCGAAATAGGGCGCGTAGCCGACGACAACGAACAGGAAGGTCGGCACCGTGCCCGTACCACCCGGGCTCAACAGCGACTTGAGGAGGCCGATCGCGCTGGCCAGCAGCAGCGGCTCCAGGAACAGCCACAGGAAGCCCAGATGGCCGCGGCCGAAGCGGGTCTGCAATTCGCGCAGCAGCAGGGCGTGAATGACCCGCCCCTGGACCCGAAACCCCTCGAGTGTCTGCTCGAACTGGCTCCGCGCCGCCGGCAGGCCATCCGGCAGCCCCTTGGGCAGGCCGCCTGGGCCGCCAGCCGCGGCACTCACGGTCTGGGCGCCCCGCCACCGCGCAGCAGCGGCCGGGCCTCAACCCAGCCACCGGGGACCGCGCAGACCAGCCGGGATCGCTCCACCATGCCGGAGCCGACCAACAGTTCGCGGCATTCGCGGCCGCTGGCCGCATTGTAGGCGCGCACCATGCGCACCTGCGCCATCTGCCCATTCGCCAGCGTCAGCCGGTCCGTCGCACCGGGCTGTGCCCGCCCGGCCCAGACCACCAAAGGGTCCACCGAGGCGGGGGGGCCTGCGGCCGGCGCCGCACGGCCAGCCATGCCTTGCGGCCCCAGCCGGGCACAACCGGCCAAGGCAAGTACGCCGATCAGCACAACCGTGGCACGCAGGAGCACGGGACCGGAAGACGAGCCAGCCGGCATGGCCGGCGCCTGTGTGCGATGCATCATGGCGCCGGACACTAGCCGAAGGCCCCGCCTTAGGCAAAATGCAAATGTATGCAGCGACCCATGCAAGCCGGGCGCCCCGCGCGCCCACCGGCCGATCCCGCGCTGCCGCCCGTTCGGCTGCCGCAGGCAGCGTGCCACGGCACCCCAGGCCCGTTTCGCCCACCACGGCTTGGCGCGCGCCAGGTGCCGGTGCTGCTGGTTGTGGGCAGCGGTCCGGATCCGGTGGGCAACGCGCTCACCACGCCGCCGAGCGCGCCGGACCTGCCGCTGGCGCGCCGCGTGATGGCGGCGATGGCGGCCGGCCGGATCGGCGCGCCACCCGACATGCGCCGGCACCCCCCCGCAGCCGGCGCCGCGCGCCACATCATGCTCGACCCCTGCGATCCGGCGCGGCGCGGCGCGGCGCTGGACACGCTGCGCGCGCTTGAGGCGGCGGGTGCGCCGGTGCTGCTGGTGCAGGATCCGTTTGCCGAGGGCGCTCCGGTTCTGCCCGGCAGCCTGCCGCCGATCGACCCCTGGTGCCTGCTCGACCTCGACCTGACGCTGCACGGCGCCAGCCGCGACCTTGCGCTGCTGGCGCTGGCCGCCGGCGTGCCGCTCGCTGACGGCCCGCTTGCCGGCGCCGACGCCGCCGAGACCTGGGCCGCGATCCTGTCTGCCACCCACGCGACCGACCCCTTCCACAACACGCCCTGCGGCATCGAGCACGGTCTGGACATCCTGGCCCTGTGGTGGGCGCGGCAGGCGGAGGGGCGCGGCATCGCCACCTGCCTCGGCATTCACCCCTACAAGCGGGACAGGGTGCGGGAATTGCTGGCCTCGGACGCGCCGCAGCCGACCTTCACGGGCAGTCCGGGCCGCGCCGTGGCGCTGGCCGCCCGGCGTGGCGGCGCGCTGCTCGCCTGGTCCGCCAGCGCGCCGGAGGATCTGCCGGCCCGCTGCGCCGCCGCCGGCGTGGAACTGCGCTGGATGGAGGATGGCTTCATCCGCTCCGCCGGTCTCGGCGCCGCCTTTCGGGCCGGGGCGTCCTTCGCGCTGGATTCGCGCGGCCCCTACTATGATCCGGCTCGGGAAAGTGACCTGGCCCGGCTGCTGGCCACCGCCGATTTCCCACCCGCCCTGCTGGAGCGTGCGCGGGCGCTGCGCCTGGCCGTGGTCGCGCGCGGGGTCACCAAATACAACCTCGGCGGCACCGTGCCGGAGATCGCCGCGCCGCCGGGCCGCCGCCGCATCCTGGTGCCGGGCCAGGTGGAGGATGATGCCTCCATCCGCCAAGGTGCCGGCCGGGTCCGCCGCAACCTGCATCTGTTGCGCGCCGTGCGAGCCGCCGCGCCGGACGCCTTCATTCTGTACAAGCCGCACCCGGACATCGAGGCCGGCTTCCGCCGCGGCCGAATCGCCGAATCGGAACTGGAAGGCCTGGCCGACCAGGTGCTGCGCGGCGTGCCGATGGCGCCCCTGTTCGGGCTGGTCGATGAGGTCCACACCATCACCTCGCTCACCGGCTTCGAGGCGCTGCTGCGCGGCCTGCCCGTCACCTGCTGGGGCACGCCCTTCTATGCCGGCTGGGGCCTGACGGAGGATCGCGGCCCGCCCGCCGCCCCGCCCCGCACCCGCCATCTGACCTTGGACGAACTGGTCGCCGCCGCGCTGATCCTTTATCCGCGCTGCATCGACCCGCTGACCCGCCTGCCCTGCCCGCCGGAGGTGTTATTGGAGCGCATGGACCGCCCCGACCTGTTCCCCCCCGGCCGCCGCGCCCGGCTGCGCGCCTTCCAGGGCCTGGTCACGCGCAGCCTCGCCTGGCTGCGCGGCTGGCGATGACGGACGCCTCCATCAACAGCATCGTCATCAGCGGCGCCTCCCGCGGCCTCGGCGCCGCGCTGGCCCGGCGCTTCGCCGCGCCCGGCACCCGCCTGCTGCTGACCGCGCGGTCCGCCGCCGCGCTGGAGGCGGTGGCACAGGAGTGCCGCGCGCGCGGCGCCAGCGTGACCACCGCACCACGCGACATCACCGACGCCCCCGGCATCGCCGCCGCCCTGGCCGCCTTCGAGGCCACCGGCCCCGTCGACCTGGTCATCGCCAATGCCGGCACCTCCGCCGGCACCGCGCCGGATGGCACGCCGGAGGATGCGGCCGCCGCCGCCCGGCAGGTCGCGGTCAACCTGATCGGCGCCATCAACCTGATAGGCCCGCTGCTGCCCGGCATGCGGGCGCGCGGCGCCGGGCGCATCGGCCTCATCGCCTCCGTCGCCGGCTTCCGCGGCCTGCCCGACTTCCCCGCCTACTGCGCCAGCAAGGCCGGGCTGATCGCCTGGGGCCAGGGCCTGCGCGCCGCCGAAGGCCCGCGCGGCCTGCGCGTCACGATCATCACCCCCGGCTTCTTCGAAAGCGCCATGGGCGAGCGCTTCCACGGCCCCCGCCTGTTCCTGCTGACCCAGGACCAGGCCGCCGACCGAGTCCACCACGCCCTCCGCACCGGCCGCCCCAGCGCCGCCTTCCCCTGGCCCCTGGCCCTGACGCTGCGCCTGCTCGCCCTGCTGCCACCCCGCCTCGGCGATTGGGCCAGCCGGCGGATGCGGTTCCGGGTGAGTCCGGAGAGGTAGGCGCTGGTGGCTTGCAGGAGGGGCGCTGCCCCTCCTGCACCTCCCCGCCAGGACCCGGGTCCTGGACCCCGGTGAGTCGTCAAGTGAAGGTGGCGGAGGGGCCAAAACCACCGCTGGCGTCGAGCGACCAAAGGCCCCTCCGCCACCTTCACTCAGGTTCTCGCGGTCCAGGGGCCCGAGGCCTCTGGTCGGGGGTGCAGGGGGGCCGACGCCCCCCTGCAATCACCAGCGCCTACCCCGCCGACACCTGGCAAGCCGCCGCCGGCAGGCGCGGGCCGACGCGGTCCGCGTGGAGGGTTTCGACGATGGCCTGCACGGCGGCGGCGCGGCCTTCGATGGCGTAGAACACGCCGCGGAGCTGGGTGGTGGCTTGCAGCGCCGCGAGGAAGGCGTCGCGCAGCGCCAGGTCCGGCAGCGCGGCCTCGGACCAGAAGCGGTCGAGCGGTCCCTGGTGGGCCAGGCCCGGCACGTCCCACACCGCCTGGCCCAACGCCTTGGAGGGGCGGCCAAGCGCCAGGGCGCGCAGCCCCACGGTGCTGTTGATCGTGATCAGCCCGCGGGCGCGCAGCAGCATGGCATCCAGTGGTCCGTGATGCGCCACATGCACCCGGTCTTCCACCCCGGCGCGCCGCGCCATGGCGCCGACGCGGCGGCCCCAGCTTTTCACGCAGGGGTCCAGCGGATGGACCTTCACCAGCATATGCGCATCCGGCGGGGCCAGACGGGCGAAGCTGTCCAGCACCTCCGTGATCGGGGTGTCGAGGTCCGGATAGGGAGAGTAAGCCCGGACGGAGAAATCCGTCTCCATCTGCATGGCGAACAGCCAAAAGGGCGCGGTGCCGATGGCCTCCAGCGCGCGCAGCCCCTCCGCATGTTCGGCGCGGCGCCGCAGCAGCCGGCGCGCGATGCCGAAATAGGTGGAGATCGGGTGATGAAGCTGGTGGCTGGCGTAGTGGCGGAACGGCCAGGGGGCGAGGTTGGCCAGGTGGTAGGCCACGTCCCATCGCGCCTGCAGGCTGAAATCGTCGCGGAAGCGTTCCGTCAGGTCGGCTGGCGGCAGGCCCTCGGCCAGGGCGCGAATCGCCGCGGGGTCGCGCGGGAAATGGCTGTCCCCGCCCATGCCGTCGCGTTCCAGGGTCACCCAGTCAGGCCGGAAATAGCCGAAATCCGTCACCGCCACCGCAACGCCGCGCCGCTGCGCCGCGGCGATCGCGGCGCGATGGTAGGCGCGCTGTTCGCCCAGCAGCAGGATGTCGGTGATGCCGTGCTGATCCAGGTAGGCGGCGATGAAATCCGGCCAGGCCGCAGGCCTGCCTTGAAAGTTCACGGCCTGCCGCACGCCCGGCATCTGCCGCCAGAACAGCCGGTCGCCGAGCGAGAGGTTGATGCGGTGCACAACATGGCCAAGCCGCGCCAGCCCGCCCGCCACCTCGAAGAAGACCGGGCTGATCGGGCCTTGCAGGAACAGGAAGCGACGGGGTCCTGGCCTGGGTCCGGTGCGCGGCCCCGGTGGGGAGCCCACGGTGTGGGTGTCCGCGGTCCGGTCCGGCGGGGTTGCGTGAGAGGGAGGCGGCAGCATGCGGGTCCCATAGCCATCACCAGTGGCGAAACTGTCAATGCCGCCGGGACCCGGGACGGTTTCAACCTGCTTCACACCACCGTGCCCTGCCACAGCCGCCAACGCCCGGTCACCGGCGCGGGCAGCCGCGCCATGGCGTTCCGCATCGCCGCATTGCCTTCGAGGATCCAGGAAATCTCAAGCTGCCCCCAGCCGCGCCGCCCGGCCAGGCTGATCGCTTCCCGCAGCAAGGCACCCATGGCGAGTGCGCTGGCCGGGTGGCCGCGGAAGGCCTGGGTGATACCGAGCATCGGCACCCGCGCCGAGCCCACACGTCCGGCCAGCGCACCCGCGAGGCGCAGCCAGCCGAAGGGCAGCAGCCTGCCATCCGCCGGCATGGCGGCGGCCAGGTTCGGTACCACGGCGACGAGGCCGACCGGCGTGCGGTCCCACTCGGCGAAGACCACCTCGCCCGACCACAGCAGTGGCCGCAGCAGCCGGCCGAGGCTTTCCACCTCCGCCGGGCGCAGCGGCACCGCGCCCCAATTGGCGCCCCAGGCATCGTTGTAGAGATCGGCGATCCGGCGGACCTCGCCGGCGAAATCGCGCCGGTCCATCAGCCGCAGGCGCAGTCGCGCCACGTCCTGCGGGCGCCTCAGCGCCAGCGCGGCGAAGCGCGCCGAATGGCGTTCGGCGGCCACCGCCAGCGTGCAGGCCAGCACATCCTGCACCGGGGCCAACCCGGCAGCGTCCAGCATCGCCGGCAGCCAATCCGGCGTGCCGGGCATGCGGAGCATCGGCGGGCGGTCATGGAAGCCGACCTGGGCGCCGACCTCGTGGTTGATGGTGAAGGAGAGCGGCCCGGTCAGGGCATCCCGGCCCTGCGCGCGGATGAAGCCGCGCGCAGCGTCCAGCAGCGCCGCCAGCACCGCCGGGTCACGCTCGGCGCATAGGAACCCGAAGGTGGCGGGCGCGGTGGCATCATGGGGCACGCAGGCGGCGATGCGCCCGACTGGCGTGCCGCCCCGCCAGGCCAGGAAGCGCGCCACGTGATGATCGGCCAGGAATTGGAAAAAACCCGGATCGAACATCCGCGCCTCCTCCCGCCGCAGCGGCACGGACCAGCCGAGGTGGCGCAACCGCGCCGGCAGGGCGTGGAAGGCACGCGCCTCCGCGGGCGTGGAAACGGGTCGGGTGTGCAGGCTCACCCGGCCAGGTCGGCCGGCGCGACGCCATCCGTCGCCGCCACCAGCGCGGCCACGGCGTCCCGCACATCCTGTTCGGAATGCTCGGCGGAGATGAAGAAGCGCAGCCGCGCCAGCTTTTCCGGCACCGCCGGGAAGACGATGGGCAGCGCGTTCACGCCATGGTCCAGCAGGGCCGCCGAAACCCGGATGGCGCGCACGGAACTGCCGAGCACCACCGGCACGATGCCGAGGCCCTCCGAGGTGCCGGTATCGAAGCCGCGCGCCCGGCACAGGTCGCGGAACAGCGTCGAATTCGCCTGGAGCTTGGTCACCCGCCAAGGCTCCGCCGCCATCACATCCATCGCCGCGGCGGCGGAGGCC
Source organism: Falsiroseomonas sp. E2-1-a4 (assembly GCF_051433165.1). NCBI lineage: Bacteria > Pseudomonadati > Pseudomonadota > Alphaproteobacteria > Acetobacterales > Roseomonadaceae > Falsiroseomonas > Falsiroseomonas sp. E2-1-a4. The sequence continues at coordinate 59,486 of NZ_JBHMFS010000015.1, read as the reverse complement.
GCCAGCATCGGCGACAGGCCCACCGAATAGACGAAGCCCGGCACGGTATGGCGCATCCAGTCGATCAGGTCGGCGCGGGCGGCGATGTAGCCGCCGGCGGCACAGAGCGTCTTGGACAGGGTGCCCATCCAGATATCGACCTCGGCGGGATCGACGCCGGCGGCCTCGAACACCCCCTTGCCGGTGGCGCCGACGCAGCCGAGGCCGTGCGCGTCATCCACCATCAGCCAGGCATCATGCTTGCGGGCGATGCGGACCAGCGCAGCCAGGTCCGGCACGTCGCCATCCATGGAATAATGCCCCTCCACCAGCAGCAGCGCCCGCCCGGCGCTGCGTCGCACGGCGGCCATCTCGCGCTCCGCCGCGCGAACATCGTTATGGGCGAAGGAGACGCGCCGCGCGCCGGACAGCTTGGCACCCTCGACGCAGGAATTGTGGATGGCGGCGTCGTGCACGATGACGTCGCGCGGCCCCATCAGATGGCCGATCACAGTTACGTTGGTGGCATGGCCGCTGACGAAGGCGAGTGCCGCCTGCTGGCCGTAATGCGCCGCCAGCCGCCGCTCCAGCTCCCCATGCACCGGCCTTTCGCCGGACACCAGCCGGGATGCGCTGGCCGAAATGCCGTAGCGCGCCATCGCAGCGGCAGCCGCCTTGTGCAGCCGCGCATCGCCGTTCAGCCCAAGATAATCGTAGGAGCCGAAATTGATGGTGTCGCGGTTGCCGATCAGGCTGTGCGCGCCGGCCCTGCCCTCATGCGCGCGGAAGAACGGGCTTTCGATGGACAGCGCGCCCATCGCTTCCTGCATCAGGCCGAAATCGCGCAGGCCCTGGATGGCGCCGAAGCCCTTCTGGTCCGAGGCCGCCTGGGCATCCTGCCCTTCCCGCCGCCGTGCCAAGCGTTGGACCAGCGCAAGTCGCGCGGCGTTGGATAGACCGAATCCCTGACCGCGACTCATGCTGTGGTGCTGATCCCTGACTGCTTCGCCGGCCGCTATTCGGCCGCGCGCACCCCGGCGCTGGGTTCGAAGGATTCCATCAGCATGGAGATGGTCGCCTCGTCGCCCGCTGGCGCCAGTGCCGCCTCCGCGATCTGCCGCGCCAGGCCCCCCACCGTCAACTCCTCCGTGAGCGCCGCGAGCGCCACCTGCATGCCGAGGCGCTGTTCCAGCCCGCCGCGCAACTCCAGCGCGCCGAGGCTGTCGAGGCCCAGCCCGGTCACCGCCGCATCCGCCGCCACGGCTTCCGCCGGAAGCCGCAGGATGCGGGCGATCTCCTCCGTCACCAGGCGCAGGATCAGCGCCTCCGCCTCCGCCCGTGGCAGGGTGGGCAGGCGGGCGCGCAGATCGTCGGAGGAGGCGGGCGCCTCCACGCCGGCCAGCGCGCCCAGCATCGGCTCGGCCATGATCGGCAGGGCGATGCGGCCCTCGCCATTGGACAGGCGCACCAGCAGCGGCGCGGCATCGGCGGCGGCCAGCAAAGCCGGCAGCGCGGCCAGCGATTCGGCCGCGGTCATGCCCGTCACGCCGAGGCGGCGGTTCAGCTTCTCCGCCTTCTCCCGGTCAGCGGCCAGCATGCCGACATCGGCGATCGGGCCCCAGCCGATGGCCAGCGCCGGGCGGCCGGCGGCACGGCGCCGTCGGGCCAGCGCCTCCAGCGCCGCATTGGCGGCCACATAATTGGCCTGGCCGGGATTGCCGAAGGTGGTGGTGGCGGAGCTGAACAGCAGGAACAGCGTGAGCGGATCGCCCGAGGTCAGCCGGTCCAGATTCTCCGCCGCCCGCAGCTTGGGCGCCAGAACCTGGCGGAACCGGGCGGCATTCATCGCCGTGGCGGCGCCATCATCCAGCACCGCCGCGCAATGCACCACGCCCCCAATCGGCCGCGCCGCCCGTATTTTCGTCAGTGCCGCCCCAAGCCCCTCAGCATCCGCCGCATCGCACAGATGCAATGCGGGGCGGGCGCCGAGCGCCGAAAGCTCGCGCAGCGCGGCGGCCGCTTCCTCCCCGCCGCTGCGGCCGATCAGCGCCAGGTGCTTCGCCCCCTGCCCGACCAGCCAGCGCGCCGTGGCAAGGCCGAAGCCGCGCGTGCCGCCGACGACGATGATGGTCTGGTCCACAGGCGGCGCCCAGGGCGCGGCGGCGGCGGGGCGTTCGGCCGGCGGGCGGATCACCAGCTTGCCGATATGGGCCGAGGCCTGCAGCGTGCGGAAGGCGGCCTCAACCTCCTCCGGCCCGAACAGCGCATGCGGCAGCGGCCGCAGCGTGCCGTCCTGCAACCGGTCCCGCACCTGGCTTAACAAGCGGGAGGCTTGGCCCGGGCGGGCGCGCGGCAGCTCATCCACATCCACCGCGAAATAGCTGGCATTGCGGCGCAGCGGGCGGATCGGCGCGCGGCGGTTCTCGACATAGTCGCGCTTGCCGAGCTCCACGAAGCGCCCGAACGGCTTCACCAGGCCCAGCGAGCGCTCCATCGCCTCTCCGGCCAGGGAGTTCAGCACCACATCCACTCCCTCCGGCCAGACGGCGCGGAGCGCGTCGGCGAAACCGGGGTCGCGGCTGTCCAGCACCAGTTCCGCCCCGGCGGCACGCAGGAAGGCGCGCTTGGCGGCGCTGCCGGCGGTCATCGCGATGCGCGCGCCGATCGACTGCGCCACCTGCAAGGCGGCGAGACCCACGGCGCCAGCGCCGCCATGGATCAGCACCGTTTCGCCCGCTTGCAGGTCGGCGCAGGTCTCCAGCGCATGCAGCGCGGTCATGAAGGCCACCGGGATGGTCGCGGCCTGGACCGGGTCCAGCCCCTCCGGCAGCGGCGCGATCGCCTCCACCCGGGTGATGACGCGGGCGGCCAGCGCGCCGGGGGCGAAGCCGAACACCCGTGTGCCCGGGCGCAGCGCGACACCCGGCCCGGCCTGCTCGACGATGCCGGCGCATTCCATGCCGAGTGTCGGGCCGGCGAAGCCCGCCTCCAGCACTTCCTCCGGCAGCAGCCCCTGCGCCCACATCAGGTCGCGGAAATTCAGGCCCGCGGCCTCGACGCGCAACGCCACCTCACCAGGGCCGGGCGCGCGAACGCTCGCGGCCTCCCAGCGCAGCGTGCCGAGGCGGCCGGGTTGGCCGATGCCGAGCGCCAGCGGCCCGCCGGGTGCCGGCGTGGTCAGGCCGCGTTGCAGGCGGGGCACCAGCCGCGCATCGGGGCCGAGCGTCACCTCCGCCTCCGGCACCGGCTGCGCCAACTCGGCAGCCAGGCGCCGCGCCGCGGCCTCCGGCGCCAGGCCGGGCGCGAGGTCGATGCGCCGCGGGCGCAACGCCGGCATTTCGTTCGTCAGCACGCGGGCCAGGCCGAGCAGGGCGGCGGCCTGCGGCACATGGCAGCCCTCCGGCGGTTGCAGCCCGCCCTGGGTCACCAGCACAAAGCCTGCGGCGACACCCACGGCGGCCTCCGCCAGACGGGTGACGGTGGCGAGCGTCGCGGCCAGCGCCGGTTCTTCCGGCCCTGCCAGCACAATCAGGCGCAGGCCGCGCAGGCGGGCGGCAGGAAGTTCCTCCAGACCCGCACGCTCCACCTCCGCGCCACGGCGCCGCAGCCTTGCGGCCAGGGCATCGGCGAGCGGTGCCGATTCGGCATCCGCCAGCACCAGGCTGCGCGGCGGCGCGGGCGGTGCGGCGGCGGGGGGCGGCGGCTGTTCGGCGGCCAGCAGCAGCGCCGGCCAGGGGGCGCAGGACAGCGGCTCGGCAACGGAGGCGCGAAAACCACCCTCCGCAAGCCGGCCGAGCCACAGCGCCGCATCCGGCAGCGCCCCACCGGCCGAGCCACCCGCCGCATCCGGCCCGAGGCCGGTCCACCAGGCAGGGTCCTGGCCGCAAACAAAAGTCCAGACGCGGCCCGGCAGCGGTTCCACCAACAGCAGCGCGCCGCCCTCGGCCAGTGCCGAGCGGAGCGCGGTGGCCAGCGTGGTGCCGGCCTTGGCGCGGGCGGCCGGCGCCAGGCCGATGACGAGGTCCGCGACCAGTGGCGGCGGCGCCTCGCCCAAGGGGTCCCAGGTGACGCCGCGGATCTCGCTGCCCGCCGGCATGCCCTCCGGCAATTCGGGCAGTGGCACCCGCCCCTCCCCGGCCGCGACATAGACCAAAGCGCGGCCCATCGGCGCCAGCCGCGCCAGCACGCGCCGCGCCAGCACACCGCCGGCGGCGCCCACCTCCAGGATGCGCAACGGCCGTGTCTCGGGCCAGGCGGCGGCCAGCGCGCCGACGGCGGCAGCCAGCGCTTCCGCCAGCCTGGCCATGCCCTCGCCCTGCGCCGGCGGTGGCGCGGGGTCGCGGGTGCGGCCATGCAGCGCATCCGGCAGGCGTTCGGCGGCTTCCGCGATCCAGGCGAGGTCGAGCGCCAGCGCCGGCTGTTCCGCCAGGACGGAACGCCAGATCTCGGCGGCCTCCGGCAGCGCATTGTCGGGCAGCAGGCGGATGCCGCCCGGCGTGCCCTTCTGCACCGGCTCCGCCGCGCCATCCTCGACCAGCGCGCGGCGCAGGAAGGCCTCATAGGCCGAGGCTTCGGGCTCGGCTTCGTGCAGGGACGGCTCGGCGGCGTAGAGACCCTGGGCGGCGGCGGCCACATGCGCCTCCAGCAGCAGGGAGATTTCGGTCAAATCCAGCGTCGCGGCAACGGCGCGGGCGGCCTCTAGCGCGGGCGCCAGCGCCGGGGCGGGCGGCGCGCCATCCGCGGCCGGGGCGAGGCCAATGCGGTAGACGGCATCTTCCGCGCTGGCCGCGCCGGGCAGGGCGAAGCGCTGGAATACCGCATCCTCGATACGCGCGACGATGTGCCCCAGCGCATCCCGCAACACCATCCGCGCGGTGGCGGAGCGGACGCCACGCCGGGTCAACGTAACCTCCGCGCTCACCGCAGGCGCGGCGCCCGCCAGCGCCACCAGCCGGCCGAAGCGCACCGGCACCAGGCCGGTGCCGGGCGGCGGCGGCGTTTCGGTCAGTAGGGCGAACAGCCCCTGCATGGCGCCATCGAGGCGCGAGGGGTGCAGCAGGTAGCCCGCATCCGGCGGCGCGGAGTCAGGCAGCGAAAGCCGCACCCGCACCTGGCCCGGTACGGACGTCGGCGCCACGCTGTCCACGGCGGCGAAGGCGGGGCCATAGGTCAGGCCGAGGCGGGCGGCGATGCCGCGCAGCGCCGCACCATCCAGCGCGGCGGGGCGGCCGCCGGGGCCGGGTGGCAGGGCGGGCGGGTCCAGCGCCGTGGCGGTGGCAACCCGCAGCTCGCCTTCCGCATGCAGCGCCCAGGCTTCCTCCGACAGGCGGCGGCGGCCCTCGATCCGGAACAGGCCGGTGGCGGCATCCAGTGTGCAGCGCAATTCCCGCGCCCGGCCCTGTTCCAGCTGCACCGCGCGCAGGATGCGGAACTCCGCCACCTCCAGCGCCGCGGCATCCGGATTGCGGCTGCGGGCGGCGGCGAGTGCCATGTCCAGCATGCCGGAGGCCGGCAGCACCGCATCCGGACCAAGCCGGTGGTCGGCCAGCCAGGGCATCAGCTCGGTGTCCAGCGACACGGTCCAGACCCCCGGCTCCGCACCCCGGCGGAAGCCGAGCAGCGGGTGGTCCTGCACCGGATCCACCAGCCGGATCGCCTCCACCGTCTCCGGCTGCCAGACCGGCTTGCGGTCGAAGGGGGTCAGCGGCAGGCGGGTGGTGGTGATGCCTTCAAAGGCGGGGCCGCCGCGCGGATCGGCGCCGGCGGCGAAGGCGCGGTCGGCGATGGCGGGGAACGGGTCCGCATCCTCGACATCGCGCTTGCTGAGGCTGACGAGGTTTGCCGCTTCCACCCCCGCCGCGCGGGCGGTCTCCCGCAGGTAGGATTGCAGCACCGGGTTGGGGCCGACCTCCAGGAATAGCCGGGCGCCCTGGGCGATGGCGTTGCGCAGCGCCGGCTCGAACTTCACCGGCTGGCGCAGGTTGCGCCACCAATAGACCGGGCCGACCGCATCGCAGGCCAGTGCCTCCCCGGTCACGGTCGAGATCATCGGCACGGTGCCGGGCTGGCCGGCCAGGCCGATCAGCTCCTCCAGCAGCCCGTCCCGCACCGCATCCATCGCCGCGCTGTGGAAGGCATAGTCCAGGTCCAGCGCCACATAGGCGTGGCGCCGCGCCTCCGCCGCCTGCCGCAGCACTGCGAGGTCCGCCTCCGGCCCGGCCAGCGTCACCGCGGCGGGGCCGTTCAGCGCGCCGATCTCGACGCGGCCTTCCAGCCCGGCGGCAGCGATCAGCGCCGTGGCCTCGGCCGCGGTTGCGCCAAGTGCGGCCATGCGGCCCTGGCCGCGGGTGCGGTGCTGCTGGCGGGAGCGTGCGACCACCAGCCGCGAGGCAGCCGTGAGGCCGAGCAGCCCGGCGGCATAGGCGGCGGCGACCTCCCCCACCGAATGGCCGAGCACCAGGTCCGGCCGCAGCCCCTCCGCAGCCAGCGCGCCCAGGCTGGCCACCTGGACGGCGAACAGCAGCGGCTGGGCGATGTCGGTGGCGGCCAGCTGTTCCGCCGTCACGCCTGTCTCGACCATGGCAAGCGGCGACCAGCCGAGCAGCGGCGCCAGCACGGCATCGGCGGCCGCCATCCCGGCGCGGAACGGCGCCGACTGGGCCAGCGCGATGCGGCCCATGCCGGCGAATTGCGCGCCATTGCCGCTGAACACGAAGCACAGCCCGCCGGAGGCCGCGGCGAGGCCCGCCACCGCCTGCGCCTTCGGCGTCGCCCGCCGCCAATCGGCCAGGCCCCCGGCCAGCGCCGGCCCATCGGCGCCACGCAGCACCAGCCGGTGCGGATGCAGGTCCCGGTGCCGGGCGGCGCCACGCGCCAGCGCCGCCGCCTCCGCCGAGCCAGCCAATTCCAGCCGCGCTTCCCAATTCGCCGCCAGGGCGGATAGTGCGGCGGCGGACCGTGCCGAGAGCAGCAGCGGCGGCGGCGGCGGCGGGCCAGCCTTGGCCACCTTCGCGACGCGCCGCGGCGCCGGGGCCGGGCCGAGCAGGACGGAGGCGTTGGTGCCGCCGAAGCCGAAGGAATTAACCCCCACTACCGGATGCGCGATATCGGCTAGCGCCTCCAGCGCCGCCGGCACCCGGATATTCAGCCCGGCGAAGTCGATATTTGGGTTCGGCTCACCCTGATGCAGCGTGGCCGGAACCTGCCGGCGTTCCAGCACCAGCAGCGCCTTGGCCAGCCCGGCGACGCCGGAGGCGGGCTCCAGATGGCCGATATTGGACTTGATCGAGCCCACCGGCAGCGGCGCGTCGCGCCCCGCCGCGGCCTGGCCGATCGCCCAGGCCTCGGCCGGATCGCCCGCCTGGGTGCCGGTGCCATGTGCCTCCCAGTAGGCCAGGCGGTCGGCAGTGACGCCGGCATCCTGCATCACCTGGCGGATCAGCTTCGCCTGCGCATCCCGGTTCGGCAAAGACAGGCCGATGCTGCGCCCCACCGCGCTGACGCCGCTGCCCAGGATCACGGCGCGGATCGCATCGCCCGCCGCCAGCGCCGCATCCAGCGGCTTCAGCAGGAAGGCCGCCGAACCCTCCGCCCGCACATAGCCATCTGCCCCCGCCGTGAAGGCGCGGCAGCGCCCGGTGGGGGAGAGCATGCCGGCGCGGGAGAATCCCACGAAGGGGAAGGGCGAGAGCAGCATCTGCACCCCCGCCACCACTGCCGCCTCCAGCCGCCCTTCCGCCAGGGCCTGGCAGGCGGCGTGCAGCGCGACGAGGGAGGAGGCGCAGGCGGTGTCGATGGTCTCGGCCGGGCCGCGCAGGTCGAAGACGTTGGTCAGCCGGTTGGACAGGATCGACAGCGCATTGCCGGTCATGAAGTAGCGATCGCCACCGGCATGGTCGAGCAGCCGCAGATCGCCGTAGTCGGTGGAGGATCCGCCGACGAAGACGCCGACATCGCGCCCCGCCAGGGCGGAGGGCCGCATACCGGCATCCTCCATCGCCGCCAGCGTCACCTCCAGCAGCAGGCGCTGCTGCGGGTCCATCTCCGCCGCTTCACGCGGGGAGATGCCGAAGGCGCCGGCATCGAAGCCGCGCACATCGCCCAGCGTGCCGGCCGCGAAGGTATAGGCCCGCCCCGGCTCGCTGCGGCGTGGGTGCAGGAAGGCAGCCTGGTTGAAGCGGTCCGCCGGCACCGTGGTCACGGCATCACGGCCGGTCTCCAGCAGCGACCACAGCGCATCGGCATCGGCGGCCCCAGGCAGCCGGCAGCCCAGGCCCAGTATGGCGATGGGCTTTGCGGCGGGCTTCGGGACCACCCGGGGAGAGCGGGCGGATTTCATGACCGGACTGCGCTCAGGGCCTGCGCGCCTGGCGCGCAGACCGCGGAAGCCCGGCTCTGGTCATCCTCATGACAGCCCCTCGTCACGGCGGGCGGCACTCGGAACCGGTGCGGACCAGCCGCGGTCACGCTCTGGCAGCCCCGGGCTGGGCGCCGTCCGTTCCGATGGGCGCTTCACCAGGTCGCGGAACAGCTGCTCCACCGCGACGAAATGGTTTTCCCAGCTTGGCGGCTTCCAGCCGGCCATGCGGCCCATCTGGGCGCGGCGACTGCCGCTGTCCGGGCGGGCATAATCCAGCACGGCGCTGCGCCAGGACATGCCATCCAGCGGGTCCAGGTAGTCCGGCACCTGCCGTCCGACTTCCCGCAGCGCCGGCAGGTCGGAGGCCAGGGCCGGCACGCCGAGCGCCAGGCTTTCCGCCAGGGGCAGGCCGAAGCCCTCGGCGAAGGAGGGGAACAGCAGGGCCCGCGCGCCACGCAGCAATGACGCGACCTCCCGATCCGGCAGGGACCCGCATTCGCGCACCAGGCCATCCAGGGCGGAACACCGCTCCAGCATGTCCAGCACGTTCTCATTCTCCCAGCCGCGGCGGCCGACCACCACCAGGCGCGGCGCGGCGCCGCCCATGGTGCTGGCGAACTGCCGCCACAGGTTCAGCAGCAGCAGGTGGTTCTTGCGCGGCTCGATGGTGCCGAGCGCCACGAAATAGGGCCGCAGCGCCACCGGCGGCGCCTCCACCGCCGGCGGCGCGACGCCGAGCGGGGCGACGGCGACCAGCGGCCGGTCGGGCCTGGCCGCCAGCCAGGGGGAGAGTTCCACCGCCGTCGCTTCCGAATTGACGATAATGGCGTCCGCCAGCGCGGCGGTGGTGATGATGCGGCGCTTGTGTTTCTCGGCCTGGCCGGCGCGGGCGAATTCCGGGTGGTGCAGCGGGATCAGGTCATGGATCAGCGGCACGAAATGGCAGCCATTGCGCCGCATGCTGGAAATGCGCGCAGGGCGTTCCAGGGCGCGGTGGGACACCAGCAGGAAGCACTTGTCGCCGGGCCGCCGCAGCGCCTCGTTCAATGCGGGACGGCCGAAGGGCAGCGCCAGGCGGGCGCGACGCGCGGAACCGGCGGCCAGGCGGGTACCGCTTTCCCAGGATTCCTCCAGCGCCACCACCAATTCCCGAACCAGGGAGGTGGGCAGCGCCGCGAAGCCCAGCAGCGGGACTTCCGCCACGAAGGTGCAGTGCGAAGGATCATTCGTCGCCCAGTGGCGGGCATAGGCCAGCTCGACCCGGTCGATCCCGGACGGCGCCGATCGGTGGGCCACGGTCAGGAGACGGGAGATGTCGAGAAAGACATGCACGCCTGGCAATCTCCTTCAGTCCGGGAACCCGCCACGTGCGCGGGGCTCGTCGGGTCGGTGCAGCAAACGTAATGCTGCACCGCAATAATGTCGCGACAATCGCGGCAGCGGGTACACAACAGTATGTTAATTAACGCTCTCAGTCAATCTCTTTTTTTGAACGACTTGAGCGCCTCGCGTCCCGCGTGTGGCGGCTTTCGCTGACTACCCGTTATCCGGGAGAATGACGTTGGTGGACAACCCGAGCAGAAGCACGTCGCGCATGGTTTCGGCGCTCTTGCGGCGAATGTCCAGCCAAGCTTCCGGCGTGTGGAAGGCGCTGTGCGGCGTGATGACCACGCGGCCCTGTAGCCACGGCTCCTTCGCCCGATAGGCCGCAACCAGGCCCGGCACCGGATCCACCGGCGGCTCCACCGGAATCACGTCGAGCCCGGCGCCCGCGATATGGCCGGAGCGCAGGCCGGCCTCCAGCGCATCGATATCCAGGCTGGTGCCACGCGCCGTATTCACCACCACGGCGCCTTCGGGCAGCCAGGCGAGTTCCCGCGCGCCGATCATGCCACGCGTCTCCCGCGTATCCGGCGCATGGATCGACAGCACATCGGCGCCGCGCATCAACTCCTCCAGCGTCCGGGCGCGGGTGATGCCAAGGGCGCGGTCCACGCCGTTGGGCAGATGCGGGTCGTAGAAGCGCACCTTGAAGCCGAAGGCCTTGGCCCGCAGCGCCACCGCCATGCCAATGCGGCCGAGGCCGACAATGCCGAAGCCCTGCACCTCCGCCCGGCGGATTAGCGGGCTGTCCACGTAGCGCCAGGGCGCGGTCGGGTCGCTGCGCTGCAGCTCATGGTGCAGGAACAGGCCGCGGCGCAGGCCGAGGGCCAGCGAAATGGCGTGGTCCGCCACTTCCTGCGTGCCGTAGTCGGGCACGTTGCAGACCGTGATGCCGCGCGCGGCACAGGCGGCACGGTCCAGCCGGTCATAGCCAACGCCCATCCGCACCACCACGCGCAGCTTGGGGAAGCGGGCGATATCCTTGGGCGTCAGCCAGTGGCGGAAGATCTGCAGTCCATCGACCTTGGCACAGACGGCATCCGGCAGGGCATCCAGCGTGCCGGTATGTGGCGCGCCGCCATGGAGGAATTCGACCCCGGGGCCAAACACCTCCTGCTCCAAATCCGTATCCGGATACATGCCCTCAGGCTCGAGGACCGTCAGTTGCGCCACGCTTGTCACTCCCTCCTGGCCACGCCAAGGGCGGCGTGGATCTCAGGCGGGCATCCTCGCCGCTGATGCGGCGGGCGGCAACCGGACCGGTGGCGCTCAGCCATGCGGCCCGGGCGTCGCCGCCCGGGCCTTGCTGAATCGGGGCGTTGCCGGATCGGCGGCTAGGCGCGCCACCAGCCCCGCTTGCGCGGCAGTTCCGGCACCGCACCCTCACCCAGCACGATCGGGGCGACGGGCGGCGCGGCCACCGGCTCGGCCGGCGCCGTCACAGCGGCGGGCTCCGGCGCGGGCACGGGCACGGCTACGGCGGGGGACTCGGCCAGGGCCGAATCCGCGGGCGCCACTGGCTCGGCCATCACCGGGGCCGCGGCGATGGTGACAGGCTCCGGCACCACAGCCGCCGGCAATTCAGCCATTGGTGCCTGAGCCACGGGTGCCTCCGGCAGCGGCAGGTCGGCGACCGGCGTCACCGCCACCGGCTGCTCGACCGCCACCTCCGGCAGGGCCGGGACCGGCTGTGCCGCCTGCGGGGCGGAGCGGCGCGACTTCACGGCGCGCTCGGCCGCCTCCTCGGCTGCCTCCATCGCCATGAAGATGTCATCCATATGCCCGGCAAAGGGGTCGGCCGGGGTCGGCGCGCGGCGCGCGGGCGGCGGCGCCTGGGGCGGGGTCGGGCTGGCCAGGGTGGGGGCCGGCTCGGCCGGCTGCTCACCTTCCTCGCGCCGGCGACGGCCACCACGGCGGCCACGGCGACGCCGGCGCGCGGCCTCATCCTCCTCCGACTCCTCGGCCGCTTCGGCCGGGGCGTCGGGCTTGGATTCGGACGTGGCCTCGGCGGCAACGGCTGCATCCGGCTGCGGCGCGGGCTGCGCCTCGGCGGTCTCCTCGCCCTCCTCGGTCTCATCCTCCTCGGCGCTGCCCGCCTCGGACTGGCCCTCGACACCCTCGCGGCGACCGCCACGGCGGCGACGGCGGCGACGGCGGCGTCCGGCCTCACCCTCCGCGCCCTCGGCCGGCTTTTCGCCCGGGGTCTCGGCCCGCTCGCGCGTCTCCGCCGCGGCCCGCTCACGCGGCTCCGCCGGGGCCCGCTCGCGCGGCTCCGCCGTGTTCCGCTCGCGCGGCTCCGCCGCGACGCGCGCCTGCGGTTCCGCGATGATCTCCTCGACCTCCGGCTCGTCGTCGATCGGCTCCGGCTCCGGCGCGAAATCCATCCGCAGCGCGGATTGCCGCTCCGGCAAGGCATCCGGGTTGGCCGCGCGGGTCTTCTCGATCCGGAGCGCGGGCGGGATCAGCGTGTCATCCGGCTGCACCAGCACGCGCATGCCGAAGCGCTGCTCGATCTGGCCCAGCCGCTCGCGCTTCTGGTTCAGCAGCCACAGCATCACCGGCATGGCGCAATGGACGATGATCTCGGCGGCGCGGCGGCGGGCGCCTTCCTCCTCGATCTGGCGCAGCACCTGCAGGCCGCTGGATTCCACGCTGCGGACCAGGCCGCGGCCCTGGCAATGCGGGCAGGCGACATAGGCGTGTTCCACCACCGAAGGCCGCAGCCGCTGGCGGGACATTTCGAGCAGGCCGAAATGGCTGATCCGGCCCACCTGGATGCGGGCGCGGTCCTGCTTCAGGGCCTCCTTCAACCGGCGTTCGACCTGCGCATCGTTGCGCGCCGATTCCATGTCGATGAAGTCGATGACGATCAAGCCGGCCAGGTCGCGCAGGCGCAACTGGCGCGCCACCTCATCGGCCGCTTCCAGATTGGTCCGCAGCGCCGTGTCCTCGATGTGCCGGTCGCGGGTGGCGCGGCCGGAGTTCACGTCGATGGAAACCAGCGCTTCGGTCTGGTTGATGACGATGTAGCCGCCGGACTTCAGCTGCACATTCGGGCTGTGCATGGCGTCGAGCTGGACATCGACGCCGTGGCGGGCGAACAGCGGCACGCCGTCCCGCACCGGCTTCACCTTGTTCACATGCGCCGGCATCAGCATGCGCATGAATTCGCGCGCATCCTGGTAGGCTTCGTCGCCCTCCACATGCACTTCCTCGACATCCTTGCCGAAGACGTCGCGGATCGAGCGCTTGATGAGGTCCGCTTCCTCATAGATCAGCGCCGGGGCGGTGGAGGCAAAGGTGCGCTCGCGGATGTTGTCCCACAGGCGCAGCAGGTATTCGCAGTCCCGCTTGATCTCGGGCTTCGGCCGCTGCGCGCCGGCGGTGCGGACGATCAGCGACATGCCCTGCGGCAGCTGCTGCTCGTCGATGATCTCGCGCAGGCGCTTGCGGTCCCCGGTCGAGGTGATCTTGCGGGAAACGCCGCCGCCACGCGGCGAGTTCGGCATGAGGACGGAGAAGCGGCCCGCCAGCGAGATGTAGGTGGTCAGCGCGGCACCCTTACCGCCGCGCTCCTCCTTCACAACCTGGATCAGCATGATCTGGCGGCGCTTGATGACCTCCTGGATCTTGTAGTGGCGCAGGAAGCGCGGCGGGATGCGGCGCTCGCGCGCGTCATCCTCCGTCGTGCCGCCCAGGGATTCGGGCGGCGGCGCCTCGGAATTGCCGACGCTTTCGACCTCGTCTTCGCGGCTGCGGTCGTCGCGGCTGCGCTCGCCACCCCGGTCACCACCGCGGTCACCACCGCGGTCGCCGCCCCGGTCGCCGCCCCGGTCACCACCCCGGCCCCGGTCGCGGCCACGGCCGCGGCCGCCGCGGTCCTGGCGCCCACGGGCTTGGCGCGGTTCGCTGCCCGGCTCACCGGTGGTCGGCTCGCCGTTGGTGCCCTCGGTACCGTTCTCGTCGCGCGACTCGTCTTCGGCGCCGTTGTCATCGGCACCTTCATCCTCGGCGCCATTGTCCTCGGCCGAGCGCTGGTCGCCGGCGGCCTCGGCATTCTCCTGCCGTTCGGCGGCCAGCGCCGCGTCCTCGGCGGCAGCCTCGGACTCGGCCGGGGTGGCGGCCTCGGGCTCGTCGCTGGCGGTGATGCGTTCCACCTGGATGGCCATCGGCATGGCGCTGCCGGAGTCGCGCTCGCCGTCGGAATCGTCCGACCCGTTCGCCTCCGGCGCCGGCCCGGCGGCCTCGCGCCCCTCATCTTCCCGCCGTTCGTCTTCACGCCGGTCGTCTTCACGCCGGTCGTCTTCACGCCGGTCGTCTTCAGCGCCGCCATCTTCGCCGGGGGCTTCGCCGATTGCCTCGGCCTCGCCCTCGATGGCGGCCTGCAGCGCGCCGGTCAGCGCTTCATCGCCGTCGCGGGCGGCTTCCTCGGCGTCCTCGCGTTCCTGTTCCTCGCGCGCCTCGGCCTGCTGCATCTCGATCAGGCGCTGCCGGTCGGCGACGGGCAGTTGGTAGTAGTCCGGGTGGATCTCGCTGAAGGCGAGGAAGCCGTGCCGGTTGCCGCCATACTCGACGAAGGCGGCCTGCAGGCTGGGTTCGACCCGCACGACGCGGGCCAGGTAGATGTTGCCCTTGAGGGGCATCTTGTTCGCCGACTCGATATCGAAGGCTTCGAGCCGGTTGCCATCCAGCACCACCACCCGGGTTTCCTCGGGGTGGGATGCGTCGATCAGCATGCGCTTGGTCATGGGGGTGAAAACTCCGCACCGCGCTGGCCAGGGGTTGGACCCGTGGGCCGGCAGCGGCGGTCGGGGGTGACAGGGCCCGAGACAGCACGGATCGGCGGCAGGAAATCGTCCATGCGGCGGCGATCCGGTCCTTGTCGCGGCGGACCCGCCCTGGGGGAAGCCCCTGGGCAGACCCTGTTGGGTTCAGTGGGGCCGATGCACCTGGGAATCATCCCAGGCAGACCGGTCCCGGCGGGCGCGCCTCGCGCTGCCCCGGAAACCCTTCAATCGGCATGCCCCATGGAAAGGGGCGCCGGTCGCAGGCGCAATCGGGCGGGCGGCTGGCCTGTGGGGCGCCCTGTGTCCAGCCTCGTCTTTCCACGAATCGGTCGCAGGGTGTCCGCGCAGGCTCCGCGCCGGCCGGGCAGGCGTCGCGACACCTGGCGAAGTGCGGCGCCGGGCGAAGCCCGTCACCATGCCAGGGATACCGGCCATTGACCCGGCGCCCCGCCCGCCGCGACAACGCGGGCGAAAACGGGGCCGGGCGGCCGCGAGACACACAAACCAAGCCGGAAGCGGTTGCCACCGGGGCAGGTCACCATAGGCGGCCCATCCAGCCACCACAAGGCGCCGCCAGCGATGCCGTCCAAAAGGGGCACTGTCGGGCCACCGGCGCAGCGTCAAACTCGCGCAATCTCTCAACCGGTGCTGGCAAGCCACGGGCACAATGTGGCATTCTCCACCCATGGCCGGCACCGGGGGGTGGTCCGGCCTGCCGCGGCGGGGGCCGTGCGCGGCCTGCCTACGCGGATCGGCCGGCCGTTGCCGCCCATCCGCCGGAACCTTAGGGGGTGCCAACCCATGCTCGGTCGCCGAGCCCTGGCGAGCCTCGTGCTCGGCCTCGCGGCGCTGCCCGCGCCAACGGAAGTCCTCGCCGCCGTCACCGGTGCCTCGCTGGAGGCCGTGGGGCCCGGCGCGCGCCTGACCCTGACGCTGCCGGCCAATGCGCGCTGGAAGCTGGTGGCGGCGCGGTCCCCGAACCGCCTGCTGCTGGAGACACCCGGCCAGCCCTGGCGGGCCGCAACCCGGCTGCGCGGTGCCGGGCCGGTGCGCGCGGCGCGGGTGGAGCGCGGGCGGCTGCGGCTCGATCTCTCCGGCCCGGTGGCGCTGCGCCGCGCCGCCGCCAGCGGCAACCGCCTGGTGATCGAGGTGGTGCCAGGCGCGTCCGGGCCGTTTGCCCGGCTGGCCGGTGGCGGTGGCGTGATGGCGGAAGGCGGTGGCACAGCGGCAGCCACACGCCGCGCCGCATCCCTGCCACTGGTGGTGCTGGACCCCGGCCATGGCGGGCGGGACCCGGGCGCCCTCGGTGTCCGCGGCACGCAGGAAAAGCGTGTGGTGCTGGCCACCGCCCTGCAATTGAAGCGCGTACTGGAGGCCGGCGGCCGTTGCCGCGTGGCGCTGACCCGCGGCAATGATCGCTTCGTGGCGCTCGGCGCCCGGGTGAATTTCGCCCGCCAGCGCCAGGCTGCGCTGTTCATCTCGCTGCATGCGGACAGCGCACCTGGGGCGCGCGGCGCCAGCGTCTATACCCTGGGCGACAGCTCCGACTCGCTGGCGGGCGCCTTGGCACGGCGGGAGAACCAGGCGGACCGTGCCGGCGGGCTGCGCCTGCCCTCCGTCTCGCCGGAGGTGCAGGCCATCCTCGCCTCCCTGATCCAGGCGGAAACCCGCATCGGCAGCGCCCGCATGGCGGAACAGGTGGTGGCGGAGCTGCGGGAGGATGTGCCGCTGCTGCCCAACACCCATCGCCAGGCCGGTTTCGTGGTGCTGAAGGCGCCGGATGTGCCGGCCGTGCTGGTGGAACTGGGCTTCCTGTCCGACGCGCAGGATGAGGCCGCCCTGCGCCGGGCGGACCACCGCGCCAGGCTGGCCCGCGCCATGGGCCGCGCCATCCATGGCTGGCTGGCGCAATCGGGCAATGTGGTGGCGGCCTTCGGCTGAACGGGGCCGCCCCCCTCGCAAGGGGGCGCATCCGACCCAAAATCCTGCACACGTCTCCGCGGGTGCAGGGCAGACCAATGCCGCCGGCATGTGCCGCGCCGCGCCGGACAGTGTATGGGAAGCCGATGGACACCCACGACCTCCGCGCCGAAGGCCCGATGGTGGGCAGCCGCCCAAGCGCAGCTGACCCGCAAACGCCGGCCGGCAAGCCGCCGCGCCCGCCCAAGGCTCCCCGTGCTCCCAAGGCCCCTCGCCCCGGCCGGGGCTGGGTCTTCGGCACCATGGGCTTCCTGGCCAAGACCGTCATCATCCTGACCGTCGCCATCGGCCTGACCGGCGCCGGCGCGGCCTATGCGCTGTACCGCTCCGCCGCGGCGGAGCTGCCGGATTATCGCTGGCTGGCGGATTACCAGGCGCCGCAGATGAGCCGCATCTATGCCGGCGACAGCCGCCTGATGGCCGAACTGGCGCAGGAACGCCGGGTCTTCGTGCCGATCGAGGCGATTCCGCGCCATGTGCAGCAGGCCTTCATCTCGGCCGAAGACCAGCGCTTCTGGTCGCATTACGGCATCGACCCGCTGGGCATTGCGCGCACCGTGGTGACGAACCTGGAGCAGCTGGGCTCGGGCCGGCGCATGGCCGGTGCCTCCACCATCACCCAGCAGGTCGCCAAGAACATGCTCGTCGGCAACGACCGCACGCTGATGCGCAAGGTGCGCGAGGCCATTCTCGCGCTGCGGATCGAGCAGGCGATGCCGAAGGCGCGCATCCTGGAAATCTATCTGAACGAGATCTTCCTGGGCCAGCAGGCCTATGGCGTGGCCGCCGCGGCGCAGAACTACTTCAACAAGTCGCTCGATGAGCTGACGGTGGCGGAAGCCGCCTTCCTGGCCGCGCTGCCCAAGGCGCCGAACAACTACAACCCCGCCCGCTTCCCCGAGGCCGCGATCGGCCGGCGGAACTGGGTGATCGACCGCATGGTGGATGACGGCGCGCTGCCAGCCGCGGACGCCACTCGGGCCAAGGCCGAACTGCTGATCCCCCGCCCGCAGCGCCGCCCCGACGTGGTGCCGGTGGGCCAGTACTTCACCGAGGAAGTGCGGCGCGAGCTGATCGCCCGCTTCGGCGCCGACCAGACGACGATGGGCGGCCTCGTGGTCCGCACCTCGCTCGAGCCGGTGTTGCAGGAGCGGGCGGAGATTGCGCTGCGCAACGGGCTGCTGGCCTATGACCGCCGGCGCGGCGGCTGGCGCGGCCCGGTGGCACGCATTCCGGCCAGCGCCACCGAATGGCTGCCCGCCCTGCAGGCGCAGCAGCGCCCGCCCGGCGCGATGCCGGAATGGCGCCTGGCCGTGGCGCTCGAGGTGCGTGACCGGGAGGCGCGGATGGCCTGGCTGGAACGCCCGGATGGCCGCACCGCCGCCCAGCCGCGCACCGGCTCCCTGCCCTTCGACGAAGTCTCCGGCTGGGCCCGCCCGGTGCGGGACGGCCGCGTCGGCGGCGCGCCGCGACGGATGCAGGATGTGCTGGCGCCGGGCGATGTCGTGCTGGTGGAAACCCTGCCCGCCACCGCCGCCCAAGGCCGCACGCCCGCACGCCCGGAACGCCTGGCGCTGCGCCAGATGCCGGAGGTCGAGGGCGCCGTCGTGGCGATGGACCCGAATACCGGCCGCGTGCTCGCCATGGTCGGCGGCTGGTCCTTCGAACGGTCCTGGTTCAACCGCGCCAGCCAGGCGCAGCGCCAGCCCGGTTCCTCCTTCAAGCCCTATGTCTTCCTGGCGGGGCTGGAGGCCGGCATCCCGCCGAACCAGCTTCTGCTGGACGGCCCGGTGGAGGTGATGACACCCCAGGGCCTGTGGCGCCCCGGCAATTATGGCGGCGGCGCGCCGCAGGGCTGGGTGACCATGCGCAGCGCGCTGGAGCGCAGCCTCAACCTGGTGACCGTGCGCCTGGCGCAGCAGGTCGGCATGCCCGCGGTGGCGGAAGTGGCTTCGCGCTTCGGCGTCATCCCCAACATGCAGCGCGTGCTGGCCATGTCGCTCGGCGCCGGGGAGACGACGGTGCTGCGCCAGGCCGCCGGCTATGCCAGCTTCGTGAATGGCGGCAGGCAGGTGACGCCGACGCTGATCGACAGCGTGCAGGACCGCCATGGCCGTCTGGTCTGGCGCACCGATGCGCGCGAATGCACCGCCTGCGACAGCAACCCGAATGGCGGCCCGCCGGCGCTGACCGAAACCCGCCAGCAGGTGACGGACCCGGTTTCCGCCTTCCAGATGACCAGCATGCTGCAAGGCGTGGTGCAGCGCGGGACCGGGACGCGGGCCGGCGCCGGGCTAGATCGGCCGGTCGCGGGCAAGACCGGCACGACGGACGACTTCAAGGATAATTGGTTCGTCGGCTTCACCCCGGACCTCGTGGTGGCCGTCTGGGTCGGCCACGACGATCCGCGCAGCCTGGGCAATGGCGAGACCGGCGGCAGCAATGCCGCGCCTATTTTCCGTGACGTCGTGGCGGCGGCGCTGGGCGACAGCCCACCCCTGCCCTTCCGCGCGCCGCCCGGCGTGGCGCTGGTGCGGCTGCAATTGCCGAACGGCCAGACCATCTTCGAGGCCTTCAAGCCCGGCACCGAAACCAGCGCCCGCCCGCCGATGGATCCGTTGGCGGCCGAGCCTGGCACCGCGGCGACCAGCGTGGACAGCAATCTGGGTGGTTTGTATTAGCGACCCGCAAGGGCCGGGCGCCCGGGGCCTGCGCTGTCTCGACAGACGCGCAGGCCGGCACTACTGAACCCGCCATGCGCGCCGATGCCGAAAACCTGAAGATCCAGATCGCCGAGGGCCTCGCCCTGCTGCGCGCCCATCTCAATTGGGATGAGGCGCTGCGGCAGCTGGAGGAGCTGAACGCGAAATCCGAGGACCCCGACCTCTGGGCCAAGGCGGACGCCGCCCAGGCCCTGATGCGGGAGCGCAACCGCCTGGCCGCGCAGATCGAGGGTGTGCAGGCGCTGGAACGCAACGTCGCCGATGCGCTGGAGCTGATCGAGCTGGCCGAGGCCGAGGGCGATGCCGCCATCGCCGATGCCGCGGTTGCCGACCTCAAGACCTACGCGGCCGAGGTGAAGCACCGCGAGACGGAAAGCCTGCTCTCCGGCGAGGCTGACCAGAACGACGCCTATCTGGAAGTGAATGCCGGCGCCGGCGGCACGGAGGCCCAGGATTGGGCCGAGATGCTGCTGCGCATGTACACCCGCTGGGCGGAAAAGCGCGGCTACAAGCTGTCGCTCACCGAACAGTCGGACGGCGAGCAGGCCGGCATCAAGTCCGCCACCATTCAGGTCACTGGCCACAACGCCTTCGGCTGGCTGAAGACGGAAACCGGGGTGCACCGCCTGGTCCGCATCAGCCCCTTCGACGCCGCGGCGCGGCGGCAGACCAGCTTTGCCAGTGTCTATGTCTATCCCGTCATCGACGACCGGATCGAGATCGAGATCAACCCGGCCGACATCAAGACGGACACCTTCCGCGCCTCCGGCGCCGGCGGGCAGCACGTCAACAAAACCGAATCGGGCGTGCGCTTCACGCACCTTCCCACGGGCGTGGTCGCGGCCTCCACCCAGGACCGCAGCCAGCACAAGAACCGCGTCATCGCCATGGATATGCTGAAGGCGCGGCTCTACGAACTGGAGCTCCGCAAGCGGGAGGCGATCAGCGATGCGGTGGAAGCCGGCAAGACCGATATCGGTTGGGGCCACCAGATCCGCAGCTACGTCCTGCAACCCTACCAGATGGTGAAGGATTTGCGGACCAGCGTGGAAAAGGGCAACCCTGCCGCCGTGCTGGATGGCGAGATCGACGAATTCATGGCCGCCGCCCTTGCCCAGCGCGTCGGGACCACGCGGTCCGAGGCCAGCGCCAAGGCGGATTGAGCCGGGCCCGGACCGGGCCTCTGTTCATCGGCCATAAGACTGACCTATAAACCCTCCCGGTAACGCCGCGCAGAGACCGGCGAGGAGGGTGGATGACGGTGGCCGCGCAAACCATCGCGCAAAAAATCATCGCCGCGCATTGCGGGCGGGAGCAGGTCGCCGTCGGCGAATACGTCACCGTCTCGCCTGACTACACCGCCTGCCAGGAACTGTTCTGGCACGGCCACAAGCGCAACCTGGAACGCATCGGCGTGGATCGCATTCCGCGCCCGGACAAGGCGGTGATGGTCATCGACCATTCAACCTCCGCCGCCATGGGATCGCACCACCACGAGACCCACCGCACGCTGCGCGACTGGTGCGCGCAGCAGGGCATCGAAAATTTTTTCGGCCCCGGCAACGGCCTGCGCCATCTGGTGCTGACGGAGCGCGGCTTCGCGCGGCCGGGTACGCTGATCTTCTCCGATGAGGGCAACATCGCCAGCATCGGCGCGCTGGGCGCGCTGAACCTGCCGATCTCGACGGAGGTTCTGGTCTCCCTCATCCAGGACGAGAACTGGATCGCGGTGCCCCCCTCCGCCCGCATCACGCTGACCGGCCGGCTCGGCTTTGGCGTGACGGCGCGGGATGTGATCCAGACCATTTTACGAGATTGCACCGCCGATGGGCGGCTTCTGCAATGCTGCGTGGAATTCGACGGGCCGGGCCTGGATGCGCTGAGCCTGGATGACCGCCAGGCGATCCTCGCCTCGCTGTTCCACTCCGGCGCCTATACCGGGATCATGGAGCCGGATGCGCGGGCACTGGAGTATGTCCGGGCGCGTGACGCCGGGCGGCCCTGGCAGGTGGTCCGCGCCGATCCGGATGCCGCTTACATGACGCGGCTGATCTACGACCTCGGCAGCATCGCCCCAATGGTCACGGTGCCGCCGGACGCGCATGGCGCGGTGCCGGTGGAACAGGCGGCGGGGCTGCGGATCGACCAGGCCACCATCGGATCCTGCGCCAATGGCAGGCTGGACGACATGCGGGAAGCCGCGCGGCTGCTGCGCGGCCGCCAGGTGGCGCCGCATGTGACGCTGTATGTCACGCCTGGCAGCCGCGGCGTCTATGTGGAAGCGGCGCGGGAGGGGCTGCTGGAAGTGCTGGCCGAGGCCGGCGCCACCATCCTCGCCCCGGGCTGCACCACCTGCTGGGGCTACCAGGGCGTGCTGAACGAGAACGAGGTGCTGATCTCCACCCAGCAGTTCAACTATCACGGCCGCAACGGCGCGCGGTCCTCCCGCGTCTATCTCGCCGGCCCGGCGGTGGTTGCGGCTTCCGCCGTGGCGGGGTGCATCGTCGATCCCCGCGCGATGCTGGCGGAGGCCACGGCATGACCACGCCGCGCGGCCGCGTCTGGAAATTCGGCGATGATGTGCATGGCGACGACGGCATCATCGAATTCGCCATCATCCGTGACAGCTTCGGCAAGGAATTCGACGAGGACGCGCTGCGCGCCATGTGCTTTCGGCGGCTGCGTCCCGAATTTCCGCAGCAGGTGCGCAAGGGCGATATCGTCGTCGGCGGGCGCAACTTCGCGCATCACAATCATGTCGAAGTCAGTGTCGCCATGCGTGCCTCCGGCATCGCCGTGGTGGTGGTGGAGTCCTGCGATTCCGGCTTCCTGCGCCGCGCGCTGAACCACGGGCTGCCGGTGATGATCTGCCCCGGCATCCACGCCGCCGTGCAGGATGGCGAAATCCTGGAAGCCGACCCGGCCACAGGCCGGGTGACGCTGCCGGATGGGCGCGTGCTGCACGCCAATCCATTTTCCGAACGTATGGTCCAGATCTGGCACGCGGGCGGGTCGATCCCGCTGCTGGAGAGCGAATTCGCGGCGCGTCGCGCCACAAGCGTCGCGGCGCGCCGCGCCAAAAACAGGGAAGGAGAACCGGCATGACCACACGCCGCAACACGCTGCTCACCGCCGCCAGCCTCGCCGCAGCAAGCCTCGCCACCGGCCCGGCCCGGGCGCAAACCTTCCCGGACCGGCCGGTGCGGCTCGTCGTCGGCTATCCACCGGGCGGCAACGTCGATTTCACCGCGCGGCTGCTGCAGCCGGCGATGAGCCAGGCGCTGGGACAGCAGGTGATGGTGGACAACCGCGCCGGCGCGGGCGGCATCGTCGGCACCGACCTGGTCGCGAAGGCGCGGCCGGATGGCTACACCATGCTGCTGACCGGCACCGCCCCGGTCTCCATCTTCCCGGTGGCGATGGCCCACCTGCCCTATGATCCGCTGCGCGACTTCGCGCCGATCGGCATGGCCTATCGCGTGCCGATCGTGATGATGGTGGCGAAGGACATCACCACACCCACGCTGGCGGCCTTCGTCGAACGCGCCAAGGCGACGCCGGGCGGCATGTCCGCGGGCACCGCGGGCATCGGCTCCGGTGCGCATCTGGCGATCGAGCTGTTCAACGCCGGCACCGGCGCGGGCCTTGTGCATGTGCCCTATCGCGGCACCGGCCCGGCGCTGAACGATCTGATCGCCGGCAACATCCCGGTGGTGTTCGACCAGCTTTCCAGCGCGTTGCCGCTGCATATGGATGGCCGCGCGCGCATCATCGGCATCGCCTCCGCCAGCCGGTCCCCGCTGCTGCCGGATGTGCAGACGCTGCGCGAGGCCGGGCTGGTGCAGGCGGAGCTGAGCACGACGCTGGGCTACCTGGCGCCCGCCGGCACCCCGGCGCCCGTGGTGCAAAAGCTGGCCGCCGCGCTGGCCGCCGCGCTGGCGGACCCCACGGTGCGGGAAAGGCTGACCAGCCTGGGCGCGGTGATCCCGCCCGCTGCCGACATCACACCCGCCTTCTACGGCCGGGTGATCCGCGACGAGCTGGACATCTACCGGGAGGCGGTGCGGCTGGGGAATGTGAAGCTGGAATAGAGGCTACGCTGCCGCGTTCCTCTCCGCGCTGGCACCGACGATCCGCCCATCCTCCATCGCCACCACACGATCGGCGATGTCGAGGATGCGCGGGTCGTGCGTGACCAGCAGGATCGGCACGCCGCGCGACTTCGCGAGTTCCCGCAGCAGCATCACCACCTCATGCCCGCTCGCCTTGTCGAGCGCCGCGGTGGGCTCATCCGCCAACACCAGGCCGGGCTCCGCCGCCAGCGCACGGGCGACGGAAACGCGCTGGCGCTGACCGCCGGAAAGCTGCGAGGGCAGTTTTTCCAGGTGATCCTCCAGCCCCACCAGCCCCAGCAATTCCGCGGCGCGGGCCAGGCGTTGGCGTTCGCCCAGCGCCGCATCCTGTTCCAGCGCCATCGCCACATTCTGCCGCGCGGTCAGGAAGCCCAGCAGATTGTGGTTCTGGAAGATGAAGCCGATGTTGCGGCGCAGGCGCACGCGGTCGGCCTCGCTGGCGCCCTTCAGTTCCTGCCCAAGCACGCGGGCGCTGCCATCCTGCATGGCGCGCAGCGCGCCGATCAGCGTCAGCAGCGTGGTCTTGCCACTGCCGGAGGGGCCGGTCAGCAGCACGATTTCACCGGGCGCCACGGTCAGGTCCACTTCGCGCAGCACCGCCTTGCGCAGCTCGCCCTCGCCATAGGCGAAGGTGATGTTGCGCAGCAGGACGGGGGCTTCCATGGGCGCTTCAGCGGCCATCAGAACATGTCCGCCGGATTGGCATCGCGCAGCTTCCGCATCGCCAGCAGCCCGGCCACCGCGCACATGGTGAAGATCATCACGAAGACCGTGCTGGCGCGTGCGACGTCCATGGTCAGCGGCAGGAAGGTGGCGGTGCCGACCACATGATACAGCAGGGCAGAGACCAGCAGTCCCGGCACGAAGCCTGCCAGCGCGAGGATCAGCGCCGCCCCCAGCACAACCTGCCCGAGATAGCCATTGGAATAGCCCATGGCCTTCAGCGTCGCATATTCCTTCAGGTGTCCGGCGATGTCGCTGAACAGGATCTGATAGACGATGACCATGCCGACAACGAGGCCCATCAGGCTGCCGAAGGAGAAGATGAAGCCGATCGGCGTCGTATCCTCCCAGTAGGATCGTTCATGCGCCGTCAGCTCCGCCTGGGTCAGCACCATCACATCCGCCGGCAGCAAGGCGCGCAATTGCACCTGCACGGCCGCGGCATCCGCGCCCGGCCGCAGGCGAATGGCGACGAGGTCGATGGAGGACACCTGCCTTTCCTTCACCACGCGGCGGAAGTTCGTGTCTGAGAGCACGATGTTGCCATCCGCGCCGAAGGATGGCCCGATCTCGATCAGCCCCACCACCTCCATGTCGCGATTGCCGACCTGCACCTCGAACGGCCCGCGTTCCGCCAGCATCTGCGGCACGGCGCCGAATTCGGGGCGGGATCGCATGTCGAAGGCGATGGTGTCGGCGCGTTTCAGCCGGTCCAGCAGCGGCGCCAGGCCTGGGAAATCCAGCACCCCGGCATCGGTATCCACGCCGATGAGCTGGATGGCGCGGCGGGTGCCGGTCTCGGGGTTCCGCCAGGTGGCCTGTGCCAGATAGATCGGCACGGCGCGCTCCACCTCCGGCAGCGCCAGCACCTGCCAGGCGCGCGCCCGCGGCATCGGCTCGGACCGGAAGCTGGCGGTGGTGAGCGGGTGCATCAGGAACAGATCGCCGCGCATGGCAGCGATCAGCGCCGTCGCGCTGTCGAACAAGGCGGCGCGGAAGCCGAGCTGCATGAACACCAGCACGCAGGCGAACATCACGCCGGCGATGGCCGAGGCCAGCCGCGCCTTCTCCGACCATAATTGCCGCCAGGCCAGCCGCACCGCGAGCAGCGCGGAGGCCGCGAGCCCCGGCGGGCGCCGCACCGCAGCGGTAGGCGCGCGGCGCGCGACAAGGGTGGTGGTGGCGTTCATGGCCGGATCGCCACCTGCACCTGCATGTTCGACCGCCGCGCCAGCGCCGCGACGCCATCGGGCGCCAGTGTCAGCCGCACCTCCACCGTCCGCGCATCGACGGCGGCGACGGGGTCGGTCCCGGCCTGGGTGGTGCGGCGCACCTGCCAGCCGATCTCGCGCACCGTGGCCGCGAAGCGGCGCGGCTCGCCGGGCACCACCACCTCGGCCGCCGCGCCCTGGCGCAGGCGTGGCAGGTCAGTCTCGAACACCTCCGCCACCACATCCATCGCCGTCAGGTCGGCCATTTCCAGCACGCCGTCATTGCCCACCGCCTCCCCGGCCCGGGTCAGCACGCGCAGCACGGTGCCGGCGATCGGGGCGCGCAGCCGGGCCATGCCGGCCTCCGCACGGGCGCGGGCCACGGCGGCTTCGGCTGCGGTGTATTCGGCCTCGGCCAAGGCGAGGTCCTCGGGGCGCGGGCTGAGCAGGGTGTCCAGCGCAGCCTCCGCCTCCGCCCGCTCGGCGCGGGCCTGGTTGGCGGCGAAGCGGTTGCGCTCCGCGGTGGCTTCGGCGCCCGCGCCGCTGCGCTGCAGGCGCTCCGCCCGCTCCGCCTCGCGTCGGGCACTGGCCTCAGCGTTGCGCAGCGCCTCGACGCGGGCACGCTGGGCCGCGACCTCGCTGGCGCGGCCGGCGGCACGGGTGCGGGCCAGGCGGGCGCGGGACTGTGCCAGCTGCGCCTCCGCCTGCGCCAGCGCGGCATCGCGCAGCGCGGCGTCGTGGAATTCGGCGACGACCTGGCCGGCGGCCACGGCATCGCCTTCCGCCACCAGCAGGCGGGCGATGCGCGCACCCTCCACCCCCCCGGCCGGCGCCAGGCGCAGGATGCGCGACGCCGGCTCCACCCGCCCCAGCGCGCCGACGCCGACGGGGGATTGGGCGACAGGTGTGGCGGGCGTGGCTTCCGGCGTGGCGCCGTTGCCAAGCATCCACCAGGCGGCCACGGCCAGGGCCAGCAGGAGCAGGGCGCCAGTGGCGAGGCGCGTCCGGGTCATGGCGTGGTCTCCAGCAGCCTCTCCAGCGCCACGCGCAGATCGGCCAGTTCGGTCGTGTTCAGCGCATACAGGCCGAAGACATGCACCATGAACAGCCCGTCCGTTGCGCACATGATGGCCTGGCCAACCCCCGGCGGCAGCCCATCCACGGCGATCGCGGCGCGCATCGCGGCGAAGACGGCGCGCACCGGGTCCAG
This sequence comes from Falsiroseomonas sp. E2-1-a4, assembly GCF_051433165.1. Classification (NCBI taxonomy): domain Bacteria; kingdom Pseudomonadati; phylum Pseudomonadota; class Alphaproteobacteria; order Acetobacterales; family Roseomonadaceae; genus Falsiroseomonas; species Falsiroseomonas sp. E2-1-a4. The sequence continues at coordinate 32,998 of NZ_JBHMFS010000015.1, read as the reverse complement.
CAACGCCGGGTCGTGGTGGAAGGCGGCCAGGAAGACCGCCGCGGCGCGGTCATGCTGCGCGCAGGCGGCGACCGGTTCGTTGAAGGCCCAGGCCAGCATGGCGCGGGCGGCGCGGCCGCGGCCTTCCGGCTGGGCGGCGACGGCGGCGGCGAAATCCGCCTCGAGCACCGCTGCGAGCCGGCCGAGCATGGTGCCGAGCAGCACCTCCTTCGAGGCGAAATGGTACAGCAGCCCGCCCTTGGAGATGCCGGCATCGCGCGCCGCCGCTTCCAGCGTCAGGGCATGGACGCCGCGCGCCTGCACGATGGCTTCGGCGGCATCGAGGATGCGGGTGCGGGAATTGGCGTGGGAATCGACCATTCCGGATTAACTGTACCGTCCGGACGGTTTTTCAACCCGCCTCGGGGGAAAGTTGCTCCGAGGTTGATGCCGGCAGCACGCCTTGCCACCATGGCAGCGATGCGCGCCCCCGATCCCTTCGAACTGAACTTCGCCCGTGGCACCATGCTGGCCTGGGACCCGCCCGCGCCCCGCCCGGGCGCGCCGGCGCTGGTGCTGCTGCATGGCGCGTCCTGCGGCGCCTGGGTCTGGGCGGAGGGGTTCGGCGCGCGGCTGGCGGCGGCGGGCCACGCGGTATTCGCCCCGGGCTTCACCACGCTCCGCAACCGCGCCCCGGCAGGCCTGGCCGATTACGCCGCGGATGCCCGCGCGGCCATCGATTCGCTGCACCGGCGCGTGGTGCTGGTGGGCCATTCGCTGGGCGGGCTGGTGGCGCAGCGGGTGCTGGATGCGCCGGAGGTGGCGGGCCAGGTTCTGCTGGCCCCGGCCCCGCCGGAGGGGCTGGCCTGGGCGAATTGGCGCCTCGCCATGGCCGACCCGCCCTTGTGGCGCGCCGTGGCGCGGATGACGGAGCCGGGTGGGGCGGCAGCGGAAGCCGCGGTGCTGCGCCGCGCGCTGTTCGGCCCGGCGATGCCGGAAGCGCTGGCCCTGCACCACCTGTCCCGCATGGGGGGTGAAAGCCGCGTCGCGCTGCTGGAAGCACAGGCGCCGCAGCCGGTGCCGCCGGCCTGGAGCCTCGGCAAACCCACCGTGGTGTTCGGCGGCAGGCGCGACCCGCTGGTGCCGCCGGATGCCGTGGTCCGCACCGCCGCCTGGCACGCCGCACCCTTTGCACTGCTGGATGGCATGGGGCATGCGATGATGCTCGACATGGGTTGGGAACGCCTGGCGGATCGCCTGGCGGGATGGCTGGAGGAAAGCTTCACGTGACGGAAACGGTCCTGGTTACCGGCGGCTCGGGCGGCATCGGCCGCGCCATCGCGCAGCGCGCGGCGGAGGCGGGCTGGCGGGTGGTGAACCTGGATCTGCGCCCGCCCGAGGCCCCGCTGCCGGTGGAGGATTTCTTCGAATGCGACTTCGCCGATCTGGCCGCGACGCGGGCGGTGCTTGCGCAGGTGGCCGAACGCCACGCGCCGACGCGGCTGGTGAACAATGTGGGCGTGGTGAAGCCGGCTTCCCTGGCCGAAACCTCGGTCGAGGATCTGGCGACGGTGATGGAGGTGAACCTCCGCAGCGCCGTGCTTTCGGCGCAGACGCTGCTGCCGGCGATGCGCGCAGCGGGGTTCGGGCGGATCGTGAACATCGCCTCCCGCGCCGCGCTCGGGAAGGAGCTGCGCACCGCCTATGGCGCCAGCAAGGCCGGGTTGATCGGCCTGGCGCGGACCTGGGCGCTGGAGCTGGCGGCGGACGGCATCACGGTGAACGCCATCGGGCCGGGGCCGATCGCGACCGAGCTGTTCAAGCGCGCCAATCCGGACAACAGCCCGCGCACGCGGGCGATCATCGAGGGGGTGCCGGTGAAGCGGCTCGGCACGCCGGAGGATGTGGCCAATGGCGTGCAGTTCTTCCTGGACGGGCGCAGCGGCTTCGTCACCGGCCAGGTGCTGTATGTGTGCGGCGGGCTGACGGTGGGGCTGGCGCCGATCTGAACCCGTGACGGTCTGAACCTGTGACGGTCTGACCCGGCGCCCTGGAACCCGGCGCCAGCCCGTTCAGGCCAGCGCCGCCCTTTCCCGCCGACTACGCAAGAAATTCCAGACGAAGATCGGCACGGCGATGGCCACACCCACCATCGTCAGCGGCCCGTTCGGCGTGATCGTCATCAGCGCCGCCAGCACCAGGCCGATCTGCGACCCGATGCCCATATGGGTGAAGGCGTAGCCGGTCAGGCCGATGCCCAGCACCAGCACGCCGAGCGCGCAGGTGATGGTGACGAACAGGAAGCTGCCCAGGGTGAAGTCATCCACCATGATCAGCATCACCGGCGCATAGGCGAAGACGAAGGGCACGGTGGCCTTGGCAGCCCCCAGCCGGAACGCCGTCAGCCCGGTGCGGAAGGGGTTCGATCCCGCAATACCCGCCGCGGCATAGGCCGCGACGCAGACCGGGGGCGTGAGGTCCGCGAGAATCCCGTAGTACAGGATGAACAGATGCGCCGCCAAAGGCGGCACGCCGAGCTGGATCACGGCCGGCGCCGCGATCGCCGCCAGCACGATGTACAGCGCCGTGGTCGGGATGCCCGCGCCCATGACGATGCAGATCATCGCCACGAACAGCAGTGTCAGGAACAGCGTCAGCCCCGCCAGGCTGCCGAAGCCCTCGGGCAGGATGTCGAGCAGGGGCACAAACCACTGCGCGGTGCTGGCGGCGGCCTGCGTCACGATGAAGCCGACGCGGAAGCCGGCACCGGTCAGCGTCACCACGCCCACCACCATGCCGACCGCCGCCGCCGCCGCACCGACCGCCAGCGCATAGCGCGCGCCCATGTCCAGCGCGTCCCACAGGTCGCGCAACGTCAGCCGGTTGCGCGGGTTGAGGAAGCCCACGATGACGCACAGTGTGATGCCGACGAAGGCCGCCAGATAGGGCGTGTAGCCATCGACGATCACCCAGACCAGCGCGACCAGCGGAATCACGGTGGGCCAGCCATCGCGCACCGTCGGCCACAGCTTCGGGATCTCCTCCTCCGTCATGCCACGCAGGCCCAGGCGCTTGGCCTCGAAATGCACCTGCACGAAGACGCCCCAGAAATGCATCGCCGCCGGCACCGCGGCCGCGATCAGCAGCGTGGTCAGCGGGATTTCCAGGAACTCGATCATGACGAAGGCGGCAGCCCCCATGATCGGTGGCGTGATCTGCCCGCCCGCGCTGGCCGCGGCTTCCACGGCGCCGGCGAAATGCGGCTTGTAGCCAATCTTCTTCATGGCCGGGATGGTCAGCGACCCGGTGGTGACGGTGTTGGCGATGGAGGACCCGCTGATCGAGCCGAACATGGCCGATGCCAGCACCGCCACCTTGGCCGGCCCGCCCGGATAGCGCCCGGCCACCACGCTGGCGAGGTCGATGAAGAACTGGCCGAGGCCCATCCTTGTCGCGATCACGCCGAACAGCACGAAGTGGAAGACGAAGGTGGCGACCACCTTGGCCGGGATGCCGAAGATGCCCTCGCCGGTCAGGTACACATGGTTGACGAAGCCGGACCAGTCGGAGCCGGGATGCGCCAGCACGCCGGACAGGTGGTTGCCCCACAGCGCATAGGCGATGAAGACGCAGACGATGATGGGCAGGATCGGCCCCATCGCGCGCCGCGTCGCCTCCAGCACCAGCACCACCATGATGGTGCCCATCACCACATCCGTCTCGGATGGGTTGCCGATGCGGAAGGTCAGGTCGTCGAAGATCAGCGGCAGATAGACCGTGGCCGCGATGATCAATCCGGCAAAAATCCAGTCCAGCACCGGCACGCCACCGATGCGCGGACCCACGGACATCAGGCCGCCCGGGAACAGCAGGAAGATCAGGCTGAGCACGGCGGCCAGATGGATGGCCTTGTGCCAATGCTCGGTCAGGATGCCGAAGCCCGCAGTGTAATAGTGGAAGACAGACAGCGCGACGAGCGAGACGGAGACCAGGCCGGCGGTGAAGCCCTTCAGGTCGCGGAACCGCAGTTCGGTATCGACCTCCTTCTCCAGCCGCGCCGCGGCTTCCAGGTCAAGCTTGTTGGGCGCGGGTTGATGACCGCTCATTGTCGGGGCCTCGGGCTACAAGAAATCAGTCAAAACGCAGCGCCCGGCCCGACGCTTGCGCGCGGGCCGGGCGGGGTAGGCTCAGCCGGCGCGGATCAGCGCAGGATGTTGTGTTCGCGGTAGTAGCGCTCGGCGCCCGGGTGGAACGGCACAACGCCGCGGCCGGTCAGCGCGCCTTCCTTGACGATCTCGCGGCCCTTGGCGTGGCCACGGTCCAGCAGGCCGCGGGTGGTGTTCGACCACAGCGCGCGGGTGATGGCGTAGACCGTCTCCTCCGGCACCGTATCGCGCACCGCGAGCACGGCGCCGACGGTCAGGGTCGGGATGTCGGCTTCCAGGCCCTCATAGGCGGTGCGCGGGATGGTGCCGGTGCCGTAGAAGGGCGCGCGCTCGATCACCTTCTGCGCCTCGGAGCCGGTGATCGGCAGGATGCGGCAGCCGGCGCGGCTGCAGAATTCGGTGAAGGCGGCGGCGGGGTAGCCGACCACGGTGAACGTCGCGTCCAGGCCACGGTCCTGCATCCGCTCCGTCCCCTGCGCCTGGTTCAGGAATTCCGCGGTGTATTCGCGGCCCGCGCGCAGGCCATTGGCCTCCAGGATCATCTCCGCGCCGATGCGCGCGCCGCTGGCCTGCAGGCCGATGGCGATGCGCTTGCCGGACAGGTCGGAGAAGCTGCGGATGGTGCTGTCACGGCGCACCACGGCGTGGATGTGTTCCGGGAACAGGTGGGCCACGAAGCGCAGCCGGTCCACCTTCGGACGGCCCTCGAACAGCCCGGTACCGGTGAAGGACCAATGCGCGACGTCGGACTGGGTGAAGCCGGCCTCGGCATTGCCGGACTGAATCAGGTTGACGTTCTGCACGCTGCCTTGCGTTGCCACCGCAACGGCGACCATGCCGGGCACGCCATCGGTCGCACCAGCCGCGTTGCAGGGCGCGCCCGGGGGGCAGGAGATCGCGTTCGCGATGATGCCGCCGATCGGATAGTAGGTGCCGCCGGCCGAGCCGGTGCCGATGCGGAAGAATTGCGGCGCCTGGGCGGATGCCAGGCCGGGCACCAGGGCCGCGCCGGCGGCAGCGAGGCCAAGGCCGCGCCGCGTCAGGGTGAATTCGTTCATTTTTTTTCTGCCTCATTGAAGTCTGCCAGCGTCGACACAGTAGGCAGGGATCGGGGCTTGCGACAACACCCCGGCGACGAGCAGTGGTGGTGCAGCCGGCCCCCTCAGGCCGAGCGCCGCGCCCGGCGGCGGGTGCTGGGCGCCGCCTGCGCCAGGGCGGCAGGTCCGCTGGCATCGGTGGATTGGAAGCGGCGCTTGCCGCCGGCGATATGCGCCTCCCCCGCCGTGCGGGCGGCCATCGCATCGCCCGCCGCTATGGCGGCCAGGATGGCAGCGTGTTCCGCGTTGCTCTCCCGCATGTTCTCCGGCTCCACCAGCGCGCGGCGGCGGAACAGATGCAGCTCGTTGCCGAGGTCCTCGTACAGACGCTGCCCACGCGGGCCGCCGCCCTGCAGCAGCGCTGCGTGGAAATCGAGGTTGGCGGCGTAGTATTCGGTGGCGGCATCGGCGGCCCAGGCCGCCTCCATCCGCTGCACCAGCGCGCCCAGCTCCGCCAATTTCGCCGGCGTTGCCGTGCCGGCCAGGCGGGCACAGGCCAAGCCGGTCAGCGCCGCGCGCAGGTCATAGATCTCCAGCGCCTCCGTCGCGCTGACGCTGCGGACGTAGCTGCCTTGGTTGCGGACGGAAACCACGAGGCCGGAACGTTCCAGCCCGCGCACCGCTTCGCGCACCGGGCCGCGGGAGACGCCGAGGCGCAGCGCAAGCTGCTGTTCGTTCAGCCTTTCCCCGGCCGGCAGGGCGCCCGAGAGGATCATCGCCTCCAGTTCCTGCGAAACCAGGGAGGCGAGCGAGCGCGTCCGCACGATGTCGAGCGCCGTGGGCGGGGATTCGGGCTGGATGGGGTCTTCCTCCATTCTCGAAAACTGGCTTTGGCAAGTGCAGGCTGTCAACAGTTTGCCGCGGGCAAGGCTGATGCTAGACATTGCCTGACCGAAGGAGAAACGCCATGGCCCCCACCGATGCGATGCCCCAGGCATCATCGTCCGCGATGCCCCAGGCATCGACCGCCCTGTCCCGCTTCACCGTCCTCGACCTGACGCGCGTGCGCTCGGGCCCGACCTGCGTGCGGCAGTTGGCCGATTGGGGCGCCAACGTCATCAAGATCGAGATGCCGGAAGGGCTGGACCAGGGCGACCCGATGGGTGGCCCGCGCATGGGCTCCGACTTCCAGAACCTGCACCGCAACAAGCGCGGCATGACGCTGAACCTGAAGGACAAGGACGGCGTCGCGCTGCTGAAGAAGCTGGTCGAAAAGGCCGATGTGGTGGTGGAAAATTTCCGCCCCGACGTGAAGACGCGCCTCGGCATCGACTATGAAGCGCTGTCCGCGGTGAACCCGAAGCTGGTCTATGCCAGCATTTCCGGCTTCGGCCAGGATGGCCCTTATGCCGGCCGTCCGGGCTTCGACCAGATCGCGCAGGGCATGGGCGGGCTGATGTCCATCACCGGCCTGCCGGGCCAGGGTCCGGTGCGCGTCGGCATCCCGATCGCGGACCTGACCGCCGGGCTGTTCGCCGCCCAGGGCATCATGATCGCGCTGCTGGAGCGGGAGGTTTCGGGCAAGGGCCAGTGGGTGCAGACCAGCCTGTTGCAGGCGCAGATCTTCATGCTGGATTTCCAGGCCAGCCGCTGGCTGATGCAGGGCGAGGTGCCGAAGCAGGCGGGCAACAACCACCCGACCAGCATTCCCACCGGCGTCTTCAAGACCAGCGACGGCTACATCAACATCGCCGCCACCGGCCAGCGGATCTGGGAGCGGTGCTGCCAGGCCTTCGGCAAGCCGGAATGGGTGAAGGATGAGCGGTTCGTCAGCGGCGACGCCCGCAGCAAGAACCGCGACGTGCTGAACGAGGGCATCGAATCCGTCACCGTCACCAACACCTCCGCGTATTGGGTCGAGGCGTTGAACGACCAGGGCGTGCCCTGCGGCCCGATCTACAAGGTGGATGAGGTCTTCGCGGACCCGCAGGTGCAGCATCTCGGCATCGCGAAAACCCTGAATGGCGGCAATCGCGGCGAGGTCGCCTATGTCGGCCAGCCGATCGACATGTCCCGCACGCCGTCGAACATCGTGACGCATCCGCCGGCGATCGGCGAGCACACGGATGAAGTGCTGGCCGGTCTCGGCCTGGATGCGGCGACCATCGCCGACCTCCGCGCCCGCCACGTGGTTTGAAGGAGCAGGTAAGATGGACGGCATGATCGTGACGGGTTCGGAGAAGATGCTGGCCCGCAAGGCGGACGGCATCGGCTGGGTGACCTTCAACAACCCGGAGCGGCACAACGCCGTCTCGATGGAGATGTGGGAAGCGCTGGAACGGATCATGGCCGACTACACCGCCGATCCGGCGGTGCGCGTGGTGGTGCTGACCGGCGCGGGCGGCCGCGCCTTCGTCTCCGGTGCCGACATCTCGAAGTTCGAATCCGAGCGCAGCGGGGAGGCCGCGGTGGCCGCCTACCAGGCGCAGACCGCGCGCGCCTATGACGCGGTCTATGACTGCCCGAAGCCCACCATCGCCATGATCCAGGGCCATTGCATCGGCGGCGGCACCGCGCTCGCCGTGTGCTGCGACATGCGCATCTGCGGCGAGAGCGCGAGCTTCGGCGTGCCGGCGGCCAAGCTCGGCCTTGGCTATCCGCTGCATGGCCTCCGCAAGCTGGTCGATCTGGTCGGCCCGTCCTTCGCCAAGGAGATCTTCTTCACAGCGAAGAAGTGGTCCTCCGAGGATGCGCGCGTGATGGGCCTGGTGAACCGCGTGGTGCCGAACGACCAGCTCGAGGCCTTCGTGACGGACTACGCCAAAACCATCGCCGGCAATGCGCCGCTGACGGTGGGCAGCGCGAAGTTCATCATCGGCCAGGCGCTGAAGGATCGCGGCGAGGCCAACGAGGCCGCCTGCGACGCCATGGTCAAGGCCTGCTTCGCCAGCGAGGACTATGTGGAAGGCCGCCGCGCCTTCATGGAAAAGCGGCCGCCCCAGTTCAAGGGCCGCTGACCAAGCTGGGCGCTGGACGGGCGGCGGGGTCCGGTGCATGTGACGGGTTGCGTTACGGAGACCCGCCAATGCCCCGCACCACACGCCGCCTTATTCTCGGCAGCATCCTTGGGACGCCCTTCGTGGCGCGTGCCCAGGGCGCGTGGCGACCGAGCCGGCCGATCCGGCTGGTGGTGCCCTTCGCGCCGGGCGGGCTGACGGACATCCTGTCCCGCGCCGTGGCGGACCGCCTCACCCCGGTCTTCGGCCAGCCCGTGGTGGTGGAGAACCGGGCCGGCGCCGGTGGCAACCTGGCGGCGGAAGCCGTGGCGCGCGCCGCGCCGGATGGCCATGCGCTGCTGGTGGCGACCCAGGGCATCATCGCCATCAACAAGGCGATGTTCGCCCGCCTTTCCTACGACCCGGACGAGGATTTCACGCCCATCGCCATGCTGGCGCAGCAGCCCAACCTGCTGGTGGTCTCGCCCCGCGCATTGCCGGATGTGATCAGCCTGGCGGAGCTGATCGCCAAGGCCAAGGCGACGCCGGGCGGCATGCCCTATGGCTCCAACGGCGTGGGGTCCTTCACCCATCTCTCGATGGAATTGCTGCGCTCCGCGGCCGGGCTGGAAATGACGCATGTGCCCTATCGCGGCAGCGCCCCGCTGCTGACGGATATGGTGGCCGGCACCATCCCCGTGGCCTTCGACGGCCTCGCCACCTCCGCGCCCCAGGTCGGGCCGGGTGGCGCGCTGCGGGCCATCGCCGTGACCTCCGCCCGCCGCTTCCGCGCCATGCCGGATGTGCCGGCGGTGGCGGAGACGCTCCCCGGCTTCGATGCCAGCCCCTGGTACGGCATCTTCGCGCAGTCGAAGCTGGAGGAGCCGATGCTGGCGGCGCTGGAGTCCGGCTTCCGCCAGGTGCTGGAAAGCCCGGACTGGGCGGCGCTGCTGGAACAGCGCCAGGCCGATGCCATGCCGCAGGGCCGCGCCGCCCTGGCACCGCTGATGGCGCGCGAGCGCCGCGTGTGGCGGGATGCGGTGGCGCGCTCGGGCGCCCGCGCGGATTGAGCCTGTTCGAGACGATTCCGGCCGCCTTTGGCGGGCCGCAGGGCGCGGCGGCGGCGAAGGCGCGGCTGCTGCTGCTGGACAGCCTCGGCTGCGCGCTGGCTGGCCTCGGCCATCCGCGCGTCGCCGGCTTCGCGCAGGCGATGCAGGCGGGGTTTCCCGGCGCCTTCGCGCTCGGCGGCGCGCATCTGGCGCCGGCCGGCGCCGCCGCGGTGCTGGCGGCTGCCACCTGCTGGGATGAGGCGAATGAAGGGCTGGCCCGCGCGCATGGGCGCCCTGCCCTGCCTGTCGCGCCGCTCGCTTTGGTGGCGCGCGCGCAGGGCGCCGACCCGGCCCTGGCGCTGGCCGCCTTCGCGCTCGGCTATGAGGTTGCGGCCCGCGCCGGGGAGGCCTGGCGGATCCGGCCGGGGATGCATGTCGACGGGTCCTGGCACAGCCTCGGCGCCGCCGCCTGCGCGGCGCGACTGATGGGGCTGGATGCGGCGGGGGTGGCGCGCGCGGTGCGCCTCGCCGCCTGCCAAATCCCCTTCGCGATGTATGCGCCGATCGCCGCCGGCATGGATGGGCGCAACAGCTACCCGGCGCATGCCGCGCTGCTCGGCCAGATGGCGGCAGCCGCCGCCGCCGCCGGGATGGATGCGCCGGAGGCCGGCTTCGCGGAGGCGCGGCGCCTCGCGCTGGGCCACGAGACGCCAGCGGCGGTGGCCCCGCCTGGCGAGTGGCTGCTGGAGGAGGCGTACCAGAAACCCTTCGCCGGGGTGCGCCACGCGCATTACGCCGCCGCGGCGGCGCTGGTGTTGCGCCCGCGCCTGTCCGGCCCACCGGGGCGCATCACGATCGCCACCTATGCCGAGGCGCTGCGCTATGCCTGCAACCGCGCACCGCGCGCCGCGATCTCGGCGCAGTTCAGCCTGAGCTGGGCGGTGGCCGCCGCGCTGGCACAGGGCGATCTCGGCCCGGCCGCCTATACGGACTCCGCGCTGGCCGATCCGGCGTTGCGCGCGCTGGAGGCGGCGGTGGAATTGCGGGAGGATGCGGCGATGACCGAATCCGGTCGGCGCGGCGCCACCGTCACCATCAATGGCCTGTCCGAGACGATCCACCACGTCACCGGCGACCCCGGCCACCCGATGACCGAGGCCGAGACCATCGCCAAATTCACCCGCTTCGCCACCCCCGCTTTGGGCGAGGCCGGAACCGCCCGCGCCATCGCCGCGCTGCTAACGGACGCCCCGGCGGAGGGTCTGTTCGATGTACGGTGAGACCGAGGTCCTGATCGCCGGCGCCGGCCCCGTCGGCCTGACCCTCGCGCTCGCCTTGACCCATCGCGGCGTGGCGGTGCGAGTGCTGGAGAAGCGGGAGGGTCTGTCCACCGCCTCCCGCGCCTCCACCTTCCATCCGCCGACCCTGGATGCGCTGGAGGAACTGGGCGTGCTGGCGCCGCTGCTGCCGGGCGGCGTGCGGGTGGACCGTATCCTGTGGCAGCGGGTGGATACGGGCGCGCAAGCTGGCATCGACCTTGGCATCCTGGGCGCCGAGACAGGCTTTCCCTTCCGCTGGCACCGCGAACAGCAGGACCTGACCCCTGCCCTGCTCGCCGCCTTGCCCACCGGCAGCGTGCGCTTCGGCGCGGGCGTGACGGCGCTGACGCAGGATGCGGCGGGCGTCACGCTGCGTGCGACGGATGGCAGCACCCATCGCGCCCGCTACGCCGTGGGCTGCGACGGTGCCTCCGGCGCGCTGCGCGGCCTGGCGGGAATCGAGGCCGAGACGAACGACTACGCCCACCGCGTGCTGCGGCTGCTGACGCCGTTGGATCTGCGGGATGTGCTGCCGGGGCTGGACGGGCTCGGCTACCTGTTCGACGAAACCGGCTCCTGCTCCCTGCTGCGGATGCCGGAGAACTGGCGGCTGATTTTTCGCATTGCGCCGGAGATGTCGGACAGGGATGCGATGGCGGAAGCCCATGCCCGCGCCCGCATCGCCCGCTTCCTGCCGGCCGCGGCCGAGATGGAAATCTCGGGCCGCGACGTCTATGGCGTGACCCGCGCCATGGCCACCGCCTATCGTGCCGGGCGGGTGCTGCTGGCGGGCGATGCCGCGCATCTGACCAACACGCGCGGCGGCATGAACATGAATGCCGGCATCCATGACGCGATGACGCTGGCCGCCACGCTGGATCTGGTGCTGGGCGGGGAGCCGGATCGGCTGTTGCAGGACTGGGCGGATGCGCGCCTCGCCGTGGTGCGCGACGCGCTGCTGCCGCGCACCGATAGCCGCGTGGCCGGAAACCCGGCGGATGAGGTGGCGCGGATGGCCGCCCTTTCGCAGGATGGCCAGCGCATCTGGGCGCGGCAGGCCTCGATGCTCGACCTGGCCCGGATCGGCATGCCCCGATGACCTGGCCCGCGCCCCGCCATGTGCCGACGCATCGCATCGGCCTGCTGGCGCCATCGGCCAATCCGGCGGTGGAGCCGGAGATGCGGGATCTGCTGGTGCCGGAAGCCGCGCTGCATGTCACCCGCCTGCCGGTGATGCCGGGCACCACGCTCGAACAGCGCAACGCCGCCTACCCGGCCGCCATGGCCGCCTCGCTCGGGGATTTCGGGGCGCTGGCGCTGGATGCGGTGGTGGTCGGCCTGACCGGGCCGAGCTACGCCGTGCCGCCGGCGGAGGATGCGGCGCTGCAGGACCGGCTATCCGAGACCGCGGGGCGCCCGGTGGTTCTGGCGGCGCGCGCCATCGCCCTGTCCCTGGAGGTCCTGGCACGGCCACAACTGTTGCTGGTCTCGCCCTATCCGGGCTGGCTGACCGAACGCGCGGAGCGCTACTGGCGCGCCGCCGGGCTGACGCTGGTGGACAGCTTCAAACTGTCCGAGACCTTTCGCGCCTACGAGATGTCGCCGGAGGAGGTGGCCGATGGCCTGGCGCGGCTGGCGCCGCCAGCGGATTGCGCCGTGCTGCTGTCCGGCACCGGAATGCCGACGCTGGATGCGATGCAATGGATGCAGGGGCGCATCGGCGTGCCGATGCTGTCCTCCAACCTGGCCTGCGCCTTTGCGGTGTCGCAGCGCCTCGGCCTCACCGCCTGCCCGACGCTGGCGGCCTGCTGCCCGGAACTCGCCCGGGCGCTTTAGCCGGCGGATCGCGCGATTCAGACTTTTCGGCGATTGCGCCTCAAGTCATCGCGCTCAGGCCCTACTTGCCGCGCTGCTTGCGGGCGGCGTAGCGGGCGTCCCGCTTTTCCTTCTGCTCGGCGGCGACCGCCAAGGCGCGAGCCTTTTTCTCGGCATCGAGGATGACGCTGCGGTTCTGCGCGTCGATCTCGGCGATGCGGGCGCGCTGCGCTTCCTCGACGGCCAAGCGCTCGGCCTCGCGGCGCGCGACCGCGGCAGCGGCTTCGGCGGCGGCCTTCTCGGCGGCGATCCGGGCGGCCTCGGCGGCCTTCTCGGCCGCGCGTTCCGCGATGCGGGCGGCGCGGGCATCGGCGATTGCCTTCTGCTCCGCCATCTTCCGCTGGACCTCGGGATCGTCGAGGCGCGACTTCAGCGCCTGGAACTTCTCCGCGGTCTTCTTTCGGGCCTCTTCCGCAGCGTTGCGGCGGTCATTGAAGTCGAACAGTTTTCGTGCCTGCATTTCCCTTATCTACCGCTTGTGCCCCTTTTGTAAAAGGGGGGATCGCTGCGCGTCCGGTGCAGATCTGGCATGGGCGGGCCGCGGCCGGGCCACTTCCCGCCGGGGCATAGCCCCTGCACGGCTTGTGCCATGGCCCGCTCGCCCATAAAGCATGCCGCCTCGCGATGATGGCTCAGGATAGGGACCCGCCAGGGCATGCACGCACCGGATCTGGTCTTCAGCCTCGGCCCCAATTGCCGCATGACCTGGAATTTGCGCCACCACCTCGGAACCGACCGGGCCTATCCCTTCGATTGGTGGATCACCCCGGTGAAATCCATGCTGGCGCTGCTGCGACGCGACGAGCCCTTCCGGGTCGGGCTTGAGGATCTGGTTGTGACGGAGCCGGAAAATGGCACGCGCAGCGTCTACAATCGCCGCCTCAACCTCCTGCACCATCATGATTTCGATCGCAATGGCGGTGAGGTCCTGCCGATAACCCAGCCGGCAGTGGACCAGATGAACGCGAAATACACGGCGCTGTTTGGCAGGCTCTGGTCGGATCTGGACCGGGCGCAGCGGCCGCTGGCGGTGCTGAACGGAATCTATGGCGGCTGGGGTGGGCAGACGCCGGATGGCGGGCGCAACCCGCTGCTGAACGGCCGCATGCCGCCGCAGGCGCTGTTCGACGCCGTGCGCGCGCAGATCGGCGCCAAGCTGCGGCTGCTTGTGATCGAGGTCGGGGAGGCTGAGCGGCTGGATCTGGAGGGTGGCACCGTGATCCGCCTGCCGGACCCAGGCACGCGGCTCGATCTGCCCCGCGGCCAGGGCTACGCCGAACCGGTCCTGATCTTCCGCCAGGCCTTTGCCGAAATGGGCCTGGCGCCTGGCCAGGTGCAGCAGCGGGAGGATATGGCGGCCGCCGCCTTGGCCATCTCCAACAATACGCCGCAGGTGCGCCGAGCCTGACGCCGACCATGCCGCACCACGTCTTCCTGCATGTGCCGAAGACCGCCGGCTCCACGCTGCGCACCGTGCTGTCCCGGCAATATGGCGCGAAGCATGTCCTTTACTTCGACCTTGGCCATGGCGACCCCCGGCCGATGGCGCAGATGGTGGCGCAGGCGCGTGCACGGGCGGGAACGACGGATATCAGGCTCTACACGGGGCACCAGTATCTCGGCCTGCATGCGGCGCTGGCCGAGCCCTGCCTGTACTTCACCCTCCTGCGGGACCCGGTGGAGCGGGCGCTGTCCGAGTATTTCTACGCCTTCAGCTACCCGCACCACGCGCAGCGGGTGGAGATCCTGTCCGGTGCGCTGGGACCGATGGAATTCCTCACCCGCCGGCATGGCGGCGGCAATGCGCAGGCCCAGCAGATCGGCGGCCGCACGCAGCAGCCGCTGCTGGAAGCGGCGCTCGCCAACCTGCACCACACCATCGCCGTGGTGGGCGTGGCGGAGGCATTCGAGCGGTCCCTGCTGCTGATCGCCCGCCGCCTCGGCTGGGCGCCGCCGGTGCATCTGGCGCGCAACGTGACCCGGCTGGACGCGGCCCAGGAGGCGGCGCGGGCGGCGGCACGCATCGAGGCCTCGGCGCATCGCAGCCTGTTCGCCACCGACCAAACTCTGTACGAGGCCGCCCGCGCCAGGCTGGACGCCGATTGCGCGGCGGAGGGTGCGGCGTTCGACTCGGCCCTGGCCGCCTTCCAGCGCTGCCAGTCCTCCCTGGCGGAAGGCGCCGGCGATGCGGTGTTCGAGCGCTATGAATTCCGCGGCGACGACGCCCTGCCCTTCTGGGTGGCCGCGGTGCTGGCCGGGCCGGATTATGCCGAGGTCGCCGCCTTCCTCGCCCAGCCGCCGCGCCCCAGCCCCGCGCCGGTCAACCTGATGGGCCAGGTGCTGCGGGCGGAAGGCGGCCTGGTGCAGGGCTGGGCGGCCGACCTGTTTGCCACCCGCCCGGTGACGCTGCGGCTGATGGCGGGCGAAACGCCGCTCGGCGCCACCCGCGCGCAGCTTTTCCACCCAGGCCCGGAGGCCGCCCGCTTTGCCTGCGGCTGCTGCGGCTTCCGGCTGCGCCTGCCGGAGGGGGCCGGCCCGCTGCGGCTGGTGGCAGACGGCACCAACATCGCCCTGCCCGATCCGGACGGGCTTCTCCGGTAAGCCTTCGCCCTTGCCGCACGACAGGCTATAGCCCCCGTCATGAGTGACACCCCGGCCCTCGACAACGTCGCGCGCGAAGCCGCCCGGCGGCGCACCTTCGCCATCATCGCCCACCCGGACGCCGGCAAGACCACGCTGACGGAGAAGTTGCTGCTCAAGGGCGGCGCCATCCAGTTGGCCGGGGCCGTGCGTGCCAAGGGCAATGCCCGCCGCACGCGATCGGACTGGATGAAAATCGAGCAGGATCGCGGCATCTCCGTCGCGACCAGCGTCATGACCTTCGAGCGCGATGGCATGGTGTTCAACCTGCTGGACACGCCGGGCCACGAAGACTTCTCCGAGGACACCTATCGCACCCTGACCGCCGTCGATGCCGCCGTGATGGTGCTGGACGCCGCCAAGGGCATCGAGAGCCAGACCCGCAAACTGTTCGAGGTGTGCCGGCTGCGGGACATTCCGATCGTCACCTTCGTCAACAAGATGGACCGCGAGGCGCGCGACCCCTTCGAGCTGATCGACGAGATCCAGCAGACCCTGGCGCTGGACGCCGCCCCCGTCGCCTGGCCGGTCGGCCGCGCCAACACCTTCTGGGGAACCTACGACATCCTCGCCAGCCGGCTGATGCCGGTGGATGCGACGGAGGAAGGCGGCATCCCGGTCAGCGGCCCGGACGACCCGAAGATCGCGGAGCTGGTCGGCGAGGAGCGCGCGACCCAGCTCTATGAGGACATCCTGCTGGCCGAGGCCGGGCTGGCGAAGTTCGACCTGGCGAAATTCCGGGAGGGCACGCTGACGCCGGTCTATTTCGGCTCCGCGCTGCGCGATTTCGGTGTTGGCCATCTGCTGGAAGGCCTGGCCGATTTCGCCCCGCCGCCCGGCGACCGCGAATCCGACAAGCGCCCCGTCCATGCGGCGGAGGAGAAGCTGACCGGCTTCGTCTTCAAGGTGCAGGCCAACATGGACCCCAACCACCGGGACCGCGTGGCCTTCGTGCGGCTGTGCAGCGGCCGGCTGACCAAGGGCATGCGGCTGCGCCAGGTGCGCACCGGCAAGCAGGTGCCAGTCAACGCGCCGCTGTTCTTCTTCGCCAAGGAACGCCAGGTGGCGGAAGAAGCCTGGCCCGGCGATGTGGTCGGCATCGCCAACCACGGCACGCTGCGGATCGGCGATACGCTGACGGAAGGCGAGGACATCAACTTCCGCGGCGTGCCGAGCTTCGCGCCGGAAATCCTGCGGCATGTGCGGCTGGGCGATCCGATGCTGGCCAAGAAGCTGCGCACGGCGCTGGACCAGTTGGCGGAGGAAGGCGTGGTGCAGGTGTTCCGGCCGCTGGATGGGTCCCCCCCGGTAGTCGGCGTGGTCGGGCAGCTGCAGCTCGATGTGCTGAAATCCCGCCTGTCCTTCGAATACAGCGTGCCGGCTGGCTTCGATGAGACGCGCTGGCAGACCATGCGCTGGATCTCCGCGCCGAAGGGCGACCGCGCCGCCATCGAGAAATGGGCCGCCACCAACCGCAGCGACACCGCCACCGACCATGACGGCGAATACGTCGCGCTGTTCGGCAGCGACTGGCGCCGCAAGCGGGCGGAGGAGGAGTTTCCAGACCTCCGCTTCGACGCGGTGCGGGAACAGAGCGGGCTGGTGGCGATGGTGCGCTGAACGGTCCGCGATCAGCGCACCACGATCTCCACCCGGCGGCTATGCGGGTCCATGCGGCTGTGCAGGTCGCGCTGTTCCGCCGGCGGGGTGGTGACCCGCAGCCGCTCCGGCGCCACGCCCAGGCGCCGCAATTCGGCCGCCACCGCCTCCGCCCGCCTCCGGCTGATCAGGCCGTCGACACGCGGCCCCTGCTGTTCCTGCGCGAAGCCGCGGATGGTGATGGGGCCGGTGGCGTCCCGGGCGATCTGCGCCAGAAGGTCCAGGCAGGGCTCATCCAGCGCGATGTCGCGGCGGGAGAACAGGCAGGCGGGAGGCTCGGGCTGCGCCAGGGCCGGGGTGGTGAACAACAGCAGGGCGAGAAGAGCGCGCATGACCGAAGCCTTCCCATGTCCCGCTACGGCTGGCGAGGCGTGCGGCTTGACGTTCCGGCTTCGTTCGCTCTAATGCCCGCCCAGGCTGCAAGCCGGGAAACCCGCCGCTGACCCCTGCCCCCACGCTGCGCCTCACGCGCCTCCGGCTCACGGATTTCCGCTCCTACCCCAGCTTCGAACAGCGATTCGCGGGGCGTATCGTGGCGATTGCCGGGCCGAACGGGGTGGGCAAGACCAATCTGCTGGAGGCGATCAGCCTGCTCGGCCCCGGGCGCGGATTGCGCGGCGCGCGGGCTGGCGAGATCGGGCGGCGGGTGCCGGGCGCGGAACCACGCCCCTGGGCCGCCTTCGGCGCCTTCGAAGGCGCGGAGGGCCCGACCGAGATCGGCACCGGGACGGTAGGCGACGGCGCCGAAGCCGGCCGCCGCAAATACCTGGTGGATGGGGAGCCGGCGAAGAACCAGTCGGAGCTCGCCGGGCGCGCCGCCGCGGTCTGGCTGACGCCGCAGATGGACCGGCTGTTCCAGGAAGGCGCTTCCGGCCGCCGGCGCTTCCTGGACCGGCTGGTCTGGGCGCTGGACCCCGGCCATGCGCGGGAGGTGGCGGCGCATGACACGGCCATGGCCGGCCGCAACCGGCTGCTGGCGGAAGGCCGCCGCGATGCCGGCTGGCTGGCGGCGCTGGAGGATGCGATGGCCCGCCATGCGGTGGCGGCCGTCGCGGCGCGGCGGTCCCTCGGCCAGCGGCTGAACCTGCTGCTGGCGGCCGGCACCGCCACGGGTGCCTTCCCCGCCGCGCGGCTCGACCTGATCTGCCCCGTCGCCACCGCGCTGGACCAGGCGCCGGCGCTGGCGGTGGAGGATGGGTTGCGGGATGCGCTGGCCGCCAGCCGTGGGCGGGATGCCGCGGCGGGTGGCGCGGCGCAGGGCGCGCACCGCACGGATATGGATCTGGTGCATCTGCCCAAGGGGCTGGAGGCGGCGCTGTGCTCCACCGGGGAACAGAAGGCGTTGCTGGTCTCCGTCGTGCTCGCCCATGCCACGCTGATCGGCGCCGCGCGGGGCTTCGCGCCGCTGCTGCTGCTGGATGAGGTGGCCGCCCATCTGGACCAGGCGCGGCGGGAAGCGCTGTACGAGGCGCTTTCCCGCCTGCCCGCCCAGGTCTTCCTGACCGGCACGGAGCCCGACATTTTCGCCCCGCTGCATGGCCTGGCGGAGAGCTTCGGGGCCACGCCGGAGGGGCTGGTGCCAGGCTGAAAATGGCCGCCACATCTAATAAGGATGTGCCGTGGCAAATCGGGTGGTTTCCGGCTACACTGGCAACCGCCGCAACCCGCGCAAAAACCCCCGTATCCCAAGGGGTTCAAGCCACACTCAGGAGCCTCCGCCGGCATGTCCGACGCCGCCGCGCGCGCCAACCCGCCGCCCCAACCGGTTTCCGGAAACGGTGACCCGAATCCGGGTGCCGATGCCTATGACAGCGCCTCCATCACGGTGCTGCGGGGGCTGGAGGCCGTCCGCAAGCGGCCCGGCATGTATATCGGCGACACCGATGACGGCTCCGGCCTGCACCACATGGCCTTCGAGATCATCGACAACGCCGTGGACGAGGCCCAGGCCGGCTTCGCCACCACTTGCGATGTGGTGCTGAACGGCGATGGCAGCGTCACCGTCACCGATGACGGCCGCGGCATTCCGGTGGACATGCACGCCGAGGAAGGCGTCTCCGCCGCCGAGGTTGTGCTGACGCGCCTCCACGCCGGCGGCAAGTTCAACCAGAATTCCTACAAGGTATCCGGCGGCCTGCATGGCGTCGGCGCCGCGGTGGTGAATGCGCTGTCCGAATGGATGGAAGTGCGCATCTGGCGCGACGGGCGGGAGCACTTCATCCGCTTCGAGCATGGCGACACGGTGCAGCCGCTGAAGATCGTGGGCGAGTCGTCGCACATGCACGGCACGCAGGTGACCTTCAAGCCGGCGGCGACCACCTTCACCAAGACCGAATACGAATACCCGATCCTGGAACGCCGACTGCGCGAACTGGCTTTCCTGAATTCCGGGCTGAAGATCTCGCTGCGCGACGACCGGCACGTGCCGGCGGTGGAGGCGCATTTCGAGTTCAAGGGCGGCCTCGTCGCCTTCGTGGAATGGCTGGACCGCAGCAAGGAACCGATTTTCAAGCCGCCAATCAGCCTCGTCACGAAAGCCACGGAAGGCATCCGCGTCGAGCTCGCGATGTGGTGGAACTCGAGCCCGCATGAAGTGGCGCTCTGCTACACCAACAACATCCCGCAGCGCGACGGCGGCAGCCATCAGGCGGGTTTTCGCCAGGCGCTGACCCGCATCGTGATGAAATACGCCGAGGATTTGGCGAAGAAGGAAAAGGTCGAGCTGATCGGCGACGACATGCGGGAGGGGCTGACCGCTGTCCTTTCCGTGAAGGTGCCGGACCCGAAGTTCAGCTCGCAGACCAAGGACAAGTTGGTTTCGTCCGAGGTGCAGCCGGTGGTGCATGTGGCGGTGGCCGATGCCCTGTCCCACTGGTTCGAGACGCATCCGAAGGAAGCCAAGCTGGTGCTGGAGCAGGTCGTGCTCTCGGCCGCCGCCCGCAAGGCGGCGCAGCTCGCGCGCGACAAGGTCGGCCGCAAGAACGCGCTGGATATCTCCACCCTCCCCGGCAAGCTGGCCGACTGCCAGGAGAAGGACCCGGCCAAGTCCGAAATCTTCCTGGTCGAGGGTGACAGCGCCGGCGGGTCCGCCAAGCAGGGCCGCGACCGGCGCTTCCAGGCGATCCTGCCGCTGAAGGGCAAGATCCTGAATGTCGAGCGCGCGCGGATGGACAAGATGCTGTCTTCCGCCGAGATCGGCACGCTGATCACGGCGCTCGGCACCGGCATCGGCACTGGGCCGGAGGATCGCGGCGGTTTCTCCGCCGACAAGCTGCGCTACCACCGCATCGTCATCATGACGGACGCCGATGTGGACGGCAGCCATATCCGCACGCTGCTGCTGACCTTCTTCTTCCGGCAGATGCCGGCGCTGATCGAGCGTGGGCATTTGTATATCGCGCAACCCCCGCTGTACCGGGCCAAGCGCGGCAATGACGAGCGCTACCTGAAGGATGATCGCGCGCTCGAGGACTTCCTGATCGAGAAGGCGCTGTCCGGCGCCCGGCTACGCTTCGCGGATGGCCGCGAAGTGGCGCGGGACGAACTGACGGAGGAGGTGGAGCGGCTGCGCCAGATCGCCTCCCGCATGCGCCGCCTCGCCACCCAGGTGCCGGCGGGCATCATCGAGCAGGCGGCCGTCGCCGGCGCGCTGACGCCGGATGCGGACCGGGCGCTGGCCGGCGCCGCGCTGCTGGCAACGCGGCTGGATGCGCTGGCGCCGCCGTCTGAACGCGGCTGGAAGGCCACGGCGGATGGCGCCGGGCTGCAGTTGTTCCGCGTGGTGCGCGGCGTGACGGAACGCCACACGCTGGATCAGGCAGCACTCCGCAGCGCCGAGGCGCGCTGGCTGGATGAGCGGCGGGAAGTGTTCGCCCGGGACTACGCCGGCGGCCCGGCCATGCTGGCCTTCGATGCCACCGAGACCACCCAGCACGGCCCGCTGCTGGCCTTCGACCGCGTGCTGGCCCAGGGCCGCCGCGGCCTGACCATCCAGCGCTTCAAAGGCCTGGGTGAGATGAACCCCGACCAGCTCTGGAAGACCACGCTGGACCCCGCCGTGCGGACGCTGCTGCGCGTGCGGGTGGAAGATGTGGAGGATGCGGAGCAGGTGTTCTCGACGCTGATGGGCGACGTGGTGGAGCCACGCCGCGAATTCATCGTCGGCAATGCGCTGAAGGTGGCGAACCTGGACGTGTGAGGCCTGGCGGGACCCGGCGCGGGATGCCGGGTGCCGCCAAGGCACTCAGCCGCCCGCGCGGGCCTCGATCATCTCACGCATCCGGTCCACCGCGGCATGGGGCGCCGTCAGTACCGGCACGTCCACCACCCTGCGGACCGCCTCCGCGGCACGGGATGTGGAGAAATGCGCGAGCATGATGGCATCGTGGCCCGCCAGCTCCGGTGCGCGCGCGGCCACCAGGCGGTTGTGCGACTCCGCATCGCCCTTCTTCAGCAGGTCGATCGCATCCGCCACCAGCACCGTGTCCAGGCTTGCCTTCCGGCCGCTGCGGGCGACGAATTCGTCGAACTCCTCCGTCATCGTGCCAACGGCGGGCCCGAAGGTCGCCAGCATGCCGACGCGCCCGCCCTTGGCGATCGCCGCCTGGAACATCGCCTCGTTCGGCTTCAGCACCGGAATGGGCAGCGCCTCGATCATGCGGTCGATCGCCGGGCCGAAGGCGGAGCAGGTGACGAGGATGCCGTCCGCGCCCATGCGGTGGCCATAGGTTCCGAAGGCGACGAAGCGCGCGATCATGCGCTCGCTCAGCTCGTTCTCCCGCGCCCGGTCCAGGGACAGGCCGTCATCCAGCAGGTTGACGATCTCGGCCTCGGGCCAGCGCTCGGCGAAGGCGGACTGGATGGGTTGCATGGCCACGGGAGTTGCGTGGAGGAGCACGATGCGGCAGGGCATTGCTTGACCTTGTTGCTGGCGGGCCGCCGGTCCAATCAGGAACCGCCGGGCTGAGTCCGGGCCAGACTATACCCATCGGAGGAGATGCAGAACCAATGGCAACGGAATCGGGCGTGACGCTTCGGATCTTGTCCGGCCTCGCCGTGCGCGGCGCCTTCGAAGGCGGCATCGTGGCAGACTACGAGGCGAGCAGCGGCAACAGGGTGGCCGTGGACTGGGTGCCGACCACGCTGATCATGACCAAGGTCGCGGCGGGTGAGCAGGCCGACGTGCTGGTTCTGATCAAGGCCTCGATGGATGAGCTGGTGGCGCAGGGCAAGGTCGATCCGGCAACGCGGGTGGAGGTGGCGCATTCCCGCCTAGGCCTCGCCGTGGCCCGCGGCGCGACGCATCCGCCGATCGACTCGCTGGAGGCGTTCAAGGCGGCCCTGCTGCAAGCCCGGTCCATTGCCTATTCGAGAGCGGGCGCCAGCGGCATTCACTTCGAGTCCGTGATCGAACGCCTCGGCATCGCCGAAGCCGTACGCAGCCGCGCGACGGTGATCCCGGCAGGCTTCACCGCCGAGAAGCTGGTGACCGGCGAGGCGGATCTGGCCGTGCAGCAGGTGAGCGAACTTATGGTCGTCCCCGGCACCGAAGTGATCGGCAAATTCCCGGAGGAGATGCAGCAGGTCTCCTCCTTTTCGGCCGCGATGATGGCGCAGTCCCCGAACCGCGGGGCCGCGGTGGCATTCCTCTCGGCGCTGAACGGCGAGCGGGCGCATGCGGCCTATCTGGCGAGCGGGGTCGACCCGATCCTGTAGCCGGACAGCCCGCTGGGGCGGTCAGGCCGCCTTGGCCGCTGCGCGCGCGAGGAGCTTTTCCTCCTCGGTCCAGACTTTCCGCTCGCGCTTTTCCTGCGGCTTGATTTCCTTGACTGGCCCGCCGCCCAGCACGGGTGGGCGGCGGGTCGAGGTCAGCGCCGCTTCGGAATGCCACGGATGGTCGGCCTGCACGGTCAAGGCGCGGCCGATCTCCCGCTCCACGTCGCGCAGCCAGGCGCGCTGCTCGGCATCGCACAGCGTGATGGCGTAGCCACTGCGGCCTGCGCGGCCGGTGCGGCCGATGCGGTGGACGTAGCTTTCCGGCAGGCTCGGCACATCATGGTTGAAGACATGCGTGACGGTATCGACATCGATGCCGCGCGCCGCGATGTCCGTCGCCACCAGCACCTGCACGCTGCCGGCGCGAAAAGCCTCCAGCGCACGTTCCCGCTGGCCCTGGGATTTGTTGCCGTGCAGGGCCTCGGCCGTGACACCCGCCTCGGTGATGAAGCCGCAGACCTCGTTGGCGATGGTCTTCTGCAGGGTGAAGACCACGGCCTGGCCGATCCCCGGCGTCCGCAGCAGCGCCAGCAGCGCCGCCTTCTTGTCGGCCGCATCGACGAACATCACGGACTGCTCGATCCGGTCCACCGTGGTGGAGGGCGGCGCGATCTCGACCTTCTCCGGGTCGCGAAGCAGGCTTTCGGCCAGCGCGGCGATGGATTTCGGCATGGTGGCCGACAGCAGCAGGGTGTGCCGGTCCTGCGGCAGCGTCGCGACGATGCGCTCGATCGGCCTGGCAAAGCCCATGTCGAGCATCTGGTCCGCCTCATCCAGCACCAGCGCCTCAAGCTGCGACAGGTCGCAAAGGCCCTGGTCGATCAGGTCCAGCAGGCGGCCCGGCGCGGCCACGATGATGTCGACGCCTGCCTTCAGCGCATTGACCTGGTGGAAGGGGCTGACGCCGCCGAAGATCGTCGTCACGCTGAGCGGCATATGGCGCCCGAAGCTTTCGAAGCCGTCGGCGATCTGGGAGACAAGTTCGCGCGTCGGCGCCAGCACCAGCACGCGGGCACCGCCCCGGGGTGCCGGGCGAGGCGATGCGGCCAGGCGATGCAGCAGCGGCAGCGCGAAGGCGGCGGTCTTGCCGGTGCCGGTCTGGGCCAGGCCCAGCAGGTCGCGGCCTTCCAGCAGCAGCGGGATCGACCGGGCCTGGATCGGGGTGGGGGTGGCATAGCCGGCCTCGGCCAGGGCGCGCAGCAAGGGCGGCGCGAGGGACAGGTCGGCGAAGGTCATGGACATGGTCAAGCGGCGCCTCCGGCGCTCAAAAAGGCTGCGCCGATTGGGGCTTCGCTGGTTCGGGATGCGCCGATTTACGGGCAATGCTGCACTGCGTCAACGCGGCGCGGCAGCAGGCCCCGCTCAAGCAGCCGTGTTCACGGCAGGCTGGACCGGCTTCCCGGACTCCCTCATACTTCACTTAATGGTTAAGTATTGGAGAGCAATGATGAACTACGTCGATGGCTTCGTGGCCGCCGTGCCCGCCGCCAACAAGCAGGCCTTTCTGGACCACGCACGCCAGGCGCTGCCGCTGTTCAAGGAATACGGCGCGCTCCGCGTCGTGGAATGCTGGGGCGATGACGTGCCGGACGGCAAGGTCACGGACTTCAAGGGCGCGGTGCAGGCCAAGGCGGATGAGGTGGTGGTCTTCTCCTGGATCGAGTGGCCTTCCAAATCCACGCGCGACGCAGGCATGAAGCGGATGATGGAAGACCCGCGCATGAAGGACATGAAGATGCCCTTCGACGGCCAGCGCATGATCTATGGCGGCTTCCAGCCGATCCTCGACGCGTGAGGGAGCCCGCCATCATGGCCAACGCACATGGCAGCTTCATCTGGTACGAACTGCTGACTAGCGACCCCGATGCCGCCATCGGCTTCTACGCCGGCCTGCTCGGCTGGCAGGACAGCCCGCATGAGGGCCAGGCGGGCTACCGCATCCTCAGCCATGGGGCGGAGGCGATCGGCGGACTGATGCGGGCGCCGGCCGGCGTGCCGCCCTGCTGGCTCGGCTATATCGGCGTGGACGACGTGGACGCCGCGGTGGCGGCCATTCTCGCGGATGGCGGGCAGGTGCGGATGCCGGCGCGGGACCTGCCGGGCGTCGGCCGCATCGCCATGGTGGCGGACCCGCATGGCGCGCCCTTCTACGTCATGCGCGGCGCCGGCGATCGCGCCAGCACCAGCTTCGCGCCGGACCGGATGGGCCATTGCGGCTGGAACGAGCTGGGCGCCGGCGCGCTGGACGCGGCGGTGGAATTCTACGCGCGGCATTTCGGCTGGTCCCGCGGACAGCTTCTGCCGATGGGGGAGATGGGCGGCTACCAGCTCATCGAACATCAGGGCCGCGCCATCGGCGCCATTATGCAGCAGCCGGGCGGCGCCCCGCCGATGTGGCGCTTCTACTTCCACGTGCCGGCCATCGATGCGGCGGCGCAGCGCGTGAAGGATAGCGGCGGCGCCATCCTGCACGGCCCGGTGGAGGTGCCGGGCGGCGACCAGATCCTCATCGGCACGGACCCGCAGGGTGCGGTCTTCGCACTGGTCGGCAAGCCAGGTGCGGCATGACCCTGGCCATGATGGGCCTGGTGAAGCTGGATCTGACGGCGCCGCGCCGGGCCGCGACCTGACCGCCGGGGGCTTCCCCCCGGCGCCGGGCCGGCGCCACACTCACCGCCATGACGTCACTGGCGCGAGACCCCGCATGACCGAACGCTTCCCCGCCATCCCGCCCGACCAGATGACGGAGGCGCAGCATGAGGTGGCATCCGCCATCGCCGGCGGGCCGCGCGGCTCCGTCCGCGGCCCCTTCCTGGCGCTGCTGCACAACCCGGCGCTCGCCATGCGGGTGCAGGCGCTGGGCGCGCATCTCCGCTTCGGCACCGGGCTGCCGCAGGCGCTGGTCGAGCTGCTGATCCTGGTGACGGCGCGGCGCTGGACCTGCCAGTATGAATTCTTCGCCCATGCCCGCATCGCCCGCACCGAGGGCCTGCCGGAAGCCATCATCACCGCCATCGCCGAAGGTCGCCGGCCCGACTCGATGCAGGCCGACCAGGCGCTGGTGCATGATTTCGCGGTGTCGGTGCACCGGGACGGCAAGCCCGAGGATGCGCTGTATGCCGCGGCAGAGGCCCGCTTCGGCAAGGCCGGCGTGCTCGATCTGCTGGCGCTGGCCGGCTATTACTCGATGTTGGCGATGGTGCTGAACACCGCGGACCCGGCGCTGCCGGATGGCACCGAACCACCCCTGAAGCCGCTGTGACGGCGATCCGGATCGGGCTGATGGTGCCAGCCAGCAACACGACGATGGAGGCGGAGATGCTGGCCTCGCTGCCCGCCGGCTCCACCCTCACCCGCATCGGCATCCCCCGCACCGAAAGCCCGCTGACGCGGGAGACGATGCCGGCCTATCGCGATTCCGTGGTGGCCCTGGCGGCCCGATCCTTCGCGACGGACAGGCATGATCTGCTGGTCTATGGCTGCACGGCCGCCGGCTTCCTGGCCGGTCCGGAGGGCGATGCGGCGCTGGCGCGAGATCTGGCGCAGGGCACCGGCCTGCCGGTGGTCACCACCGCGCGGTCCATGGTGCAGCGCCTGCAGGCGATCGGCGCGAAGAGTATCGCGGTCGTCACGCCCTACGCGGATGCGGTGAACGCGCAGCTCGTGGATTTCCTGGCCGATGGCGGTATCGCCGTGCGGCGGCTGGACACGCTGCGCGCGAAGGACCTGGCGGCGCTCGTCGCGATCAGCGCGCCGGAGGTCGAGGCGCTGGCGCGCAAGACGATGGCCGCCGATTGCGATGCGCTGTTCATCGGCTGCACCCAATTGCCGACGCAGCCCTTCCTCGCCGCCCTGGCGCGCGATGTGGGCCGGCCGGTGCTGTCCGCCGTTAGTGCGACGGCGGACCAGGCGCGGGGTGTGCCCGCCTGACGAAGGGGAGGAGGAAGCGCGTCAGATCGGGCAGACGCCGGAGGCGCATTGCAGATGCGCGCCGTCCACCGCCTCATGCAGTGCCGGGTCGTTGATGCCGGCGACGAGGGCCAGGAAACGCTCCGGCGTCACCTCCTCCTCCGGCAGGTATTCGTAGCCGAGCTCATTGTCCGGCCGGCTCGGCAGGATCGCGCAGCAGCGGATCTGCGGCTGATGCGTCAGCACCATGTCGCGGAAATCGGCGATGTCGTGCTGATCTGTGTAGATCTTCAGCGTGTAGGACACCTGGTTGCCGCGCTCGGCGCCGATCCAGTGGCGCTCCAGCAGCGACAGCCAGCGATACTGCGCCTCGGGCGAGGCCTCCGGCGCCGTCACCAGCTTTTCGCCCAGGCCCAGACGCTCGATCAGCGACAGGGTCGGGAAGCCGACGATCGACATGCCGGGGAAGGAGGACAGGCTGCGGATCGGGTAGCCGCGCGCCTCGTAATCGGCCAGCAGCCGGTCGCTATCCGGCGTCCAGCCGCCATCCTCCGCCCGCACGCCCTTGAACTGCACCCAGCGCAGATAATGGCGGCGCGCCGGCAGATGGGCGCCCTCGGTCAGGCCGAACAGCTTGCTGGTGGTGCCGGCGGGCTTCACCGTGGTGACGGTATGCGGAGATTCCAGACCGAGCTCCTGCGCATAGGACTCGGCCTCGTCCTTCGCAGCTTCCGAAAGCCGGTCGAGCATTGTCCAGAAGCCGGCCGACCGGTCGTGGTCCAGCAGCTCGGCAAAGCCCAGGCCGTAGCGCATCCAGGCCCATTCATGCAGGCCGGTCGGGCCGATGCCCATGCGGTTGGTGCGCGCGACTTCGGCGCCATACAGCGCATCCATCAGATTGGCGCGCATCAAGAAGCGCACGCCGAGGCGCACGCTGTCCTCCACCCGCGCATCCCAGTCTTCCGCGACATCGGCCGACATCTCGCCGGGCGTCAGCGCAGCATAGTCCACCGGGCAGGCCAGCAGCGGCGCGAAGTCGGCGATGACGCAATACCCGCCGGTGACATGCAGCGTGATCTCGCCGCAGGGATTCGTGGTCGCTGGGAACCGGGCGCTACCGGCACGCCGTGCGATCTCGGCCAGCAGGCCCACGGCGTGGTCGGCCTGGTAGCGGACGGAGCGCACGTCGCGGCCATCCTCATGCACCGGCTTGTCCCAGGCGCTGCCGGTGCGGTGGTCTTCCAGCTTGTCGCCGTTGATGAAGCCGGGCTCACCATTGATGTAGCCGCAGCGCGTCGCTTCCTCGAACACCGCGAAGGCGTGCTGGTCCAGCGGCGCTGTGCTGCCGGCGCGGGCGGCGCGCACGCCGTCCCAGAATTCGGCATCGACCATGACGGAGTTGTTCGCCGTCCACAGCCCGCCTTCGGACTTCACGCGGATGAAGCGCAGGATGCCCGGGTCGCGCCAGGATTTGGTGGCCATCCGCGCCGCACGGCGAGCGCCGCCGACCTGCACTTCGACGGACAGGTGATGGTCCACCATCATCGCCTGTTCCCAGGGCTGCATCGTGCCGTTCCGCGCCGGCGCGATGACCTGCGCGCGCAGATTGACGAAGGCGCGCATCAGCGAGAGCGGGCCGGAAGCCGGGCGCCCCTGCATGCCGCCGATCGGCGCGCCGCAGGGCCGAATCGCCGAAAAGTCCAGCAGCAGCGTGCGGTCGGCCGCGCCTTCGAAGGCGAGGCTTTCCAGCAGCTCCACGGCCTTGCCCCAGCCCTCGCGGCTGTCATCGATCACGTGGCGAATCGCATCCACCGGCGCCTCGGCCGTGTCGTTCAGGAATTCGCGCGCGATCCAGCCGCGCAACTCAGCCTCCTGCGCCGCCGTCATCGACTCCAAGCTGGTGCCCCAGGGAAGCAGCGAGAAATCGAGGCCGAAGCGGTGCAGCGTGGCGCGGCTGGCCGGGAAATCGGCATGTTCGGTGCCCAGATGCAGCAGCAGGTTGGGCGCCTTCGCCCAATCCACCGCCATCAGCTCATCATCATAGGCCCGGCCCACGCCGCTGCCATTGAGCAGCAGATAGAACAAGCTGAAGGAGGCTGCAGCGGTGGCGCAGTTGGTGAACACCTCCATGTTCCGCCGCGGCTGCTCCGCATCGCCATGCTGGAGGTGGCGGCCGGAGGTGATCAGCGCGCCGGTGGCGATCGCATTGCGCAGGCGGCCCTGCTCCATGCGGTCGGCCCGGTCGCCCAGCAGCGCCATGTTGCCGGCGGCCACACGGTCCGCGACCCGTCCGAAATCCTCGGCGTCGGAGGGACGGAACACGGTGCGGCGGGCCACCGCCAGGCCCATCCCCGCATCCAGCGCCCGCGCTTTCGCAGGCGGCCCGCCGAAGCGGGCGCCGGGGATGCGGCGGTGGCGAAGGGCGGGGGCGCCGGGCAGTGAACCATCCATGTCGTACATCCTTGGCCGCGCACCGACGCGGCGTTCATCACCATATATAGTGATTCGGATGATTCGTCACCACCAGATATGGTCACGGCAGACGGAGCCGCAAAGCCAGCTCCAGCTTAGCGCAGGGCCGGGCGCGCACGGCATGACACCTTGACGTGAAGCGCCCTCAGCCCACCGCCCGCGCCGGCAGCGCGGCATTCTGCGCCTGGTCGGCAATGCGGGCGCAGGCCTCCCGCGCCGCGGCCATCACCATGCCCGCCAGCGCCGCACGGTCCTGTTCCGGCACCTCCTCGATCCTGGCGGCGATGCCGATGCTGCCGAGCACGCCGCCCTCCGCATTGAACAGCGGGGCGGCGATGCCGATGACGCCCGGCATGAATTCGGATTCGGTGATGCCATGTCCAGCGTCGCGCAGGGCACGCAGGGCTTGGCGGAAGCCTTCCCAGTCACCACCCAGCCCGGCGGCCTCGATGGCTGCGCGGTGGCGGGCGAAGATGGCGCGCAACTGGTGCGGCGGCAGATGCGCCAGGATCACCTTCGACGCCGCCCCGAAAAACAGCGGCCGCCGCTGGCCGCGGCTGAACACCCCGGCCGGCGCGCCCGGCACCGGGGCATCCGCCACGCACATCACGGTGCCGGAGAACAGCAGGCACAGCAGCCCGGTATGCCCCGTCTCCACCGCGAGGCGCTGCATCGGCGGGTTGCCGCCCGTCGTCACCGGGTCGCATAGCCGCATGGTGCGGTCCATCTCGATGATCCGCGGCCCCAGCATCCAGGTCCCGCCCGCCACCGGCGTCAGCAGCCCCCCCGCCTGAAGTGCCTTGATGTAGCGGTAGCAGGTGGAGCGGGAGGTGCCGGAGACGCGGATCAGCTCCTCCGTCGGCCAGGTAGGCTGGCCCGGCGTGAACAGGTCGAGCAGGCCGAGCATCTTCTCGAGGCTGCTGGCCCCGCGTCGGGCTTCGATGCCTGGAGAAAATCCTGTCATGCTGGACAATCCGAAAAGCCGCACTTGAGGGGGCGGGGAGGGTTTGTGGAGATGAACCATGTCCCGGATAGCTATAGCCGCGAAAGCAAACTGTCACAGGCGCTGGTACAGATTGCCTTGCGGCCACCGAGGTCGTCAGGCGCCGCCACATCAGCAGACTAAGGCATGAACGCGCCGTGCAGGGATGGCGCCAGCCGCCCGGCCGGATGATGCTGCGGGCAACCCACCGATGAGGAGCCGCCCGGCATGACCACCCCGCGCCACGACCCCGCCACGCTGATCGACCTGGCCCGCAGCCTGTGCGCCGCCACCGGGCTGGATGCAGCGAAATCCAAGGCGGTGGCGGAGACGCTGGTGGAGTCGGACCTGCTGGGCCACGCGACGCACGGCCTGGCCCTGCTGCCGCGCTACCTGGATGATGCACGCTCCGGCGGCATGACGCGGGATGGGGAGCCGGAGGTGCTGCGCGACCGTGGCGCCACCCTCACCTGGAA
Organism: Falsiroseomonas sp. E2-1-a4; assembly: GCF_051433165.1. NCBI lineage: Bacteria > Pseudomonadati > Pseudomonadota > Alphaproteobacteria > Acetobacterales > Roseomonadaceae > Falsiroseomonas > Falsiroseomonas sp. E2-1-a4. The sequence continues at coordinate 2,664 of NZ_JBHMFS010000015.1, read as the reverse complement.
TGGCCGCCGCCTGCCGGGGCCGTGGCTGGTGCACAAGGCGCTGGATATCGCACTCGATCGCGCGGCGACCCATGGCACCTGCACCGTCGCGATCGGCGACAGCCACCATATCGGCTGCCTCGCCGCCTACCTGACCCGCGCGACGGAGCGCGGCTTCATGCTGGTGCTGTCCTCCTCCGCCTCCGCCGCCGCGGCGGTGGCGCCGTTTGGCGCCATTACCGGCGTGCTGGCGCCGGACCCGATGGCGGCGGGCATTCCCACGGATGGCGACCCGATCCTGATGGATGTCAGCGCCTCCATCACCACCATCAACATGGCCGCACAGCTGCAGAAGGCCGGCGCGCAGTACCCGCACCCCTGGGTACAGGATGCCGCCGGCAACCCGAGCACGGACCCGGCGGTGCTGACACAGGGCGGCACGCTGCTGCCGGCGGGCGGGCTGGACCACGGCCAGAAGGGCTATGCATGGGCGCTGATGAACGAGGCGCTGACCCAGGGCCTGTCCGGCTATGGCCGCGCCGACCAGCCGACCGGCTGGACCGCCAGCGTGCTGCTGCAGGTCTATGATCCGGAGGCCTTTGCCGGCCAGGCCGCCTTCCTGCGGCAGACCAGCCACACCGCCGCCGCCTGCCGGGCCGCGACGCCGCGCCCTGGCGTGGCCCGCGTGCGGCTGCCCGGCGAATCCGGCCTGGCGCATCGCCGCGCCGCCTTCCGCGACGGGCTGGCCCTGTCGCCGGCCATCTGGGACGGGCTGCGCGGCGCGGCGACGAAGCTCGGGGTTGCCATGCCGGCGTAGGTCATCGCCGCGCTAGCGCCGCTGCGGCATGCCGGTCAGGCCCTGCATCAGCCCCTGGGGCATCTGCATGGTCTGGTAGCCCTGCGGCCGGCGGAAACGGGCCGGATCCTGCGCGCCATAGACGACCCGCGTCGCCTCCATGCTGCCGGATTCACCACCCGAGGTGCCCTGCGCCCGCAAGGTCACGCCATCGGGCGTGATGCAGGCGGTGCCGCGGTCGTTGCCGTCCTGGTAGTTCCAGACATTGCAGGCATGCCCCGCCACATTGTCCCGCCCGGTCTGGCGAAACTGGCCGCGCGTCGGCAGCCCGGCATTGGCCTGCTCCATCGGGATGTCCATCAGCATCCGCATCTGCTCCATCACCATGAAGCCGCGCTGCGCCCTTTGGTCGGCCACCATGTAGCCCATGCCGGGCATGTCCACCCGCAGGGTCTGCTGGCTGGTGAGCCAGGACATCGTCATCGCCGGCAGCCCAGACTGCGCCCGCGCGCCGGTGACGCGATAGGTGACGGCGACATCGCGCGTCGGGAACACCTGCGGGCGTTCCTGTGCGGCGGCATCCAGCGCCGGCAGGGCGGCGGCCAAGGCGAGGGCGGCAAGGCGGGTGGCGCGCATGGCAGTCTCTCCGTCGGTGTTCGAGGGACGCTCCCCCAGCGGTTGTCTGGCGGTCAAGCAAGGCGGCGGTGCGGCGAAACCGCCTGAGACGCTGGTCAAGTATCCGTCATGGCCCAGCCGCACAGGCCGCCCGCGCGAATCAGCAGATCGGCGCATGGCACGGTGGCGACGGGGGAGGCGGAAACGCAGGTCGGGCCATCCTCCGGCGGACAGATTCCGGCCCGGCATCGGCGCCGCCTGATCGTCTTGGCAAGCGCCGATCCTGTGCCAGGATCGCCGCATGGCCATCTCCCCCACCACACGTCTGCGCCGCCTGTGCCTTGCCCTGCCCGAATCCACGGAGGTGGAGGCCTGGGGCCAGCCCACCTTCCGCGTGCGCGGCCGCATCTTCGCCATGCTGCACCAGGCGCCGGACGGGCTGGCCGTGTGGTTCAAGGCGCCGCCGGGCAGCCAGGAAATGCTGCTGGAAGCCGCTCCCGCGCGCTTCTTCCGCCCGCCCTATCTCGGCCACAAGGGCTGGGTCGCGCTGCGGCTGGAGGGCACGGTGGATTGGCCGGAGGCCGAGGCGCTGATCCGTCGCAGTTATTCGTTGATCGCGCCGAAGCGGCTGGCGGCGCAGCTATCGCCGGACTGACCGAAAAGCCCTCTCCACCCGAAGCGGGGAGGGTTGGGTGGGGGGCCTCCGGGGCCTGGACATGGCGCGCGACCTGCACGCCCCCCGCACCCTGCCCTCCCCCAGGGCTGTTCAACGCTCTGGACTGGGGAGGAGGTTGAACAGTCGCTCGCCCGTGACGGCATGCCGCTGCGCTCGTGGGTGCTGCCGGGCAACACCGCCGACGTGGCCACCGTCGCCCGCATCAAGCAGGACCTGGATGCCTGGCGGCTCGGCCGCTGACTGTTCGTCGGCAATGCCGCCATGTATTCGGCCGACAACCTCGCCGAACTCAGCCGCCGCCTCATACCAACGCTCGATTTCATCGATCGTTGGTATGCCTTTCCGGGCCCTCAAGCGCCGGGCGCCCTTTCCGCGGGCTTGGCTCGCCGAATAAGCGGCGGGCCGCATTCGCGACCTCGGCCGGTTCCTCCGGCCGCAGGTCAGGCTTTCCGGGCGTTGGTATCATACCAACGGCCCTTTCGCGTGACCGCTCCAGGGCCCCTCAAGCGCCGGGCGGAAACCTCAGGTTTCCTTGGCTTCGTCGTGCCGCAGGCACGCCGTCGGCGTGACGCACTTGCCGCGGCGCGTCACGGCAGCG
>NZ_JBHMFS010000014.1:0-156156 GCF_051433165.1 Falsiroseomonas sp. E2-1-a4 | reverse complement strand
CGGCAGCGCCGTGACCGGGCGCTCGGACCGGTCAAGAGACCGGTCCGCTGGTATCAGCCGCTGCGTGCTGGCGGTGCGCGAGCGGATGGTGGCCGACATCGCAGAAGATCTGGGCACGGAGGCGCTGGCCGCTGCGGCCGGCCTGCCGCTCCACGATGTCCGGCACAATTCCGCGTCGCTGCGGCGTAACCAAGCAGAGGCGGGCTGCGAAGGAGGGCACGGGAGCAACAGGAAAGGTCCCCAATGCCCATCATCCTCAAGCGCCGTGGCCTTGCCGCAATTGCGCTGCTCGGCGCCACTGCCGGCCTCATCGGCAAGTCACGTGAAGCCGTGGCGGGCAATCAGCTGGCGGTCGCCATCAGTGGCTATGACGCAACCAGCTACCAGAGCGGCACCGCACAGCGCGGCTTGGCGAGGTTCAACGCCACACACAACGCTGGAATCTGGTTCTTCCAGTCGGAAGCGACGCGCGACCTGTTCAAGGCGGATCCTGTTCGCTACGCGCCGCAGTTCGACGGCTACTGCGCCTGGGCAGCTTCACAGGCCTACAAGGCGCCGGGCAACCCGGAGATCTGGCGTATCGTGGACAACAAGCTGTACCTGCAGGTCCATGAACAGGCGCAGCAGATGTGGCTGCGTGACGTGCCCGGCAATATCGCCAAGGGCAACACGAACTGGCCGCGCATCCACCCGTTCTGAGCCGCGGCGGGCCGCCCCTCGCGGGGTTGTCGTGAGTGTCCGATGCCCTGGGCGGGAACGCCGAGGGCATCATAGGCAGTTTCAGAACAGGCAATTTACGGCGAGATGGGATGATACCAGCGGACCGGTCTCTTGACCGGTCCGCTGGTATCACATCCAGCCGCGGTGCGCGCGTGCTGCGCTGTAAGGCGACCTGCGACAGAAGCCCTGCGCGGCGGAGCCCATTGCAGGGCTGTTCAACGCTGGGCGGCACCCGCATCAACCCCAACGTCTTCGCGAGGCTCCGCAGCTTCGCCGCGGCTCACGCAACCAGGACCGATTCCGCGCCGCCATCGGCGACCTTGAGCGATTGCTCAACCTGCTCCGCATTCCAGAGCGTTGAACACCTTGGCCCTCTCCGCCCTTTTGGCTGGAGAGGGTTCCTGGCAGCCCGCCTATTCCCGCGCCCCAGGCGCCAGCACTTCCCGCTTGCCGACATGGTTGGCCGCCCCCACTACGCCGTTCTTCTCCATCTGCTCGATCAGCTTGGCCGCGCGGTTGTAGCCGATGTTGAGGTGGCGCTGGACGAAGCTGGTGCTGGCCTTGCCTTCCCGCGTCACCAGATCCACCGCCTGGTCATACAGCGAGGCCTCGCCATCCGTATTGCCGCCCAGCATGCCGGACAGGTCCGGCCCGGCCGCATCCTCATCGACCTCGGTGACTTCCTCGATGTAGGACGGCTCGGCCTGTTCGCGCAGGAAGGCGACCACGGCCTCCACCTCGTCATCGGTCACGAAGGGGCCGTGCACGCGGCTGATGCGGCCGCCGCCGGCCATGTGCAGCATGTCGCCCTGGCCCAGAAGCTGCTCCGCGCCCATCTCGCCGAGAATGGTGCGGCTGTCGATCTTCGACGTGACCTGGAAGCTGATGCGGGTCGGGAAGTTCGCCTTGATGGTGCCGGTGATGACATCCACCGAGGGCCGCTGCGTCGCCATGATCACATGGATGCCGGCGGCACGCGCCATCTGCGCCAGGCGCTGCACCGCGGCCTCGATATCCTTGCCGGCGACGATCATCAGGTCCGCCATCTCGTCGATGACGACCACGATCATCGGCAGCGGCTCCAGCGCCAAGGGCTGGTCCTCGAACAGCGGCTTGTTGGTCTCCGGATCGAAGCCGACCTGCACGCGGCGCGTCATCACCTCGCCCCGGTCGCGCGCCGCCACCGCCTTTTCATTGTAGCCGCCGATATTGCGGACGCCGAGCTGGGACATGGCGCGGTAGCGCTTCTCCATTTCCCGCACGGTCCACTTCAAAGCCCCGATCGCCTTTGCGGGTTCGGTGACGACGGGGGCCAGCAGGTGCGGGATGCGGTCGTAAACGGACAATTCCAGCATCTTCGGGTCGATCATGATGAAGCGGCACTCATCCGGCGTGAACCGGTAGAGCAGCGACAGGATCATGGTGTTGATGCCGACCGACTTGCCCGATCCGGTGGTGCCCGCGATCAGCAGGTGCGGCATGCGGGCCAGGTCCGCGATCACCGGCGCGCCGCCGATATCCTTGCCGAGCGCCAGCGGCAGCTTCGCCTGGTGGCGGTGCCAATCCTCCGCCATCATCATCTCGGAGAAATACACCATCTCCCGCTTGCTGTTAGGCAGTTCGATGCCGATGACGTTGCGGCCCGGAACCGTGGCGATGCGCACCGCGGTGACGGACATCGACCGCGCGATGTCGTCGGCCAGGCCGATGACGCGGGCGGATTTGGTGCCGGGGGCGGGTTCCAGTTCGTACAGCGTGACCACCGGGCCGGGACGGATCTCGGCGATGCGGCCGCGCACGCCGTAATCCTCCAGCACCGTCTCCAGCATCCGCGCATTGCCCTGGAGTGCTTCCTCCGAAGGGCCGGTGGCGCGGCGGGCGGGCGGCGGCGTCAGCAGGGACAGCGGCGGGTAGCGCCAGGTGCCGTCCGGCAGGTCCAGCATGCCCTGGCGCGCATTGGGGACGGGCTTCGGCGGCGCGACGCGGTCGGCCACGCGCGGCGCAGCGGGCTTGGCACGCGAGGCCGCGGCGGCGGCCGGGCGCGGCGGCGCATCCTCCGGCGCGGCATCGCCGGCGAAGGACGGTTCGCGGCGGCGCGGGGGCGGGGCGTCCTCGACCAGTGCATCGGCGTTGCGCAGCAATTCGGCCAGCGGCGTCTCCCGCTCCCGCCGCCGCCGCACCGCGCCGCCCACGGCGCGGCCGATTGCCTTGAAGGGCCAGGACAGGGCGCGGCTGAAGAAGCCGGGCGGCACACGCTCCCCCACCTGCCCCCCTACCTGGCGCGCGCCGGCCGCGGTGACGCGGGCGGTGGCGCTGGCGGCGGAGCCCGCCACGGCGCCGGCCCGGCGCCATTCGCCGAGCGTCAGGCCGAGTGCGACAAAGGCCAGCAGCCCCGTCAGAGCCGCCAGCACCACATGCGCGATGCCGGCCCCGGCCGGGCCGAGCAGGTCGCGCATCAGCCCCGTCAGCGCCTGCGCCACCACCGGCCCGGCCGCACCGCCGGGGCCGGCCGCGGCCGGCACATCGGTGGGCAGCGGCAGCAGGATCAGCGTGGCGGCCAGCAGCGGCATCGCCGCCAGCAGGCAGGCCAGCCGCAGGACGAAGGGCGCCAGGCCCCGATGCGTCGCCAGCCGCCAAGCCCAGGTCATCAGGCAGGCCACCAGCAGGAAGGCGGCATAGCCGAAGGCCTGCAGCAGCAGATCCGAGGCATGGGCGCCGATCGGCCCGGCCAGGTTGCGGGTGAGCTGGGCGGTGGCTGTGGAGAAGGACGGGTCGGCCGGATCATAGCTGGCCAGCGCCAGGCCAAGCACCAGCCCGAACACCACCAGCACCAGCGCCAAAAGCTCCGCCAGGCGCCGCTGCAACGCGGCCATGACGGCGGGCGAGGCGAAGCGGCGCCCGGCTGCGGCAAGCCGGTCGCCCACGGCCGGGGTGCTGGCGGTGCGGGCCATCTGGGTGGTTCCTGAAGCTTTGAGGGAACTCTACACCGGAAGTCGTTCGGAATGAACGGTGTTGCGATGGGTGCGGCAACGCCGGGCGGGGGGTGTGGCTTGGCTGCTCAATCCGCCGGGGGCTTGTTGCCGCGCAGCTTCTTCACGCCGGCGCGCAGCTTCTTCCCCTCCAGCCGGCGCATCTGCGAACCGTAGCTGGGCTTGGTGGCGCGGCGGGTCGGTGGCGGCGGCTCGGCGGCCTCGGCCAGCAGCGCGTCCAGCCTTTCCCTTGCATCCGTCCGGTTGCGGTCCTGGGTCCGAAAACGCTGCGCCTGGATCACCAGCACGCCATCCTGCGTGATCCGCCGGCCGGCCAGCGTCGCCAACCGGCGGGCCATGTATTCGCCCATATCCAGCCGCCGCAGGTCCAGCCGGAGTTCGACCGCCGTCTCCACCTTGTTGACGTTCTGCCCGCCGGGGCCGGAGGAACGGACAAAACGTTCCTCCAGCGCGTCGTCGGGGATGGGGGGGATGCGGGACATGCGCGCCTCATGGCGCGTCGCGGCGGGCCGCGCAAACAAAAAGGGCGCCGGAGGTTCCCCCCGGCGCCCGGTTCTGTCGATGCCGATGGCGTCAGCCGAGGCGCTCGCCGTGCAACGTCACGTCCAGGCCCTCGCGCTCCTCCTCCTCCGTCACGCGGAGGCCGACGATGGCGTCCACGATCTTGAGCAGGATGAAGGTGGCCACCGCGGTGAAGATGAACACCGCCACCACCGCGTAGATCTGCGTCAGGAACTGCGCAAAGGATCCGCTGATGCCGCCCGGATCGGCCGCGGTGCCGGAGAGCGGGCCATAGGCCAGGAAGCCCACCAGCAGCGCGCCGACGATGCCGCAGATGCCGTGCACACCGAAGGCGTCCAGGCTGTCGTCATAGCCGCACCAATGCTTGAGCGCGGTCGCGCCCCAGAAGCCGGCCAGGCCCGCCACCACGCCGATGACCAGCGCGGAACCCGGCAGCACGAAGCCCGCCGCCGGGGTGATGGCCACGAGGCCCGCCACCGCGCCGGAAATCGCACCGAGCACGGAGGGCTTGCCCTTGGTCGCCCATTCCGCGACCAGCCAGGCCAGCACCGCGCCGGCGGCCGCCACCTGCGTCACCAGCATCGCCATGCCGGCGCGCGCACCGGCGCCGACGGCGGAGCCTGCATTGAAGCCGAACCAGCCCACCCACAGCATGCTCGCGCCGATCACGGCGAAGGCCAAATTGTAGGGGGACATGTTCTCCGTCCCGTAGCCGACCCGCTTGCCGAGCACGATCGCCGCCACGAGGCCGGCCACGCCGGCATTGATGTGCACCACCGTGCCGCCGGCGAAGTCCAGCGCGCCGAGTTCGAAGATCCAGCCATTCGGGTGCCAGACCCAATGCGCCACCGGCGAATAGACCAGCAGGGTCCACAGCGTGATGAACAGCATCAGCGCGGAGAACTTCATGCGGTCCGCCACCGCGCCGGTGATCAGCGCCGCGGTGATGATGGCAAAGGTCATCTGGAAGGTGACGAAGACGCTTTCCGGAATGGTGGTCGCCACCGCGGAATCGCCGGAGCCCAGCACAAAAGGCGCGTCCCAATTCGCCCCCATGCCGCCCAGGAACAGCTTGGACAGATCGCCGATATACGCATTGCCGTCACCGAAGGCGATGCTGTAGCCCGCCACCATCCACAGCACGCCGACGAGGCCGCAGACCGCGAAGGACTGCATCATGGTGGCCAGCACGTTCTTCTTGCGGACCATGCCCGCATAGAACAGCGCCAGGCCTGGCACGGTCATCATCAGCACGATGGCCGTGCTGGTCAGCATCCAGGCGGTGTCGCCGGTGTCGATGGTCGGCGTTGGCTCCGGCGCCGGCACGACCGCGACCTGCGCGAAGGCCGCGCCGGACAGAAGCAGCGCCGGCAGCGCCATGGCAGCGGCGCGCGCAATCCTCGTCATTCCCCCGTTCCCCATCAATGTGTTGTCGCCCGACATGCGGCTACAGCGCCTGGTCATCGGTTTCGCCGGTGCGGATGCGCAGCGCGCGCTCCACGTCCAGGACGAAGATCTTGCCATCGCCGATCTTGCCGGTGCGCGCCGCGCCGGCAATCGCCTCCACCACCGCATCCACCATCTCGGCGGCCACGGCGACTTCGATCTTGAGCTTCGGCAGGAAGCTCACGTGGTATTCGGCTCCGCGATAGATTTCGGTCTGGCCCTTCTGCCGACCGAAACCCTTGACCTCGGTAACCGTAAGCCCCTGCACGCCGAGCGGAGTGAGCGCATCGCGCACCTCGTCCAGCTTGAAAGGCTTGATGATGGCCATGACCAGCTTCATCGCGCCGTAGTTCCCCTTCCCAAGGCGGTATCGAGGTGGTGCAATCCAAGGACCGTGCCACGGGCTTCGTAGACCGTTTTACGCAGAGTTCCGCGCGGTCACGCACCGTTGCGCCGCTGCACCGCAAAAAATCCGCCTATTTTATAGGCAATTGCCTCCCTCTTGCCGAAACGCCACCGCAGCGCGACTTTCACGCGCATGAGCGAGATCGAGACCACCATCTGCATCGTCGGCGCCGGCCCGGTCGGCGCCACCCTGGCCGCCACCCTGGCCGCCGCCGGCATCCCCACCGCGGTGCTGGATCGCGCGCCGTTGCCACCGATGGAACTGCCGGATTTCGATGGCCGCGCCTATGCCATCGCGCTCACCAGCCAGCGCCTGCTGGCGGCATCCGGCATCTGGGACCGGCTGCCGGAGCCGCCGCAGCCGATCCACCACATCCGCGTGGCGGATGGCCGGCCGGGCCATGCCCCCTCCCCCCTCAAGCTGGACTTTCGGAGCGAGGAGGTCGGCCCCGACCCCTTCGGCTGGATGGTGGAGGCACGGTCACTGCGCGTGGCCCTCAACGCCCGCCTGCCGCATCTGCCCAACCTGCGCGTCTTCGCCCCCGCCGAGGCCAGCATCGAACGCCTGCCCGAAGGCGCCCGCATCCGCATCACCAGTGGCCCCGATGCCGGCACGGTGCTGACCGCCCGGCTGGTAGTGGCGGCGGAGGGGCGGGACAGCGCGCTGCGCCGGCAGGCCGGAATCGGCGTGCAGCGGCATGATTACGGCCAGACCGGCATGGTCGGCGCCTTCGCGCATGAGCGCCCGCACAACGGCACGGCGCTGGAGATGTTCCTGCCGAACGGCCCCTTCGCCCAATTGCCGCTGGCCGGCCCTGGCAGCTTCGGCACGCCGGAGTTACCGCACGCCTCCGCCTTCGTCTGGTCCGATCGCCGCGACCTGGCCACCCGCTTCCTGGCGATGGATGATGCCGCCTTCGGGCGGGAGTTGACGCGCCGCCTGGGCGACCACCTCGGCGCCATCCGGCCCATCGGCCGGCGCTGGTCCTATCCGCTGACGGCGCTATGGGCGCAGCGGCAGACGGATACGCGCCTGGCGCTGGTCGGCGACGCAGCGCACGGCATCCACCCGATCGCCGGCCAGGGCCTGAACCTCGGTTTCCGGGATGTGGCCGCGCTGGCGGAGGCCGTGATCGAGGCGGTGGCGGCCGGGGAGGATCCGGGCGGCGCCATGGTGCTGCGCCGCTACGAACGCCGGGCCCGGCCGGATGCGGCGATCATGCTCGGCGCGACGCATGTGCTGGAGAAGCTGTTCGGCAACGACTTCGGGCCGGTCCGCCTGGCCCGGCGGCTTGGCATCGCGGCGGTGGACCGCATGCCGCGCCTCAAGCGCGCCTTCGCGCAGCGGGCAATGGGCATGGCCGGCGCCAGCGGGCTGCTGGGTGGCCAGGGGTTGATGGCGCCGCCGGCCCCATAACCGGCGCGCCCCATGGACGCGGTGCCGCCGCTTCGTTACGCGCAAGCCGAAAGGCGCGAAACTACGGCGCGTCCGCAAGTCAACCAGTCGAAGGCGCTGGGGGGCGGGCGGAGGCCCCCACCCAACCAGCCATCGGCGTTGCGGCAGTGCCACAACCCCCCCGCAAGGGCGGGGGAGGGCTTTCAGGGACGCTTGGGGGGGTCGCGGCTCAGGCCCTTCGCCGCCAGCGCGGCCTCATAGGCGGCCCAGCGATCGGCCTGTTGTTCACCCAGCACCCGAAAGAAGTCCCAGCTATAAATGCCGGTGTCGTGCAGGTCGTCGAAGACCAGCCGTACGGCGTAATGCCCCACCGGTTCGATCCGCATGATGCCGACGTGGCGCCGGCCCGGCACTGTCACGCGCTGACCCGGCCCATGCCCCTGCACCTCGGCGGAGGGGCTTTCGACGCGCAGATATTCCGCCGGCAGGGCGAAGGTCACGCCGTCATCCCAGGCCAGATGCAGCACCTGCTCCGCCCGGCTCAGGCGGATCTCGGTGAGGGTCGGCATCAGGCCGGCAGCTTGCGGGCCTCGTCCGGCAGCATGATGGGGATGCCGTCGCGGACGGGATAGGCCAGGCCCGCCTTCTCGCTCACCAGCTCCCCCGCCTCGCGGTCGTAGCGCAGCGGGCCCTTGGTGACGGGGCAGACGAGGATTTCCAGCAGGCGCGGGTCCACCGCGCCAAGGCTCGGCTCAGGGGCCGTCATCGCATCAACTCCAGAAACATCCGTGCTGATGGATTTAGCTCGGCCGGCCCTCGGGCGCCATGCCGTGGCTGTCCATCTGCATCAGCGCCACCAGCATCTCCGCCCGCGTCTCGGTCGATCGCGATTCCAGCAGGGCCTGCTTCTCCCGCACCTCGAAGGGGCACAGCATGGAAAGCGTGGTGACCAGCATGGCGTCGTCCGTGCCCTCCACCGCCTCCCAATTCGCCTCGATGCTGCGTGCCTTGAAATATACGCGCAGCGCCGCCAGCAGCGCGCCGCGGTCGATTTGCGGGGCCAGGCCGTCCAGCATCAAATCCGGCGCGTAGTCGCCGTATTCGACGCGGGCGCGCCGGTAGCCGCGGCGCAGCCCCACCTCCTCCAGGATGCGGTATCGGATGATGCCGGTCAGGGTGATGAGGAAGCGCCCATCCTCCGTCTCGGCGAAGGAGGTCAGGCGGCCGAGGCAGCCCACCTGGTAGGTCTGGCTGCCGAGATCCGTGCGCGTAAGGCTCGGGTCCGGCTGCACCATGCCGAGGAAGCGGCCGCCGGCCAGCGCATCTTCCGTCATCGCCAGATAGCGCGGCTCGAAGATGTTCAGCGGCAGGCGACCGCCGGGCAGCATCAGCGCGCCCGCCAGCGGAAAGATCGGGATCTCCGACGGCAGGGCGTCGAAGGCGGGATGGAAGGCGGACATATGCTCCGTTTCAGCCACCGCGCGGTCCGGCCGCGCGGTGAACCCTGTTTCCCCCGCGCGGCGATGACCCGGGCCGGGGCGACTTAGCGAAACAGAAGGGTGGAGAGCTTCCGGCGTCCCGCAAGGGTGGCGGGGTCGTCGAATCCCCAGGCCTCGAAGAACTTCAGCAATTGCTTGCGCGCGGCTTCCTCGTTCCAGGTGCGGTCGCGCTTGATGGCGACCATCAGCGCGTCCACCGCCTCCGCCCGCTTGTCCATGGCGTTCAGCGCCACAGCCAGGTCGATGCGGGCGGCGTGGTCATCGGCGTCGGCTTCCAGACGGCGCTCGAACTCGCCCAGCTTCTCCCGCGCCTCACGGCCTTCGCGGGCGAGCTGGAGCTGGCTGCGGACGGAGGCGATCTCGGCGTGGCCGGTGATCTTTTCCGGCACCTGGTCCAACACCTCCTGCGCCTGCTCCTCCTCACCGAGTGCCATCAGGCAGCGGGCGAGGCCGGCCAGCGCCTCGGCGTTTTCCGGCTCGGACTGGGCCAGGGCGGCGAACAGCTCCACCGCGCTGGTAGGGTCGCCGGCTTCGACCAGCGCCTTGGCCTCGGCCAGCAGATCGGCGCCAGGCAATTGGCCGCCGGAGACCTTCAGCAGGTTCTCGATGAACTTCTTCACCTCGCCTTCCGGCAGGGCGCCCTGGAACAAATCCGCGATCTGGCCTTGGGCGAAGCCGACCACGGTGGGAACCGATTGCAGCGGCAGGCCCATCTGCGCGAGCTGCGCGACCAGCTGCTTGTTCTTGTCGATGTCGATCTTGACCAGCTTCACCCGGCCGCCGGCGGCGCGCACCACCTTCTCCAGCGTCGGCGTCAGCGACTTGCAGGGGCCGCACCAGGTGGCCCAGAAATCGACCAGGACGGGGGTTTCGCGGCTGGCCTCGATGACATCAGCCATGAAGGTGCGCTGGTCGCCATCCTTCACCGGGTCGGGGGTGCCGTTGGGCAGGGAACCGGCAGGGCTGGCGCCGCCGGGGGCGGCCTGGCGGGTCGGGTCGAAGATCAGTTCCATGGCAGGCAATTCCTCATGCTTGCCGCATAGATGCGCGACGTGAGGCGCGAAGCAAGCGGTTGCGGGCGGATCACGCGGGATTGGGCATCTCGACCACCTCCGGCGCATGGCCGAGGGCGCGCAGGAAGCGCAGCAGGTCGTCCGGGCGAATGGCGGTGGTCATGGTGTTGGTAAGGGGGTGGATGTTGATCCAGTCGTGATCCTGCATCAGCCCCCGGTCGAACACCGCCCGCACCGCGCCGGGGGCCGCGTTGACCAGGCCGAAGGGGGTGACGGAGCCAGGCTGCACGCCAAGCTGCGCCCGCAGCGCCTCGGCCTCCGCGAAGCCGGAACGCGGCAGGCCGAGGGCGCGGACCAGGGCGTTGACCTTCACGGGCCGGTCCTCCTCGATCGAGGCCAGCAGGAAGGGGCCGGCGGCCTTCTCCGGCTTGAGGAACAGGTTTTTCACATGGCCGCCGGGCAGGTCCGGGCGCAGCGCCTTGCTTTCCGCCACAGTGAAGACCGGTGGATGGGTGACGGTGTGCGCCTCGATCCCCAGCGCGGCGAGGCGTGCCAGCAGGCTTTCGGGCGTTTCCATCAATGCAGTTGGCTGGTGGGCTGGTGCGGGCTGTCCAGGCTGAAGGCAGGCACGGCGACGTCAAACGCCTCCCGCGTCTCGGCTACCACCATGTGGTAGGTGCCGGCCATGAAGCCGGAGGGCGTGTGGAGCGGGGTGCCGGAGGTGTATTCAAAACGCTCCCCCGGCGCGAGCACCGGCTGTTCGCCCACCACCCCCTCGCCATGCACCTGCTGGCTGCGGCCGAGCGCATCGGTGATCTGCCAGCTTCGCTTCAGAAGCTGCACCGTCTCCGCGCCTTCGTTCTGGATGGCGATGCGGTAGGCCCAGACGAAATGGCCGCGTGCCGGTTCCGACTGGTCTTCCAGGTAGAAGCTGCGGACCGTCACACGGATGCCGCGGGTGGTTTCGCTGAACTCATCGGCCTTGGCCATTACGGTTCTCCCCGGCCACGCATTGTCGGCCGGATCGCGGCTGCGTCAACCTTGGGAGGGGTCGGCGCGCATGCGGCGGGCCAGCGCCTCCCCGATCATCACGCAGGTGAAGTGCAGGTTGGCGCGGCAGTCGGTCGGCATGATGGAGGCATCCGCCACGCGCAGCCCCGCGATGCCGCGCACCCGGAGGTCCGGGTCCACCACGCCGCGCGGTTCCTCATGCGCCGTCATGCGACAGGTGCCGGCGGCATGCTGGATGTCCGCCGCCTCGGCCAGCATGATGGCGTCGAGCGCGTCATCCGGCAGGGCGGCGGCTTCGGCCATGGGCAGGCCGGTTTCGCCGAAGGTGATGGCATCCGTGAGGCCCGACAGAGGCGCCAGCGCGGTCAGGCGCGCCAGGCGGCGCACGCCGTCCCGCAGGCGGGCGCGGTCGCGCGGGTCGTCCAGCATGTTCTCCTCCACCACCGGCTGCGCCTCCGGATCGGCGGAGGTCAGCGCGAGGGTGCCGCGGGAGAAGGCATCATACAGCGCGAGGCCCACTGCGCCGCCTCCCGCCGGGCTGCCATCGGTGGTCAGGCCGCGATGGTTGTAGGCGATCATGATCATGTCGCGCTCACCGCCCATGCCGCTGCTGTAGGTCAGGCAACAATTGGTGTGGCGCGCATCGGCGCCTTGCGCGCGGTGCTGCGGCTTCAGGGCGAGGGTGGCACGCAGGATGGGGTGGTCCATCAGGTTCTGGCCGACCCAGGGCAGGTCCTGCACGAGTGGGATGCCGAGGGCCGAAAGCGCCGCCGCCGGGCCGATGCCGGAGCGCATGAGGATGGCCGGGCTGTGGATGGCGCCGGCACACAGCACCACCTCCCGCCCCGCAATCTCCTCCCACGCCCCGCCGCCGAAGCGCACGCGCACGCCGGTGGCGCGTCCGTCGCGCACCAGCACGCGATCGACCAGCGCCTCGCCGCGGATGGTCAGGTTCGCGCGGCCGCGGGCAGGCTCCAGGTAGCCGTCATTGGTGGTGACGCGCTGGCCGCCGCGCAGGTTGATCGGGTTGCAGGAAATGCCCTCCCCCTGCGGCGCGTTGAGGTCGGGTTTCCAGCGGTAGCCGGCGGCGAGCGCCGCATCGCGCAGGCCGAGATCGACGGCGCCCCAATTCTCGACCGGCATGCGGAACACCGGCAGCGGTCCGCCCTGGCGGATGCCCGGCGCCGTGCCGGTCTCCGCATCATCCTCGATCGCGTCGAAGATCGGCAGCACATCGGTGGCGGACCAGCCCTCGCAGCCGGATTCGGCCCAGGCATCGAAGGCCGCCGGCACGCCGCGGATGGCGATCTGCGCATTGACCGTGGAGGACCCGCCCATCGCCTTGCCGCGCCAGTAGAAGCGCGGCGCCTGCGCCTTGGTGCGGCGGGTCATCAGGCCGGGCCATTGCCATGCGGCCTGGTGCGCCGGGTCATGCATGAAGGGGATGATGTTGGCGCTGCGCAACGCCGCTGGCGCTTCGGCCGCGCGCCAGTCCCGCCCGGCTTCCAGCAGCAGCACGCGGCGGTGCCCGTCCTCGGACAGCCGCGCGGCGAGCGGGGCGCCGGCGGAGCCGGCTCCGACCACGATCACGTCATACATGCTGAGCCCCCACATTCCGAAACCGGACCGTAGCGGACCAGTTTTCGGCGCCGGAGGCGAGGGGTGGCGCGCTCAGCCGCGCCGCAGCGCCACCGCCAACCCGGCCCCCATCAGCACGCCGCCGCCCACCCTGTTCAGCACCCGCCGAACCGAAGGCCGCCGCACCGCGCCGGAAAGCCGCCCGGCGAGTGCCGCGTAGATCGCCGCATTGGTCGCGCCCAGCGTCACGAAGGTGGCGATCAGCACTGCCGCCTGCACCAGGAAGGGCCGTGCCGGGTCGATGAATTGCGGCACGAAGGCCACGAAGAAGACGATGCCCTTCGGGTTCAGCGCCGTCACCAGCCAGGCCTGGCGCAGCGCCTTCCCGCCGGCCAGTGGCGGCGCCGCGCCGGCGTCCACCGGCGCGCGCCACATCTTCACGCCGAGCCACACCAGATACGCCGCCCCCACCCATTTCAGCGCGGTGAACAGCGTGGCGGAGGTGGCGAGGATGGCGCCCAGCCCGGCGAGTGAGAGCGTTATCGCCGTCAGGTCGCCCAGCGCCACGCCGGCCACGAGCGGCAGCGCATTACGCGCGCCGCCGCCGAGGCTCTGGCCGATGACCAGCAGGATGGTCGGACCCGGGATCAACAGCATGACAATGGCCGCGGCGCAGAAGGCCAGCCAGATGTTGAGGTCCATCGCCGCCTGTTCCCTTCGGCCTATTTCTTCGGGCCGGGGGCTTCCGGCAGGTCGCCCACCATCTCGAACAGCGTCGCGTCGGCCTGCGGCTTCGGCTTGGCCGGCTTCTTCGGCGCGCGCGCCGGGGCCGGCTCGGCTTCCACGGCGGCGGGCGTCTCGATCACCACCTTGGCGCGCTTCACCGGCTTCGGCGCGGGGGCGAT
Source organism: Falsiroseomonas sp. E2-1-a4 (assembly GCF_051433165.1). Classification (NCBI taxonomy): domain Bacteria; kingdom Pseudomonadati; phylum Pseudomonadota; class Alphaproteobacteria; order Acetobacterales; family Roseomonadaceae; genus Falsiroseomonas; species Falsiroseomonas sp. E2-1-a4. Next base: position 142,671 of record NZ_JBHMFS010000014.1, on the reverse strand, counting down.
GGCGTCCAGCGCCTCCGACAGATCCGCGATCAGATCGGCCACATCCTCCAGCCCCACGGACAGGCGGATGGTGCCGTCGGTGATGCCGAGCTTCGTGCGTTCCTCAGCGCCAATCCGCATATGCGTAGTGGTGGCCGGATGCGTCACCAGCGACTTCGCATCGCCGAGGTTGTTCGACACGTCGATCAGCTTCAGCGCATCGAGCAGGCGAAACGCTTCCGCCTTCCCGCCCTTCACGTCGAAGGTCACCAGCGTGCCGCCCGCGGCCATCTGCGCCTTGGCGAGCGCCTGCTGCGGATGGTCGATGCGGAAGGGATACAGCACGCGCGCGATCTCCACCCGCTCCGCCAGGAAATCGGCGATGGCGGCGGCGGCGCGGCACATGGCGGGCAGGCGCAGATGCAGCGTCTCCAGCCCCTTCAGGATGACCCAGGCGTTGAACGGGCTGATCGAGGGGCCGGTGTTGCGGATGAAGGGCTGCAGCACCTCATCCACCCACTTCTTGCGGCCCAGCACGGCGCCGCCGAGCACGCGACCCTGGCCATCCATGTGCTTGGTCAGCGAATAGACGACGACGTCGGCGCCGAAATCCATCGGCTTCTGCAGCAGCGGCGTGGCGAAGACATTGTCCACCACCACCAGCGCGCCGGCCGCATGCGCCAGGTCGCAGACCGCGGCCAGGTCCACCAGGTCCAGCATCGGATTGGAGGGCGTCTCCAGCAGCACCAGCGTGGCCGGTGTCTCGAACGCCGCCTTCCATTCCTCGAGGTTGCCGCCATCGACGAAGGTGGTGGTGATGCCGTAGCGCGGCAGCAGGGTGGAGACGATCCAGTGGCAGGACCCGAACAGGGCGCGGGACGCCACGACGCGGTCGCCTGTCTTCAGATGCGACAGAAGGGCAGCATGCACCGCGGCCATGCCGGTGGCCGTCAGCCGGCAGGCCTCCGTGCCTTCCAGCGCCGCCAGCCGGTCTTCCAGCATGGTGACGGTGGGGTTGCCGAAGCGGGAATATTGGTAGTGCTGGGTGGTGCCGAGGAATGTTTCCTCCGCTTGGCCCGCGCTTTCATAGACGAAGCCGGAGGTGAGGTAGAGCGCCTCCGACGTCTCATCGTGGTTGGAGCGCATCTGCCCACCGCGGACCAGCAGCGTGGCGGGGCGGAGCGGGCGGTCGGGCAGGGTTCTGGCCATGAGGGACACCTAAAAGCTGCAGCAGGATGGCTGCGACCACAGGACGTCCGGCCCCCTTCCGGGGCAACAGGACCGCATAGGGCGGACCCCGCGACCCTTTAGCGCGCTTATTTTCAGAGGACCTGAGTCCCCCGCCCGGTACACCAGGACCTCGCCGCAATCAGGCCGGACAAATCGCGAGGGGCGCTTGCGCGCCTGATTGTGGCTTAGGGGCGGGGCTGGCGCCGGTCAAGCACGGCGTGATGCGCGGGCCGCTTGCGGGGTTGGCACGGGGCCGGATATAGAAGCAATGCTGCGGGCGTAGTTCAGAGGTAGAACGTCAGCTTCCCAAGCTGAATGTCGGGGGTTCGATTCCCCCCGCCCGCTCCACGCCCTTGCCCTCCCGCCACGCCGCGCTCACCTACCATCCAAGCATGGTCAGGACCCCGCCCGCATGAGCGACTCCCCCGAATACACGCCCCCGAAGATCTGGACCTGGAACAAGGCCAATGGCGGCCGCTTCGCCAATATCAACCGCCCCATCGCCGGCCCGACGCATGACAAGGACCTGCCGGTCGGCCGCCACCCCCTTCAGCTCTACTCGCTGGCCACGCCCAACGGCGTGAAGGTCACGGTGATGCTGGAGGAACTGCTGGCGGCGGGCCACCAGGGCGCGGAATACGATGCCTGGCTGATCCGGATTGGCGAGGGCCACCAGTTCGGCAGCGGCTTCGTCAGCGTCAACCCCAACTCCAAGATCCCCGCCTTGCTCGACCGCAGCGGCCCCACCCCCATCCGGGTCTTCGAATCCGGCGCCATCCTGGTGCACCTGGCGGAGAAATTCGGCGCCTTCCTGCCGAAGGACCGGGCGCCGCGGGCCGAGTGCCTGTCCTGGCTGTTCTGGCAGATGGGTAGCGCGCCCTATCTCGGCGGCGGCTTCGGGCATTTCTACGCCTATGCGCCGTCCAAGATGGAATACCCGATCGACCGCTTCGCCATGGAGGTGAAGCGCCAGCTCGATGTGCTGGATCGCCGCCTGGCCGAATCCGAGTTCCTCGCCGGCCCGGACTACACCATCGCCGACATCGCCGTCTGGCCCTGGTATGGCGGGCTGGTGAATGGCTGGCTGTATTCCGCCGCGGAGTTCCTGCAGGTGGATGAGTACAAGAACCTCCGCCGCTGGACGGACACGATCGGCGCCCGCCCGGCGGTCCAGCGCGGCCGCATGGTCAACCGCGTACAGGGCGAGCCTTCCAGCCAGCTCCATGAACGCCACGACGCCAGCGATTTCGAGACGAAGACGCAGGCCAAGCTGGCCCCTGCGGCCGAGTAGCCCCACGCCTATTCCGCGTAGATCATCTTCCGCGTCATCCCGCCATCGGTGACGAATTCGGCGCCGGTGACGAAGCCGCTCTCTGGCCCGACCAGCCAGGCGACCAGCGCCGCCACATCCTCCACCCGACCGACACGTCCGGCCGGGTGCTGGGCGTGGTCCTCGGGCCGCAGGGCATCCCCCTGCGTGTCGATCCAGCCGGGACTGACCACATTCGCCCGCACATCCGGCCCCAGGCTGACCGCCAGCGCGTGGGTCAGCGCCAGCAGCCCGCCCTTCGATGCCGCGTAGCTTTCGGTATCCGGCTCCGACTGATGCGCGCGGGTGGAGGCCATGGTCACCACGGACCCCCTTGCCGCGCGCAGCATTGCTTCCGCGGCGCGCACCAGAAGGAAGGTCGCGGTCAGGTTGGTGGCGAGCACGGCGGACCATTCGGCCAGGCTGAGCTGCCCGATCGGCTTGCGGATCATGAAGCCGGCATTGGAGACCAGCGCATCCAGCCGGCCCTCCCGCTGGGCGATGCCATGCACCAGCGCGGCCACCGCCGCCTCATCGGCCACATCCGCCTGCACGAAACGCGCCGCCAGATCCGGCGCCGGGCCTTCGCGGTCGGCCGCCACCACGGTCCAGCCATCCGCCACAAGCCGCGCCGAGATGGCAAGCCCGATGCCGCGCGCCGCACCGGTCACCAGCGCTACCTTGCCCATGCCGGATCCTCCTGTGGCCGCCGGTCAGCCCAGCTTTGGCGCGCAATACAGGCGGTACAGGGTCTCCAGCACCGCCTCCACCTCCGGGCTGGCCAGGCGGTAGTGGATGGTCTGGCCGTCGCGCCGCGTCTCCACCAGGCGCAGATCGCGCATCCGCCCCAGATGTTGCGACAAAGCGGTGGGCGAAAGCCCGATCAGGGCGGCCAATTGGCCCACGGATTTCTCGCCCTCCACCAGATGGCACAGCGCCATCAGCCGCTTGCCATGCGCCAGCGCGCCGAGAAGGCGGGCTGCTTCCTCGGCCTTGGCGGCCAAGGTTTGCAGCGCATCGTCAGGCATCGCCATGGTCATCGCCATCTGCTCACCTTTGGGTGGTGCCGTCCGCTCAACCGGCATGCAGCCGCCCCGGAATTGGCAGGCCGAGGCGCAACGGCACCGGCCACACCTCGCGCAGCGTCCGCATGACCCGGAAGCCGGCCTCGACATAATTCGGCAGGGCGCGTGGGTGGTCGGCGGTGCAGGTGTTCACCGTCAGCAGGCGGGGGCTTTCCGCCCAGGCGCCATCAATGGCGTGGCGCAGCAGGGCGCGCCCCGCGCCGCGGCCGATGGCGTGCGGCATCAGCCCGAAATACGCCAGGTTGGTGCCGTGCTCCGCGCCGCGGCGTTCCAGCTCGTAGAAGCCCGCCGGCTCGCCGGCCTGGTACAGCACATGGATGCTGATCTCCGGCCGCTCCAGCAGTGCCGCGACCTCGGCATCCGGGGTGGTGCGGCGCAGCCACCAGACATAATCGCGGCCGACCGTGTCATACAGATAACGATAGAAGGGCACGGAACAGCGTGCCAGCCGCACCACGCTGCACCCGGGTGGGAAATCCGGCGGCGTGCCGGTGGGCGGCGCATCCATGCGGAGGAAGGTGACATCCACCTCGATGCGCTGCACCGGTTCTCGGATGCCGCTGCGCGCCGCCGTCGCCATGGTCAGTTGTCCAGGAAGCTGCGCAGCTTGCGGCTGCGGCTGGGGTGTTTCAGCTTGCGGAGCGCCTTCGCCTCGATCTGGCGGATACGCTCGCGTGTCACGTTGAACTGCTGGCCGACTTCTTCCAGCGTGTGGTCGGTGTTCATGCCGATGCCGAAGCGCATCCGCAGCACCCGTTCCTCACGCGGCGTGAGGCTGGACAAAACCCGCGTGGTGGCTTCGCGCAGGTTGGACTGGATCGCGGCATCCAGCGGGATGATGGCGTTCTTGTCCTCGATGAAATCGCCGAGGTGGCTGTCCTCCTCGTCACCGATCGGCGTTTCGAGGCTGATCGGCTCCTTCGCAATCTTCAGAACCTTGCGGACTTTTTCCAGCGGCATGCCGAGCTTTTCGGCCAGTTCCTCCGGCGTCGGCTCGCGGCCGATCTCGTGCAGCATCTGGCGGGAAGTGCGGACCAGCTTGTTGATCGTCTCGATCATATGGACCGGGATGCGGATGGTCCGCGCCTGGTCGGCAATGCTGCGGGTGATCGCCTGCCGGATCCACCAGGTGGCGTAGGTGGAGAACTTGTAGCCGCGGCGGTACTCGAACTTATCGACGGCCTTCATCAGGCCGATGTTGCCCTCCTGGATCAAATCCAGGAATTGCAGGCCGCGATTGGTGTATTTCTTGGCGATCGAGATGACGAGGCGCAGGTTGGCCTCGATCATCTCCTTCTTCGCCTGCGTCATGTCCCGCTCGCCGCGCGACACGGTCTGGTAGACGCGGCGGAAATCCGGCACCGGCAGGCCGGTATCGGCGGCCACGCGAGCGATCTCGGCGCGGATCGCCTCCGCATCGTCCTTCGACCGCGCGACGAAGGTCTTCCAGCCGCGGGTCTGCAGCTTGCTGATGCGCTCGAACCAGGCCGGATCCAGCTCGCTGCCGCGCCACTGTTCCAGGAATTCCTCGCGCTTGACCTTCTGAGCTTCCGCCAAACGCAGAACCTGGCCTTCCAGCGTAGTCTGGCGGCGGTTCAGGCCCTTGAGCTGGTCGACCAGCTCCTCGATCCGGTTGTTGTGGAGGTGCACCTTCTCCACCAGCGCCACCAGTTCCTGGCGCTGCTTCTCATAGGTCTTCTCGGAACGCTGGGAGTTCTCGCCGCCCGAGGTGTAGGCATCCATCCGCTTGGAGGACAGCTTCTGCAATTTGCCGAACAGGCTCTCGATCTGCTCGAAGGCGACCAGGGCTTCTGGCTTCAGCTTTTCCTCGAGCGCCGAGAGCGAAAGGCCCACGCCTTCGGCGGCCTCGTCGCCTTCCTCATATTCTTCCTCCGGCGGCGGCGTGCCTTCCGGGGTGTTGGCGCCGGCGGTGGCTTCCAGATCGATCACGTCGCGCAGCAGCATGCGGCCTTCCTTGACCGCATCGTGCCAGGCGACGATGGCCTTGAAGGTCAGCGGGCTTTCGCACAGCCCGCCGATCATCATGTCCCGCCCGGCCTCGATCCGCTTGGCGATGGCGATCTCGCCCTCGCGGGACAGCAGCTCGACGCTGCCCATCTCGCGCAGATACATGCGAACCGGGTCGTCGGTGCGGCCCAGATTGGCCTCATCGACATTGCCGCCGCTTTCTTCTTCATCCTTCTCGTCGTCGTCGGATTTGGCCGCAGGCTTCTCGGCCGCGGCCTCGCCATCCTCGCTTTCCTCGGATTCCACCACATTGATGCCGAGCTCATTGAGCGTCGCCATCGTGTCCTCGATCAGCTCGGAGGACACCTGTTCGGAGGGCAGTGCGGCGTTGAGTTCGTCATAGGTGACGTAGCCGCGTTCCTTGCCGCGGGCGATCAGCTTCTTGACCGCGGCCGTCAGGGTATCCAGCAGCACGCCTTCCACCGCCTCGTCGCGTCCTTCTGCCGTGTCGGCGCCATTCGCGGCCTTGCTCGCCATGCCTTTTCCGCTCCGTCAACGGCGCCCTGGCGAGGCCGGGCTTTTGCCCAACCTGCCCGCGCGAATTCGCCCGTTACCCGCGCCACCGCGCCCGCTCAATTACCACCCATGGCGTGCCCATCCTGTAATCCGGCCGGGCCGGCCGCATCCTCCGCCATTTCTCCGCGGTGCTGCGCTTCCAGCAGCATCGTCAGCCGGATGATCCGTTGCTGGGCGCGGGCCTGGGCGACCGGATCGGTCGCCTCGACCCAGGCGCGCCCTTCCCGGGCCTGGTCCTCCTCCAACTCCGCCCTGCCGCGCAGCAGGCCGTAGAAGTGCCACCATGCATCCAGCGCGTCCTTCGGCTGGGCATCGACGGAAGCGGCTTCCGGCACCCCGGCGCCCCGCAGCAGGCCGGTCGCAAGTTCCGCCATCCCACGGCCGGCGAGTTGGTCCATCAGCCGGGTTGAGTCAAGTTCATGGCCCTCCGCCAACCAAGCCAGCACGGCATCCCGGCACTCGGCCAATGCGGCATCGCCGAGATCCACCGCCGCGAAACATTCTTCCACTTCGCCCAGCAGCCAGGGATGGCGCAGCGTGATGGCCATCAGGGTCGAGGCCTGTTCGTTGCGCGTCCTCTCCCGCGTGATCGCCGGGCGGGCGCGCGGTGCGGCCGGCGGTTTGCGGCCCGCACCCAGGCCGCGGCCCGGCTGGGGCCGGCTGGCGGCGAAGAAACGGTCGAGCAGGCTGCGGCGATACTCCGCCGCCAGGGACTTGTCCGGGATGGCATTGGCCACCGCGGCCAGCCGGTTGCGCAGCGCCGCGCGCTGCTCCGGCGTGGTGGCGGGGCGGCCTTCCGTCAGCAGGGCGTACAGCGCCTCCGACAACGGCCTTGCGCCATCCAGCACCGCGGCGAAGCCGGCCGGGCCGCGGCGGGAGACCAGCGTATCCGGATCCTCCCCCGCCGGCAGGGTGGCCAGCTTCAGGCTGCGTTCCGTCGTCAGCAGCGGCAGCGCCGCCTCCGCCGCCTTGGCCGCCGCGCGGCCGCCGGCGGCATCGCCGTCGAAGCACAGCACCGGCTCCGGCGTCAGGCGCCACAACTCCTCCATCTGCTCCGCCGTCAGCGCGGTGCCGAGCGGCGCGACGGCGCCGGTGAAGCCCGCCTGGTGCAGGGCGATGACATCCATGTAGCCCTCCACCACCACCACCGGTGCGCCCCGGAAGGCACCTTCGCGCGCCAGGTCCAGGCCGTAGAGATTGCGGCGCTTGGAGAACAGGCTGGTCTCCGGCCCGTTGACGTATTTCGGCTGGCCATCGCCCAGGATGCGCCCGCCGAAGGAAATCACCCGGCCGCGCCGGTCGCGGATAGGGAAGATCACGCGGTTGAAGAACAGGTCGGAAAAGCCCTCGCCATCCTCGCGCTCGCGCACCAACCCGGCCTCGGCAAGCTGCTGCGGGGTGATGCCATCGGCCTTCAGCTCCGCCGCCAGCACGCCGCGGCCGCCGCCGGACCAGCCGAGGCCGAAGCCAGTGATGGTGTCCTCGCGCAGCCCGCGGCGCTTGAGATAGGCCAGCGCCGCCTCCCCCTCCGGCAGCCGCAGGCGGCGGCGGAAGGCGGCCTCGGCGGCGTCCAGCACGCCATACAGGTCGCGCGCCCGGCGTTCGCGGGCGGCGGCCTCGGGGGTTGCCTGGGGGACCTGCAGGCCGGCCTCGGCGGCCAGGCGTTCCACGGCTTCCGGAAAGCCCAAGCCCTCGGCCTGCATGACGAAGGTTATCGCATCGCCATGCGCGCCGCAGCCGAAGCAGTGGAAATGGTCGTCATAGACGTAGAAGGAGGGGGTCTTTTCCCCGTGGAAGGGGCAGCAGCCCTTCCAGTTCCGCCCGGATTTGGTCAGCCGCGTCTTCCGCTGAATCAGCGGGGCCAGCGGAGTCCGCGCACGCAGCTCCTCGAGGAAGTTGGGGGGCAGGGCCATGGGTGCTGACCCTATTAGCACCGGACCCGGCTGGGAGAATGGGCGCGGCGCGAATTCTTCGCCCGCGCCGGCGGATCAGCCGCCCAGCGCCGCCTTCACCAGCGGCCCGGCCTTGGCCATGTCCAGGCTGGCGGCGTGCTTTGCCCGCAGCACGGCCATGACCTTGCCCATGTCCTTCACGCTGCTGGCGCCCGCTTCGGCCACCGCGTCCTGCACCGCAGCCTGCATCGCGGCATCATCCATCTGCTGCGGCAGGAAGGATTCAATGATGGCGATCTCCGCCTCCTCCTTCTCCGCCAGTTCGGGGCGGTTGCCCTGGCGGTACATTCCGGCGCTTTCCGTGCGGGACTTCACCATGCCGCGCAGCATGGAGATGATCTGGTCATCCGGCACCTTCTCCACGCCCGATGGCCGCGCGGCGATGTCGGCGTCCTTCAGCTTGGCGGTGATCATGCGGATGCCGGAGACGCGCGCGGCTTCCTTGGCCAGCATCGCGGTCTTCAACTCGGCGGTGAAACGGGTGCGGAGGTCGTCGGCCATAGGGGTTCTCCTTGTCAGCGCGCTGTAGCATGACGGGCCGATTGGGAAAAATATTCCCGGGGCGCGATCCCGCTTGTCCTGGGAAGAAAATTCCCACATTCTGTCGCCATGCGAACCGTCGAAGAGATCATCACCCTGATGGGTGGCCCGGAAGCCGCGGCCCAGCGCCTCGGCATCGGCACGGAGGCCGTGCGGAAATGGCGCCAGGCCCGCGCCGTGCCGGCCAAGCACTGGTCCGCCATCCTGGCCGCCACCGGCCTCAGCCTGACCGACCTGCCCCAAGGGGATACCACCCCCCGCCCCGCCCCGCATCCGGAGACCCGCCCCGTGAGCCAGACCGACACCCCCCCGACTGGCGCGACCGCCGCCCTGGTGCTGGCCGATGGCAGCGTGTTCTGGGGCCGCGGCTTTGGCGCGCAGACCACCACCGTCGCCGAGATCTGCTTCAACACCTCCATGACCGGGTACCAGGAGGTGCTGACCGATCCCTCCTACGCCGGCCAGACCATCTGCTTCACCTTCCCGCATATCGGCAATGTCGGCGCCAATGCGGAGGATATCGAGGCGATCACGCCCGCCGCGCGCGGCCTGATCGTGAAGCAGGACCTGACCGAGCCCTCCAACTACCGCGCCACGCGGCATCTGGATGACTGGCTGAAGTCGCATGGCGTGCCCGGCATCGCCGGCATCGACACGCGCGCGCTGACCATCCGCATCCGCGACGGCGGCGCGCCGAACGGCGTGCTGGCGCATCCGGCCGACGGAAAATTCGACATCGCGGCGCTGGTGGCGCAGGCCAAGGGCTGGCCGGGGCTGGAGGGGATGGACCTGGCGAAGGAGGTCACGACCCGGCAATCCTATAGCTGGGACGAGGCCGAATGGGCCTGGGGCCAGGGCTACGCCACCCAATCCGCGCCGCGCTTCAAGGTGGTCGCGGTGGATTATGGCGCCAAGCGCAACATCCTGCGCTGCCTGGCCGCCGCCGGCTGCGCCGTGACGGTGGTGCCGGCGACTGCCACCGCCGAGGATATTCTGGCGCACAAGCCGGATGGCGTGTTCCTGTCGAACGGCCCTGGCGACCCCGCGGCGACGGGTGAATATGCCGTGCCGGCGATCCGCGGCGTGCTGGAGACCGGGCTGCCCGTCTTCGGCATCTGCCTCGGCCATCAGTTGCTGGCGCTTGCTTTGGGCGCCAAGACCTTCAAGCTCGACCGCGGCCATCGCGGCGCCAACCAGCCGGTGAAGGAACTGGCGACGGGCAAGGTGGAGATCACCTCGCAGAACCACGGCTTCGCCGTGGACGATGCCAGCCTGCCGGACGGCGTGACGGTAACGCATCGCAGCCTGTTCGACGGCTCCAACGAGGGCATCGCAAGCAGCACGAAGCCGGCGTTTTCGGTGCAGTACCATCCGGAGGCTTCGCCGGGGCCGACGGACAGCCACCACCTGTTCCAGCGTTTCGTCGGGATGATCGAGATGCGGAACGCTCGTTAAAGTGCGGAAAGGCGGCTCTGATAGTGATCAAGCGTTGGACAAGTCATGAGCTTCGGCGTGCAATATTTGCGACGCTTTACCTGCATTTAATTGAAGACACACGCAGCATTTGGTCCCTCTCCGATTTGAGTAATTTTCTCGGAAGTCGTGCATCTCTATATATGCTGCGCATGATAATCGACGATTTAAATAATAGCGGATTTCTAAGGAGTTATTCTGGCGAAGACGTGGAGTTTTTACCCAAAGGTCTTTCTGCAGCAGAACAAACTTTGGTCGACCACGATGGCGCAATAAGGACCCTTGAACAACTTGGGGTAAGAATCTCAAGGCAAGTTGATGAAGACACAGCAGTTGATTCGGAGGCAGCGGCCGGCGTTTCAGAGGCTTGGGAACCTCTTCCACTGGATAGGGATTCATACGATTTCAAATCGGCGGTAGAGAACACAGAAAATTTGATAGAGCGTGTGCGCGGGGACAATGGTTTTGCTGTGGCGAAGCCTCAACAACACGCAGGTATGCTTTGGTCTTTGCAGACAGGCCTGCAAGCTCTGAGAGCCGCTTGCCCGTCCAAAGCTCAGCTCGCCGCACTGCTTTTGGCTCCCATGCGATGGCTAGTAGAGAACTTTACAAAAAACGCTGTTGGCGAATTAGCAAAGCAGGCCGGGCAACAAGTCGCCAGGTTAATCGGTTGGACAAACTAAGACAAACCCCATGCCCTCCCCTGAAACCCTGCTGATCTTCGCCGCCCTGTCGCTTGGCCTCGCGGTCACGCCCGGGCCGAACATGATCTATTTGATCTCGCGTTCCCTCGCGCAGGGTACCGGGGCGGGCATGGTGTCGCTGGTCGGCTGCCAGTTCGGGTCCTTCACCATCATGGTCTGCGCCGCCGCCGGCATCACCGCGGCGCTGCTGGCCGTGCCCTATGCCTGGGACATTCTGCGGCTCGGTGGCGTCGCCTACCTTCTGTACCTCGCCTGGCAGAGTGTGCGGCCCGGTGGGCAGCCGATCTTTGCCGCCCGGAAAATGCCGCGGGAACCGCGGGCGCGGCTGTTCTGGGTGGGGTTTGCCACCGCGGCGCTGAATCCAAAGGTGGCGCTGTTCTACATGGCGGTGCTGCCGCCCTTCCTGGATCCGGAGCGGGGCAACCTGTTCCTGCAGGCCGCCATCCTCGGCTTAGTGCAGATCGCCATCTGCACGGCGTGGGACGCGGTGCTGGTCTGGGGCGCCGCGGGGGCCGCGCGCTTCCTCGGCGAGAACCCCACATGGATGGCGGTGCAGCGCTGGGTGCTCGGTGGCGCGCTGGCATTGCTGGCCGTGAAGCTCGCAACGGAAGGCCGCGCCACATGATCACCTTCGCCTTCGCGCTGTTCGCGCTCGCCTATTCGGGCCTGGTGCTGTTCACCGTGGCATCATCCCTCCGTCGGCTGACGTCCCCGATGCGCGCCGCGCTTGGCGCCTTCGCGCTGTCCGTTGTGGTGCATGGCGCGACGACCTTGCTGCTGGCGGAGGAAGCGCCGCTGGCCGTGTATTTCTGGGGCATCCCCCATTTGCTGATCCTGCCGCTGCTGCTGCTGAGCGCGCGGCGCCAATCCAACTCGACCGGAGCCTGACATGCCGAAGCGCACCGACATCAAATCCATCCTGATCATCGGCGCCGGCCCGATCGTCATCGGCCAGGCCTGCGAATTCGACTATTCCGGCGCCCAGGCCTGCAAGGCGCTGCGCGCCGAGGGCTTTCGCGTGATCCTGGTGAACTCCAACCCGGCCACGATCATGACCGATCCGGGCCTGGCGGATGCCACCTATATCGAGCCGATCACGGTGGAGATGGTCGAGAAGATCATCGCGAAGGAACGCCCCGACGCGCTCCTGCCCACCATGGGCGGCCAGACCGCGCTGAACACCGCACTGAAGCTCGATGCCGCGGGCATCCTGACGAAATACGGCTGTGAGCTGATCGGCGCCAAGGCGGACGTCATCGACAAGGCGGAGGACCGGCTGAAGTTCCGCGATGCCATGTCCAAGATCGGCATCGAAAGCCCGAAATCCGCCATCGCCCATTCCATGGAGGAAGCCCGCGCCGGGCTCGATCTGGTCGGCCTGCCCTGCGTCATCCGCCCGAGCTTCACCCTCGGCGGCACAGGCGGCGGCATTGCCTATAACCGCGAGGAATTCGAGCAGATCGTCACGGCGGGCCTCAGCGCCTCCATGACCACGGAAGTGCTGGTCGAGGAAAGCGTGCTGGGTTGGAAGGAGTATGAGATGGAGGTGGTCCGCGACAGCGCCGACAACTGCATCATCATCTGCTCCATCGAGAATCTGGACCCGATGGGCGTGCATACCGGCGACTCTGTCACCATCGCCCCGGCGCTGACGCTGACGGACAAGGAATACCAGCGGATGCGCGATGCCTCCATCGCGTGCCTGCGGGAGATCGGCGTCGATACCGGCGGGTCCAACGTGCAGTTCGGCATCAACCCCGTCGACGGCCGCATGGTGGTCATCGAGATGAATCCGCGCGTTTCGCGTTCCTCCGCGCTGGCCTCGAAGGCGACGGGTTTTCCGATCGCCAAGATCGCGGCAAAGCTGGCGGTGGGCTACACGCTGGACGAGCTCAAAAACGACATCACCATGGTCACGCCGGCCAGCTTCGAGCCGACGATCGACTATGTCGTGGTGAAGATCCCGCGCTTCACCTTCGAAAAATTCCCGGGCACGCCGGCGACGCTGACCACCAGCATGAAGTCGGTCGGTGAGACCATGGCGATCGGCCGCAGCTTTGCCGAGGCCTTGCAGAAGGGCCTGCGCGGGCTTGAGACGGGGCTTTCGGGCCTCGATGAAATCGAGGTGCCCGGCGATGGCAGCCACGCCGCCATCCGTACCTCGCTGGCCACGCCAAAGCCGGACCGTTCGCTGGTGATTGCGCAGGCGTTGCGCGCCGGCATGTCGGTGGAGGAGATCCACGAGGCCTGCCGCTTCGACCCCTGGTTCATCCGCGAGATTGGCCGGATTGTCGATGCCGAGACGCGCGTCAAGGCCGAGGGCCTGCCGAAGACCGCGGATGGGTTCCGTGCGTTGAAGGCACTCGGCTTTGCCGATACGCGGCTGGCCAAGCTCACCGGCAAGACCGAGGCGCAGATCTTTGCGGCACGTGACGCGCTCGGCGTGCATGCGGTGTTCAAGCGCATCGATACCTGCGCGGCGGAATTCGCCTCCGACACGCCCTATATGTATTCCACCTACGAAGGCGGCTTCGGCGCGCCGGATTGCGAAAGCCGGCCCACAGCTCGGAAAAAGATCATCATCCTCGGCGGCGGCCCGAACCGCATCGGCCAGGGTATCGAATTCGACTATTGCTGCGTCCATGCCTGCTACGCGCTGCGCGATGCCGGTTACGAGACCATCATGGTCAACTGCAACCCGGAGACGGTCTCCACCGACTACGACACCTCCGACCGCCTGTATTTCGAGCCGCTGACGGCGGAGGACGTGCTGGCGATCTGCCGCAAGGAACAGGAATCCGGCGAGCTGCTGGGCTGCATCGTGCAGTATGGCGGCCAGACGCCGCTGAAGCTGTCCCAGGCACTGCACAAGGCGGGCATCCCGATCCTGGGCACCTCCGCCGAGGCCATCGACATCGCCGAGGACCGCGAGCGCTTCCAGCTTCTTCTGAAGTCGCTCGGCCTGAAGCAGCCGCAGAATGGCATTGCGCGCGACCTGAACGAAGCCCTCGTCGAGGCTGAGCGCATCGGCTACCCGGTCGTCGTGCGCCCGTCCTACGTGCTCGGCGGCCGTGCCATGGAAATCGCCTACAACAAGGAACAGCTCCGCCGCTTCGGCGCGGAAGCCGTGAAGGTGTCCGGCGAGAACCCGATCCTGATCGACCAGTATCTGGCGGACGCCATCGAGGTCGATGTGGACTGCATCGCGGACGAAACCGGCGATGTCTATGTCGCTGGCGTCATGGAGCATATCGAGGAAGCCGGCATCCATTCCGGCGACAGCGCCTGCTCCCTGCCCCCCTATTCCCTGCCCCCCGCCATCATCACCGAGTTGAAGGCGGAGACGGAGGCGATGGCGAAGGCCCTCAAGGTCAAGGGCCTGATGAACGTGCAATACGCGGTCAAGGACGGCGAAATCTTCGTGCTGGAGGTGAACCCCCGCGCCAGCCGCACCGTGCCCTTCGTCGCCAAGGCCACCGGCATCGCGGTGGCCAAGATCGGCGCGTTGGTGATGGCCGGCGCGCATCTGAAGACCTTCGGGCTGGATGATACCGCCGTCTCCCGCCACGTCGCGGTCAAGGAAGCCGTCTTCCCCTTCAACCGCTTCCCGAATGTGGACGTCATCCTCGGCCCGGAGATGAAGTCGACCGGGGAGGTGATGGGCCTCGATTTGTCCTTCGAGAAAGCCTTCCTGAAGTCCCAGATGGGCGCGGGCGTGAAGCTGCCGGAGGCCGGGACGGCCTTTCTGTCGGTCAAGGATGGCGACAAGGCCGGCGCCGTCACCCTCGCCCGCCGGCTGATCGAGATGGGGTTCAAGGTGCTCGCCACCCGCGGCACCGCGGCCCGGTTGCGGGAGGTCGGGCTGGATTGCGCGGTGGTCAACAAGGTGGCCGAGGGCCGGCCGCATTGCGTGGACGCCATCAAGTCGGATGCCATCCAGCTTGTCATCAACACGGCCAGCGGCGGGCAGAGCGTTTCTGACAGTTTCGATATCCGTCGCAGCGCCCTGACGCACGGTGTCCCGCACTACACGACACTGGCCGGCGCGCGGGCCGCGGTGCACGCCATCGCGGCGCTGAAGGGCGGAACCCTTGATGTGACGCCCCTGCAAGCCTACTTTACCCGTTCATTCTGAGCGGGCGGGGCGGGGGCAGCACCCCTTCCCCGCCTCGCCTGTTTCAGCGCGCCCCGCGATCCGCTTGCAAAAGCCCAGCCCCATCCGGGACACTGGGCCAAAGGCAGGACCGGGCGCGGGATGCCCGGAGGAAGGACGCGACGTGCAGAAGTTCCCCATGACCGCGGAAGGCCTGGCTCGACTGACGGAGGAGCTGCGTGAGCTCAAGGTCGAGGAACGACCTGCCGTGATTCGCGCGATCGCGGAGGCGCGTGCCCATGGCGATCTGTCCGAGAACGCCGAATACCACGCCGCCCGGGAACGCCAATCCTTCATCGAGGGCCGCATCGCGGAACTGGAATCCGTCATCCCCTCCGTCGAGGTGATCGATCCCACCAGCTTCAGCGGCACCAAGGTGCTGTTCGGCGCCCACGTCACCGTGGTGGATGAGGAGACGGAGCAGGAGAAGACCTACCGCATCGTCGGCCAGTATGAGGCCGACATGAAGAACGGGTCGATCTCCAACTCCTCACCGCTCGCCAAGGCGCTGATCGGCAAGAAGGTCGGCGACAGCGTCGAGGTTCCCGCTCCGGGCGGCGCCAAGGTGTATGAGATCGCCGGCGTCCGCTTCGTCTGACCCGGCCCCGAGAAATCATGTCTCCGCTTGAGAGCCTGCGGGCGGTGGATGCGCCATCCATCACGCTTGCCGATGTGCGCGCCGCCGCCACCCGCATCCGCGGCGCCGTGCTGCGGACGCCGACCATCTATTCGGATGCGCTGTCGCGCGCGACCGGGGCGCGGGTCCACCTCAAGCTGGACAATCTGCAGGCCACCGGCGCCTTCAAGGAGCGTGGCGCCGCCAACCGCATCGCCCTGCTGACGGCGCGGGAGCGGGAAGCGGGCGTCATCGCCATGTCCGCCGGCAATCATGCCCAGGCCGTCGCGCGGCACGCCTCGCTGGCCGGCATCACCGCCACCATCGTCATGCCGCGCTTCACCCCGGCCACCAAGGTGACCCGCACCGAGGGCTGGGGCGCGCGCGTGGTGCTGCATGGCGAGACGCTGGCCGAAGCGGCGGCGCATGCGCATGAACTGGCGCTCAAGGGCGGGCTGACCTTCGTCCACCCCTATGACGATGTCGCCGTCATCGCCGGCCAGGGCACCGCGGCGCTCGAAATGCTGGAGGATGTGCCGGAGCTCGACACGCTGATCATCCCGGTCGGCGGCGGCGGGCTACTGACCGGCTGCGCCGCGGCGGCCCGCGAGCTGAAGCCCGGCATCACCGTGGTCGGCGTGGAGGTGGAGGGCTATCCGGCCATGCACCAGCGCCTGGCCGGCCTGCCCGTCTCCGTCGGCGGCCCCACCGTGGCGGAGGGCATTGCGGTGCGCGATGTCGGCGAGGTGCCCTTCGCCTGGCTGAAGCGCATGGGGATCGAGGTGCTGCTCGCCCCGGAACGCAGCGTGGAACAGGCCATCGCCCTGCTGGCCGAGGGCGCCAAGGTGGTGGCGGAAGGCGCTGGCGCCGCAGGCCTCGCCGCGCTGCTGGCGCATCCCGAACGCTTCGCCGGCCGCACCATCGGCATCCCGATCTGCGGCGGCAACATCGATGCCCGCGCGCTGTCCAACGTGCTGCTGCGCCAGTTGCTGCGGGATGGCCGCATCCTGCGCCTGCATTTCGACATTCCGGACCGCCCCGGCATGCTGGCCGACATCGCCGCCCGCATCTCGGCGCTGGGTGGCAACGTCATCGAGGTGAACCACCAGCAGCTTTTCGGCGCCCCGACCGTGCAGAGCACCGAACTGTACCTGATGGTCGAGGTCCGCGACGGCACCCAGGGCAACGCCATCATCGCAGCCTTGCAGGCGGCCGATTACGTGGTCCGGCGCGGGTAGGCTCTCAGCGCGGATTGACGCGGCTGGTCCAGGGCTGCGGCTGGTAGCCCGGCAGGATGCGGCAGGACCCGGTCTCGGGGCCCGCCAGCGTGTCGCAACGGCCGCGGAGGTCGGCCGGGGTCGGACGCCGGCGCAGCTCGGCCCAGTCGCGCAGCGCCGCGGCGGCGGCGGCGTAGATCGGGCCGGCGAGCTTCGAATGCTCCATCTCCTCGGTGAAGACCTGCACCAGCAGATGGTCGGTGCCGGCGCGGGCGAGCGTCTCGCGGTAGGCCGCCTGATGCTCGACGAAGACGGTCATGTCCCCTACCCCATGCAGCGTCAGCACCGGAATGGCGATGCGCCCGTTCGGGTCGCCATCCTCCGCCAGCCGCGCCGCGGCGTCCGGGTCCGGCGTGATGCGGGGAATGCGGGCGTTCAATCCCGCATCGTCGGAGGTGCCGGCATAGTGCACCCCGGCATTCCCGAAGGCGCTGCGACCCCCCATCATCTGCCAGGCGATATCGGCGAATTGCGTGGTGGCCCAGGCGAGGTGCCCGGGGATGGCCCATTCGGGAATCCGGCTGGCGGCCGCCAGGTCGGCCAGCGCCTGGCGCTGCGCCGGGCTGCGGGCCTCGGCCGCCCGGTCGGCACCGGTGCAGGACAGGTAGCGCCCCATCAGCTCCTCCCGCGCCATGCGGGCGCCCTGCGCCAGGCCGAGGGTGACCGGGTATTGCGGTTCCTCCGGCCTCGGGTGGCTGCCGCAGATGGCCTGGAAGGCGGCGCGCAGATCCACCCGCATGTCATAGGCGCGGCTGGGCCCGGCCAGCACGCCGGAGGTCAGCAGCGCCGCCTGGAAGGGGCGCCGGCCCTCCGGCCCCGCCTCATTCAGCGTCTCGATCGCCTTGGCCGCGACGGCCGCACCCCAGGATTGGCCATGCAGCAGGCTGAAGCGGACGGGGCCGAGCGCCTGTTCCGCGATGCCGCGCACCGCCAGCGTATCCTCCGCCGCGCGACGGATGCCGTAGCCGGCGCGGCGGCGGCTGGTGGATGCCCAGGCCCAGCCGGCACGCAGGAATTCGGCGTAGCGCAGCAGATCCTCATCGGTGGTGCCAGGGCCGGGGGCGGCCATGCGGGGGCCGCCGAAGATGTGCGTCACCAGCCCGCCATGCCAGTTCGCGGGGCGGGCCAGCAGCAGCCAGGCCCCGTTCGCGTCGCGACCGCGCAGGCAGCTTGTGCCCTCCGGCAGGCCGGGTGGGCAGGCGGCCTCATGCGGTGGGGCGCTGGCGGAGGCCGGGCCGGTTAGGGCAGCGAGGCAGATGGCAACGAGAAGCCGCCCCCAACCCGGCAGCTTCACGCCGGCAGGCCCTCCACCGGCACGCCGCTTTCGTCCTTGGTGGTGCGGATGGTCTGCAGGGTCTGCACCCGCAACACGCTGGGCGCATCCGTCAGCTTGGCGGTCAGCGCGTTCTCATGCGCCGTGTCGCGTGCCACCAGCCGCAGCATGAAGTCGCCGCCGCCGCGGATCATGTGGCATTCGCGCACCTCCGGCCATTCACAGACCATCGCCTCGAAGGCGGACAGCACGGTCTGCTTCTGGGTCTCCAGCCCGACCAGGGCGAAGAAGGTGATCTCCCAGCCCAGCACCTGCGGGTCGAGGTCGGCGTGATAGCCGCGGATCACCCCCTGCTCCTCCAGCCGCCGCACGCGGCGCAGGCAGGGCGGCGCCGAGAGGCCGACGCGGCGGGCGAGTTCCACATTGGTCATCCGGCCATCGGCCTGGAGCTCCGCCAGAATCTGGCGGTCCACCTCGTCGATATCCGGCGGAAGGGCGTCCGTCATCTAGTCCGTCATGTCCTGGTTTGGCTGTCGGACGCAATATCCTTTCGACACGCGCGATCTACAAGACGCGGACCTCCATTTCCTGCGTAACCGCGCCGGAACCGCCCGCGCGGGTTGAGCATCGGCACCGCACGGCCGATATGAGGGATGCACATCCCCCGCTGCTGGAATCGATACCGCCGTGTCCCAGACCCACCACACCCGCCTGCTGATCCTCGGCGCCGGCCCCGCCGGCTACACCGCGGCGATCTATGCCGCCCGCGCCGGCCTGAAGCCGCTGGTGGTGGCCGGGCTGCAGCCGGGCGGGCAGCTCACCATCACGACCGAGGTGGAGAATTTCCCGGGCTTCGCCGAGCCGATCCAGGGCCCCTGGCTGATGGAACAGATGCAGGCCCAGGCCACCCATGTCGGCGCGCAGGTGATCCAGGACGTGATCACCCAGGTCGATCTCGGCCGCCGGCCCTTCCGCTGCCTGGGCGATTCCGGCGCGGTGTATGAGGCGGAGGCGCTGGTGATCGCGACCGGCGCGCAGGCCCGCTGGCTCGGCATTCCGGGGGAGAAGGAGCTGTCCGGCTTCGGTGTCTCCGCCTGCGCCACCTGCGATGGCTTCTTCTACCGCGGCAAGGATGTCGCCGTGGTCGGCGGTGGCAATTCCGCGACGGAGGAGGCGCTGTATCTGTCGAATCTGGCGCGCCACGTCACGCTGATCCACCGGCGGGACAGCCTGCGGTCGGAGAAGATTCTGCAGCAGCGGCTGTTCGAGCGGCCCAATGTCTCCGTCATCTGGGACACGGCGGTGGATCAGGTGCTGGCCGATTCGAGCGGCCGGGTGGCGGTGGCGCGGGGCTTGGCGCTGCGCCACCTGAAGACCGGCGCCACCAGCGAATTGCCGGTGCATGGCCTATTCGTCGCGATCGGCCACGACCCGGCCACGGCTTTGTTCAAGGGCCAGATCGGCATGGATGCCGAGGGCTATATCCGCACCACCCCCGGCACCACGCAGACGAGCATCCCGGGCGTCTTCGCGGCCGGCGACGTGCAGGACAAGATCTTCCGCCAGGCCGTCACCGCCGCCGGCACCGGCTGCATGGCGGCGCTGGAGGCAGAGAAGTTCCTGGCGCATCTGCCGGCGGTGGATGCCGCAGCGGCCTGACACGGAAGGCCGGGGGCAGAAGCGGGCTGCAATCGCCGTCACTTCGGTATTTTTCGGCCAGGATCGGCAATGCCGGGGAAAAAAACGCCCCGTTTGCAACTGACATGCTACTCAAAACCTGCCCGTGCATGTCATTTTGCCGGGCTTCGGGAACAGGGAATCGGGCGCCGGCATGCCGTTGGATTGGGACAAGCTGCGCGTTTTCCACGCTGTCGCCGAAGCTGGGTCCTTTACCCATGCCGGAGAGACGCTGAATCTTTCGCAATCCGCCGTCTCCCGCCAGATCCAGGCGCTGGAGGAGGCGCTGGCCGTTCCGCTGTTCCACCGCCACGCCCGCGGCCTGATCCTGACCGAGCAGGGCGAAACCCTGAACCGCGCGGTGCGGGAGGTTTTTGCCAAGCTGGCGATGACGGAAGCGCTGCTGACCGAAAGCCGCGAACGCCCGACCGGCAGGCTGAAGGTCACCACCACCACCGGTTTCGGCAGTGTCTGGCTGGCGCCCCGTCTGCGCCGCTTCATGGCGCTGCACCCGGATGTCACGCTGACCGTCGTGCTGGATGATGCCGACCTCGATCTGGCGATGCGGGAGGCCGATGTGGCCATCCGCCTGCATCCGCCGCGGCAGCCGGACCTGATCCAGCGCAACCTCGGCACCTTCGGCTGGCGCGTCTGCGGGTCGCCGGACTATCTGAAGACCGCCGGCATGCCGACCCGGGCCGAGGACCTCGATGCCCACCGGATGATCGTCTACGGCGATTATCGCCCACCGGTCGACTCGGTGAACTGGTTGCAGGAGGCCGGGCGCCGCCCCGGCTCCACCCGCCGCGCGGTACTGGAAATGAACAGCCTGCCCGGCATCCTGGCCGCCGTGCGCAGCGGCCTCGGCATCGCCGCCCTGCCGGACTACATGGGCGATGAGCTGGACGGGCTGGTGCAGGTGCTGCCCGAGCTGAAATCCCCCCGGATCGAGGCGTATTTCGTCTATCCGGAAGAACTGCGCCATTCTAAGCGCGTCGCGGTGTTCCGCGACTTCCTGGTGGCGGAGCTGGCCTCGCCGTCGCGGTTGCAGGCGGCGAGCTGATTCGCCACCCTGGGTGGAGTGATCGTGGAATTCGCTCGCAGTGTTGAGCTGCGTGATTAACGAGGTTGTATTTCGCCTCCATGCACTCAGTGCATGGCCGCTCATCGGAATACGCCCAACCACAATGATGCACTGCACCGTATGTAGGCGTGGTCACGGCGGCGACGCCGGGTCAGGGTCCCTCGAGCCAGTCTCGAACCCCTTCGTCTCCCAGACGTGAAGCCTCCCTGTTTGACTTAGGCCGCTACCCCAACGGGTTGGCGGCCTTTTTTTTGCGCGGGTCACAAGATCGTTTCGCCAAAAGAAATATTATGTGCAGCCTGAAGCGAATCGTTAAACCTTCCTGCAGATTCAGGGAGGGTACCCGGCCATGTGTCTCGTCTGCGGTGCAATCGGATTGCGGCAGTCCGATTCGGCCTTGATGCATGCCTCCCTCGGCTTCACCGCGTCAGGGCCAACCCCCGCCAACCGCGAAGTGACCGGCGTGCCCTATACCGGGGAAGCCACGATCGATTCGCTCCTGGCCGGTACGCGCTGGAGCAGCCAGGACCTGACCTACGCCCTGCCGCCGGACCAGGCCGCCTGGGGCGCCGCCTTTCCCATCGGCCTCGGCAACGCGGCCTTGGCGCCCACCGAGTCGCTGACCCGGGCGCTGGACCTGATCCTGGCCGGCGAATCGGATCTGCCGGGCGGCCAGGCGCAGCGCCTCACCTCCCTCGCCGCCTTCACCAACCTGCAGCTGACCCGAACGGAGGACCATGAAACGGCGACGCTTCGCTTTGGCGCCGCCGCCGCGCTGACCGACCTGTTCGGCTTCGCCGGCTTCCCCGGCATCGAGCGTTTCGAGGCTGCCGAGGTGACCGGCGCCTACGGCTCCGGCGTCCGGGGCGGCGACACCTGGCTGTCCAGCACGATGTTCGAGGACGGCCCGGGTGGGCTGCTGGACCCGATTCCGGGCAGCGTCGCCTGGCACGTCATCATGCACGAGCTTGGCCACGCGCTGGGCCTGTCGCATCCGCATTCGGACAATTCGCGGCCCGGCGGTTCGCTGTTCCAGATGCCGGCCGCCCGGGACAGCGTCGAATTCACCAACATGGCCTACCGCATGCCGGTCGGCGGCGGCACCGGCGACCAGCAGTTGCGGGGCAGCTACGACATGCCGCAGACCTGGATGACCCTCGATATCCAGGCGCTCCAGCATCTCTACGGCGCCAATTACGCGACCCATGCCGGCAACACGACCTATCGCTTCGACCCGGCGACGGGGGAGGTCTTCGTCGATGGCATCGGCCAGGGCGCACCCGGCGCCAACTTCATCCTGCTGACCATCTGGGATGGCGGCGGTATCGATACCTATGATTTCTCCGCCTATGGCACCGATCTGCGGATCGACCTGACGCCGGGCGCGGGCTCGATTCTCGCCGAGAACCAGCTTGCCGACCTCACCCCCGCCAATACCGGGGAGGCGCGCGGCACGCATATGGCACAGCGCAGTCTATACAACGCCCTCCTGCACCAGGATGACCCGCGGTCGCTGATCGAAAATGTGGTGGGCGGCAGCGGCAACGACCATATCCTGGGCAACCAGGCCGCCAACTGGCTGCAGGGCGGCGCCGGGGCGGATACGCTGGATGGCGGCGCCGGCGCCGATACGCTGGATGGTGGGGCGGGCATCGACCTGAGGCGTGGCGGCACCGGCAACGATACCTACCTGGTCGATCACCAGCTGGACCGGATCTGGGAACGGCCGGGCGAGGGCATCGACACCGTCATCGCCAGCACCGGCTATCGCCTCGGCCTGAACCTGGAGGTGCTGCGGCTGACCGAGGCCGCGGGTGCCGCCTTCGGTCATGGCAATGACCTGTCCAACCACATCGTGGGCAACAGCTTCGACAATTTCCTGACCGGCGGCGACGGCAACGACAACCTCAACGGCCTCGACGGGGATGACCGGCTCGATGGCGGCGCCGGCGACGATCTTCTCTATGGCGGCGCGGGGAATGATCGCCTTTATGGCGGGAACGGCAACGACGTGCTGTCGGGCGGCACCGGCAATGACCTCATGCTGGGCGGTGCCGGGGACGACGTCTACCGGGTGGAGGATGCCGGCGACCGCGTCATCGAATTGGCCAATGAGGGATACGACAAGGTCCTGGCCAGCATCGACTACCGCCTGACGCAGCATGTGGAGCGGCTGGACCTGGTGGGCTTTGCAGTGAACGGCTACGGCAATGCCGAGGCGAACTGGATCGTCGGCAATACGCTGGACAATCTCCTTGCCGGGCATGACGGCGCCGATACCATCCTCGGCGGCCTCGGCAATGACACGCTGGTGGGCGGGCGCGGCGATGACGTCCTGATCGGCGGGGCCGGCCATGACCGGCTGCTGGGCGGCGATGGCGCCGACTCGCTGAGTGGCGGGTCCGGCAACGACACGCTGATTGGCGGCGCCGGCGCGGATCTTTTTGGGTTCGACGCGGAAAGCACCGGCCACAGCCTGATTTCCGATTTCGACCTCACCGAGGACCGCCTGGATGCCTCCGAGCTGTTCAGCGATGTCATGTCGCTGATGGCCGCGCTGGTCGATCTGGGCCGCCATACGCGGCTGGATTTCGCGCAGACCGGCGGGTCCGTCTTCCTGCGGAACATCGCCGTGGCGGATATCACCGAGACGATTTTCGTGTTCGAGCCGCCGGAGCCTGCACAGATGAATATCTGGATGGCCTGATCACTCCCCCCGGAGCGCCGCCCCCGCCGCCAGCGGGGCCAACGGCGCGGCGAGCGCCAGCAGGGCTGCCAGCAGCAGCAGATAGGGCCGCGGCGTCAGCCCAGCCGCCGCGGCCTCGATCGCCGCGGCGCCGAAGATCACGGCGGGGATGGACAGCGGCAGCACCAGCAGCGGCAGCAGCACCCCACCGCGCCGCGCCCCCAGCGTCAGCGCCGCACCCGCCGTGCCGAACAGGGACAGCACGCCGGTCGCCAGACCAAGCGCCATCATCGCCGCCCCCCAGGCCTCCACCGGCAGGTTCAGCATGGCGGCCGCGATCGGCGTCGCGGCCAGCAGCGGCAGGCCGGTGACGATCCAGTGCCCCAGCGCCTTGGCGCCCGCGAGCGCCGAGGGTGGCAGGCCGGACAGCAGCAACTGGTCCAGCGACCCATCCTCCGCCTCCGCCCCGAATTGCCGGTCGAGCGGCAGCAGCGCCGCCAGCAGCGCGGCCGCCAGCAGCGCGCCGGGGGCGATACGGGCCAGGATTTCGGGGGAGGGTCCGATGCCAAAGGGGAACAGCGCGCAGACCAGCACGAAGAACAGCACGGCGGCCAGGGTATCCGCCGGGTGGCGCAGCGCCAGCCGCACCTCCCGCCCCAGCACCGCCCAGAAACCCCTCACAACGCCAGCTCCCGCGCGCCGGGCAGGGGCAATGGCAGGTGGGTGGCGGCGATCACGGCGCCGCCGGCGGCGCGGTGGGTTGCGAGCAGCCCGCCGAGACGGGTGACGGAGGCCGCGTCCAGCCCCACCGTCGGCTCATCCAGCAACCACAGCGGCGCCGGCGCCAGCGCCAACCGGGCCAGCGCCAGGCGGCGCTTCTGGCCGGAGGACAGCACCCGCGCCGGCAGTTCCGCCAGATCCGCCAAACCCACGGACTCCAGCGCCGCAGCAACATCGCCGCCCCACAGTTTCGCGTAGAATTCCAGGTTCTCCCGCGCCGTCAGGCTCGGCTTCAGCGCGTCCTGGTGGCTGAGGTAGCGCAGCCGGCCGGCATGGCCGACGCGATCGGCCAGCGCATCGGCGCCATCCCACAGCAATTCCCCCTCCGCCGCCGGGATCAGACCGGCCAGCAGCCGCAGCAGGCTGGATTTGCCCGCGCCATTGGCGCCGAGCAGCAGCAGCGCGCCGCCCGCCTCCAGCGTGAAGGACAGCCCGGCGAAAATTGCGCGGTCGCCCCGCCAGCAGGCCAGATCCCGCGCTTCCAGCACCTCGTTCTCCCCAACCCCGACTCACGCAAGAAAACAACCCGAAAGGCGCCGCCCGCCGCACAACCGGACGTAACCAGCCTGTAGCGGATGGACCGCCTCCGGTCCCTGTGGTTTAAGCCGCCTGCTGCGGTCGCGAAAGCGGCACGGCGGAACCGCGCCAGGCTTGGCGGAGGCGCCCCGCTTCCGGGGTGGCACCCAACCCGGCGCCACGCGAACGGGGACCCCGGACCATGCGGATGATCGGGCAGGACAGCCTGAAGACCCGCCGTACCCTTCAGGTGGACGGCAAGGACTATCATTATTTCAGCCTGCCCGAGGCTGCTGCCGCCATCGGCGACCCGAGCCGGTTGCCGGTCAGCCTGAAGGTGCTGCTGGAGAACGTGCTGCGCTTCGAGGATGGCCGCAGCTACACGGTGGATGATGCCAAGGCCGTGGTTGCCTGGCTCGAGAAGGGTTCCTCCACCAAGGAAGTTCCGTTCCGCCCGGCCCGCATCCTGCTGCAGGATTTCACGGGCGTTCCGGCCGTGGTCGACCTGGCCGCGATGCGCGATGCGCTGTCGAACCTTGGCGGTGATCCGAAGAAGGTGAACCCGCTGGTGCCGGTCGATCTGGTGATCGACCACTCCGTGATGGTGGACTTCTCCGGCACCGCGAACGCGCTGCAGAAGAACGTCGATGTGGAGTTCGAGCGCAACGGTGAGCGCTATGAATTCCTGCGCTGGGGCCAGTCCGCCTTCGCCAATTTCCGCGTCGTGCCGCCGGGCACCGGCATCTGCCACCAGGTGAACCTGGAATACCTGGCGCAGGTCGCCTGGACCGCGCAGGACGGGCCGGACACCTATGTGTTCCCGGATAGCTGCTACGGCACGGACAGCCACACCACCATGGTGAACGGCCTGGGCGTGCTCGGCTGGGGCGTCGGCGGGATCGAGGCCGAGGCCGCGATGCTCGGCCAACCCATCGCCATGCTGATCCCGGACGTCATCGGTTTCCGCCTGGTTGGCAAGGTGCGCGAAGGCGTGACGGCCACCGACATGGTGCTGACGGTCACGCAGATGCTCCGCAAGAAGGGCGTGGTCGGCAAGTTCGTCGAATTCTACGGCCCGGGCCTGGAGGACATGGCGCTCGCCGACCGTGCCACCATCGGCAACATGGCCCCGGAATACGGCGCGACCTGCGGCTTCTTCCCGATCGACCAGACCACCATCGACTATCTGCGCCTGTCCGGCCGCGACGAGCATCGCATCAAGCTGACCGAAGCCTATGCCAAGGCGCAGGGCCTGTGGCGCGATGCCTCCACGCCCGACCCGGTGTTCACGGATACGATGGAACTCGACCTGTCGACGGTCGAGCCCTCCATGGCCGGCCCGAAGCGGCCGCAGGACCGCGTGCCGCTGACCCAGGTTTCCACCAGCTTCGGCAAGGACTTGGCCGCTGGCACCATGGGTGTGCCGGGCGACAAGGCCGATCTGCGCGTGCCGGTCGCGGGCAAGAACTACGACCTCGGCCATGGGGATGTGGTGATCGCGGCGATCACGTCGTGCACCAACACCTCCAACCCGTATGTCATGGTCGCGGCCGGCCTGGTCGCGCGCAAGGCGCGGGCGCTGGGGCTGACGCCGAAGGCCTGGGTCAAGACCTCGCTGGCGCCTGGCTCGCAGGTGGTCACCGAATATCTCGACAAGGCCGGGCTGACGGCGGATCTGGATGCGCTCGGCTTCCAGACCGTGGGCTATGGCTGCACCACCTGCATCGGCAATTCCGGCCCGCTGGAAGACCCGATCCTGGAGGCCATCGAGGACAACAAGCTGGTCGTCTCCAGCGTCCTTTCCGGCAACCGCAACTTCGAGGGCCGCGTCCACGCCAATGTCCGCGCGAACTACCTGGCCTCCCCGCCGCTGGTGGTCGCCTATGCGCTGGCCGGGACCGTCAAGCTGAACCTGACCACGGACCCGATCGGCACCGGCAGCAACGGCCAGCCGGTGTACCTGAAGGACATCTGGCCGACGCAGAAGGAAGTGAACGACACCGTCCACTCCGCCGTGTCGCGCGAAATGTTCATGGATCGCTATGGCGATGTGTTCAAAGGCCCGGCGCAGTGGCAGGCGATCCGCGTCGACACGGATAGCGACACCTACCGCTGGAATGGCGGCTCCACCTACGTCCAGAACCCGCCCTACTTCACCGGCATGACGATGGAGATCCCCGCGATCCCGCCGATCACCGGGGCGCGCATCCTGGCCGAGCTGGGCGACAGCATCACCACCGACCACATCTCCCCGGCCGGTGCCATCAAGAAGGCGTCCCCGGCTGGCGATTACCTGCTGGAACACCAGGTCCGCCAGAATGACTTCAACAGCTACGGCGCCCGCCGCGGCAACCATGAAGTCATGATGCGCGGCACTTTTGCGAATACCCGTATTCGCAATGAGCTGGTGCCGGGCATCGAGGGCGGCATGACCAAGCACCAGCCCTCGGGCGAAGTGCTGCCGATCTATGATGCGGCGATGAAGTACAAGGCGGAGGGCGTGCCGCTGGTGATCTTCGGCGGCAAGGAATACGGCACCGGCTCCTCCCGCGACTGGGCGGCCAAGGGCACCTTCCTGCTCGGCGTGAAGGCGGTGATCACCGAGAGCTTCGAGCGCATCCACCGCTCGAACCTGGTCGGCATGGGCGTGCTGCCGCTGGTCTTCCAGAATGGCGAGACCCGCCAGTCGCTGGGCATCACCGGCGCCGAGATCATCGACCTGGAAGGGCTGGAAACGCTGGCCGCCCGGATGCAGGTGGGCATGGTCATCCACCGCCCCGACGGCACCACCCACCGCACGTCGCTGCTCTGCCGCGTCGATACGGCGGATGAGGTCGAGTACTACAAGAATGGCGGGATCCTGAACTACGTGCTGCGTGGCATGGCGAAGGCGGCCTGATCCGGCCTTCGCTATCGTGTAGGAAAAGGCGCGGTCCGCAGGGGCCGCGCCTTTTTTCTTGGGCTGGTTGTAACATCGCGAATGCGGAACCTTCGGCCGCCCCCGCCGCTGTCATCACGCCACGCTTTCGCCACGGAGCCTGATCCTGCCGCCTTCGCCCCCTGATGGCCCCTCCCCCCGCCGGGTCGCCGTCGTCATCAATGCCGCCTCCGGCACCGCCCTCGGCCGCGACACGATCGAGGCGGAGGTCGCGCGCCACCTGGCCGCGGCGGGCGTGGAGGCGGTGCTGGTGCCCGACCATGCGGAGGGCCTGCTCGCCCGGCTGGATGAGGCGGTGGCGATGGGAGCGGAGGCCGTGGTGGTGGGCGGCGGCGACGGCTCCATCATGGCGGCCGCCGAACGGATGATGGGCAAGCAGGCCGCGCTCGGTATCCTGCCGCTCGGCACCATGAACATGCTGGCCAAGGATCTCGGCATCCCGCTGGAACTGGAAGCGGCGGCGGCGGCGCTGGCGCATGGCACCATCCGCGCCATCGATGTGGCGGATGTGAACGGCCATGTCTTCCTGTGTTCCTCCGTGCTCGGCAGCCCGTCCTGGTTAGGCCGGCACCGGGAACGCGGGCGTGGCAAGCGGGGGCTGCGGCCGCGGCTGGTCTTCCTCCTCGCTGCGCTGCGCTCCGAATGGCGGCACCGGCCGATGCGGCTCAGCGTGCGGCTGGGCGAAGGGCTGACGGTGCGGCTGTGGACCCGGGCGCTGGCGGTGGCGAACAACCGCTATGCCGAGGGCTTCAACCTGATGATGGCCCGGCCGCGGCTCGATGCCGGGGAACTCGCCCTCTATGTCGCGCGTCGCTACGGGGCATGGTGGTGGGTAAAGATGATGGCGGGCATGTTCCTCGGAACCTGGCGTGGCTCCCGCCTCGTGCAGGAACGCACGGCGCAGGAAGTGACAATCGGCTCCGCGCGCACCGCGATCCGCGTGATGAATGACGGGGAGGCGCTGCTGATCGCGCCGCCGCTGATCTACCGCATCCATCCCGGTGCGCTGCGCGTCATCGTGCCCGGCCCGCCCGCCGAAAATCCGGCGGCCGAGACCGGCCCGGTTCAACCGTCCGCATGACGCGCCGCGTGGCGCATCTGTCGGACCTGCATTTCGGCGCCGAGGACCCTGAGGTGGTGGCCAGCTTCGTGCAGGAGCTGGCCGATTGGGCGCCCGACCTCATCGCCGTCTCCGGCGACCTGACCCAGGGCGCGCGGCATGAGGAATTCATCGCCGCCATGGCTTTCCTGGAGACGCTGCCCGCACCGCGGCTGATCGTGCCCGGTAATCACGACATGTCGCCCTACAATCTGGTCGAGCGTTTCACGGACCCGTATCGCCGCTGGCGCCGCCATGTCCACGCGGTGACGGAGCCGGTGTTCGAGGATGCGGAGATCGCCATCGTCGGCATGAACACCGCCCGCCGTGCCGGGCTGTATCTGAACTGGGCGCGCGGCCGCGTCTCCGGCACCAGGCTGGCAGCGGCGGAGGGGCGGCTGGCGGCGCTGCCGCCCGGCCTGTTCCGCATCATCGTGGCGCACCACCCCTTCCTGGCGCCGATCCTCAAGCCCGGCGCCCGGCTGGTGGGCAATGCCGAACCGGCGCTGGCCGCCTTCGCGCGGCATGATGTGCGGCTGGTGCTGACCGGGCATCTGCATCTCGGCGATGTCCGCCCGGTGCGGGAGGGGGGGCTGGTGGTGGCCCAGGCCGGCAGCGCCACCTCCGTCCGGCTGCGCGGCACGCCCAACGCCTATAACCGCATCATCGTGGAGGATGGCCGCGCCACCGTCACGCCGCGCCTGTGGCATGGCGCGGGGTGGGAGGATTTGCCGCCGGCGGCATGATTCAGCCCCGCAGCGCCCGCCCCAGCGCCAGGCTGGCCGGCAGCGCCAGCAGGCACAGCACCGCCATGGCCCAGAACCCCGCCCCGCCCACCGCGGCATAAAGCGGCCCACAGGCCAGGGCCAGCAGCCCCATCCACAGCCCGACCCCCAGCGCCGCATGCAGCGTCTGCGCCGTGCCGGCCTCGGCGGGCGGCACCACCCGGGCCAGCACCGCCATGGTCGCCAAATGCTGCATGCCGAAGGTCGCCGCGTGCAGTATCTGCGCCGGCACCAGCAGCCAGGGATCGACCGTCAGCGCCGTCACGCCCCAGCGCAGCACCCCGGCCCCGGCCGCGACCAGCGACAGGCCGACCGGCCCGAGCCGCGTCACAAGCCCCCGCCCCCACAGGAACAGCGCCACCTCCGCCAGCACGCCAACCGCCCACAGCCCGCCGATCAGCCCGGCGCCCAGCCCCGCCGCCTGCCAATGCAGCGTGCCGAAGCCGTAATACAGCGCATGGCTGCCCTGGATCAGCGCCGAGACCAGCATCAGCCGCCGCACCGCCGGAATCCGCAGCGGCGCCAGGAACCCCGCCCAGCCGCGCGCCACCGCCCGCCCGGCGCGCGGCGCCCGGCCGGGCAAGGCGAGCGCGGCCAGCGATGTCGCGGCCAGCCCGGCCACCAGCAGCCAGGCCGCCGCCTGGATGCCGGCCAGCGCCACCGCCTGCCCCACCACGATCGCCGCCAGCATGAAGGCAATGCTGCCCGCCGCCCGCACGCGCGCGTAATCGAAGCCACCCGGGGCGCGGGAGGCTGCGAGCGCCAGCGCATCGGTCAGCGGCACCACCGGGGCGAAGGCGGCGCTGTGCAGCGCCATTACCAGCAGCAGCAGCCCGAAGCCGGCCGGCACCAGGAAGCCGCAGGCCGCCAGCGCCGCGAGCGCGGACCCTGCCACCAGCAGCACCCGTGCATCGCCCAGCGCATCCGCCAGCCGGCCTCCCGCCGGCCCCGCCACCAGCCTTACGCCGGCCGCCACCGCCAGCAGCACCCCCACTTCGGCCGGGGACATGCCCTGCGCGGACAGGATGGCCGGCAGGAAGGGCAAGGTGATGCCCACCACAACGAATTGTGCGCTGTAGAGCAGGACAAAGCGGGTGGCGGGATTCACCGGCGCAAGCTGACCGCTGCTGCCGTCGCTGCCAAGGGGCCGCCAAGACGCCAACCGCATCCATCGTCATGACCGCCGCGATGGGGATCGGTCTGCTGGTGGGCTGGCGCCCGGGCTGGGTCAGCCCACCAGCATCCTCTCCCTCACCGGCGCCCCCTCTGGCACCCCCTCTGGCACCCCCTCTGGCACCCCCTCTGGCGCCCCCTCCGGCGCGCGCGGCGCATCGAGCTGGGTCACCCCCTGGGCGAGGCGGGCCAAGGCGGCGCTGGCCCGGTCCGTCGCGTCGCGGATCACCACCACCTGCTCGGCGAGCTGCCGCGCCCCCTCTGCCACCTGCCGGCGGCCGGCCTCGCCCCTGCGGAGCGCCAGGCTGGCTTCAAGCCCGCGGGCGGCGGCGGTGGCGGCGATGCGCTCGATCTCGCCGGAGGCGGCCAGCATGCGGTCGCCCGCTTCCTCCATCGTCATCGAATCGAGGCAGGTCTCCTGCCGGGTGGCCAGGGCGGCCAGCCGGAAGCGTTCGAGGGCGCGGGC
Source organism: Falsiroseomonas sp. E2-1-a4 (assembly GCF_051433165.1). Classification (NCBI taxonomy): domain Bacteria; kingdom Pseudomonadati; phylum Pseudomonadota; class Alphaproteobacteria; order Acetobacterales; family Roseomonadaceae; genus Falsiroseomonas; species Falsiroseomonas sp. E2-1-a4. The sequence goes on along the minus strand of NZ_JBHMFS010000014.1, from coordinate 111,332 downwards.
CAAGGCGCCGGCCTCATCATCGCGGCAGGTGCCCGGCACCGTGATGTCCAGATCTCCTTCCGCCATGCCGGCGGCGGCCGCGCGCAGCGCCCGGAACGGCGCCAGCAGCAGGCGTTCCAGCAGCAGCGCGGCGATGCCGGCCAGCAGTGTGGCGGCCGCCAGCATCACCGCCAGCGCGATCAGCGCCACATGGCCGGGGTCGGCCAGGGTCTCGGACAGGGCCTCGCTGGCCGGCTCGGGCCGAAGGGCGGCGGCGGGCGTCGGGCGCGCAGGGTTGAATTGCGCCGCACGTTCGCGCAGCCGGGACAGATCCACCCGCCCCTCCGGCGCCACCAGACGCTGCCAGGTGCCCAGGTCGCGCTCCAGCACGCCCAGGGCGCGGCTCAGCCCGCTCAGGGTGGCTGGCTCGGGCGTGCGTGCCGCCAGCAGGGACAGTGCCTCCGCCGCCGTGGGCGGGGCGCGGTCCGGCGCCTCCATCCGCGGCAGCAGCAGCACGACCGCAAGGCACAAGGCAATCAGCCCGGCCAGCCCGCCGAGCCAGGCGAGGCGGCCCGGGCCGGTGGCGGCATGCGACTCCGGAAGGGCGTCGGCGCGCGGCTGGATTCGACCCAGCCCGTGGCGGAACGTGGCGGACATGCTGGGCCTCCTGCCCGGGCGTGGCCACCGGGGGACGGGCCACGTGGGGCAGGCTGACCCAGGAAGATTGACGCTTCGTTGCCTGAACCAGGATGCCTCCCGCAGCCCGTCGCAACACTCCCCAGCGGCCCGCCGCGACACTCCTACGCGGCCCGCCGCGACACTCTCACGCGGCCCGCCGAGACACTCTCACGCGGCCCGCCGCGACACTCTCACGCGGCCCGCCGCGACACTCTCACGCGGCCCGCCGAGACACTCTCACGCGGCCCGCCGAGACACTCTCACGCGGCCCGCCGCGATGCATTCCGCGGCCTGCCGCGATGCCTTCCGCGCCCACCCGCAGTTGCCAAGGGCGCAGAGGCGTGCCACGCAACCGCTGCCCCCACGGACCATGCCCAATACCCAATATGTCCGACCATCACATGTCCCATGGCCAGATGTTTGCCCCGCGCGTTCGCGCGGTGCTCGGCCCGACCAACACCGGCAAGACCCATCTGGCGATCACTCGCCTGCTGGCGCATGCCTCCGGCATCATCGGCTTCCCGCTGCGCCTGCTGGCGCGCGAGAATTACGACCGCATGGTCGCCGCGAAGGGGGAGAAGTACGTCGCGCTGATCACCGGGGAGGAAAAGATCGTCCCCCCCGAGGCGCGCTGGTTCGCCTGCACGGTGGAGGCCATGCCGCTGGACCGCCGCGCCGAATTCGTCGCCGTGGATGAAATCCAGCTCTGCGCCGATGCCGATCGGGGCCACATCTTCACCGACCGGCTGCTGCATGCGCGCGGCATGGTGGAAACCATGTTCCTCGGCGCGGAAACCATCCGCCCGCTGCTGCAGCGCCTGGTGCCCCAGGCCGAGATCGAGACGCGCCCGCGCCTGTCACAACTGACCCATTCGGGTCCGGCCAAATTGACGAAACTGCCGCCGCGCAGCGCCGTGGTCGCCTTCAGCGCGGCCGAGGTCTATGCGATTGCGGAGGCGATCCGCCGTCGCCGCGGCGGTTGCGCCGTGGTGATGGGGCGGATGTCGCCGCGCACCCGCAACGCCCAGGTGGCGCTGTATCAGAACCGCGAAGTGGATTTCCTGGTCGCAACCGATGCCATCGGCATGGGTCTGAACATGGATGTGGACCACATCGCCTTCGCCGACCTCCAAAAGTTCGATGGCCACCAGATTCGCGCCTTGAACGCGCAGGAAGCCGCCCAGATCGCCGGCCGCGCCGGCCGCGGCATGCGCGACGGCACCTTCGGCACCACCGCGGAATGCCCACCCCTGCCGGAGGAACTGGCCCGCCAGATCGAGGGCCATGTCTTCGAGCCCCTGGCCCAGATCGCCTGGCGCAATTCGGACCTGGATTTCGCCAGCATCGACGGGCTGCTGGACAGCCTCGCCACATCGCCGCCCACCCCTGGCCTCGCCAAGGGCAATGATGCGGTGGACCACATCACCCTGAACGCGCTGTCCCGCGAGCAGGAGATCCGCCAGCTCGGCCAGGGCCGCGCCCGCGTGCGGCTGCTTTGGGAAGCCTGCCAGGTGCCGGATTTCCGCAAGATCGCGGATGACAGCCACACCCGGCTCTGCGCCAAGATCTTCGGGCATCTCGCGACCGATGGCAGGCTGCCCAGCGACTGGGTCGCCGGCAACATCGCGTCGCTCGGCAATGTCGAGGGTGACCTCGATACGCTGATGGCCCGCCTGGCCAATATCCGTATCTGGTCTTACATCGCCGCCCGCGCCGACTGGATTGCGGATGCCGCGACGCAGCAGGCGGAAGCGCGCAAGGCGGAGGAAGCGGTTTCCGACGCGCTGCATGAACGCCTGATCGCCCGCTTCGTCGACCGCCGCGCCGCGCACCTGATCCGCCGCCTGGACGATACGGAGGAGACGCTGCTCTCCGCCGTGACGCGCCAGGGCGATGTGGTGGTCGAGGGCCATACGGTCGGCAAGGTTACCGGCTTCCACTTCCAGCCGGACCCCGAGGCGACCAAGGAAGAAGAAAAGCGCCTGGTCCTTCGCGCCGCCCGCCGTGCGCTGCGTGAGGAAATTCCGCGCCGCCTGGCCAGCCTGGAAGTTGCCAAGGACGAGGCCTTCCGCCTGACCCCGCAGCACCGCGTGATGTGGGACGAGGCGGAGATCGCCCGGCTGCGGCCGGGGCCGGAACCGTTGAAGCCGCATGTGGACGTGATTGCCACCGAATTCCTGGACAATGCCCAGCGCGAGCGGGTGCGCGTGCGCCTGGCCACCTGGCTGGAATCGCTGGTGAAGCGCGAATTGGGCGGGCTGGAAGCCATCGAGGCCAAGGCCGCCGAGGACAACACCCTGCGTGGCCCGGCCTTCCGGCTGCGCGAAGCCATGGGCCTCGCCCCCGGTGCGACCGAGCGGGAAATTCCCGCGGATTTGCGGGCACGGCTGAAGGCCATCGGCATCCGCGCCGGCCGCTACGCCATGTATCTGCCGGATGTGCTCAAGCCCCGCGCCATGGGGCTGCGTGCGCAGCTCTGGGCGCTGCGCCGCAACATCCCGACGCCACTGCTGCCCAACCCCGGCCTGGTCTCCGTGACCTTGCCGGAGCCGGGCGCGGAGGAAGCGGCGGTTGACCCCAACACGCCGCGCGGGCCGGATGGCTGGCCGCAGGGCTTCGCCATCATGGCGGGCTGGCTGCCGGCCGGACGCGTGCTGCTGCGGCTCGACGTGGCGGAACGCATTGCCGGCGAACTGGGCTACCTGACACGGCGTGCCCCGGCACCGGTGCCGGAAGGCCTGGCGTCGCGCCTCGGCGTGAAGGGTGACACGCTGCCGATGGCGCTGGAGGCGATGGGCTTCCGGCTGATGCCCTCCCCGCCGCTGGAGGAGGGTGAATTCGGCCCGCCGCTGCCCGCCCGCATCAGCATGGTGCGCGCCGATCGCGGCGCCAGCCCGCGCGGCCCGCGCCGCGATGGCCGGCCGGAGCGGAACGAGGCCCGAGGTGACCAACCGAGGGGCGACCAGCCGCGCGGTGAACGCGGCGCGCCGCGTGGCCCGCGGCCGGAGCGTGCGCCCCGCCCGGAAGGCCCGCGCCCGGTCTATTTCGGCCCGCCCATCCCGCCCGAGCTGCGTCCGGCCCGGCCGGATGGCCCGCGCCGCGATGGCCCGCGCCGCGATGCCCCGCGGCGGGAGCGTGTGGATCATGGCCCGCGCCGCGACTGGCGCGTGGATGGCCTGCCGCCGGGCGTCTCGCCGCCGCCGGAGGTGGCGGCCGACGCACCGCGCCAGGATCGCCCCCGCCACGAAGGACCACGTCCTGAAGGCCCGCGCCGCGGCCCGCCGCGCGGCCCGAATGACCGCCCGCGCAGCGATGCGCCGCGGCCGGAGGGTGCGCCGCAGGAAGCCCGACGTGACGATCGTGCGCCACGCCCCAATCGAAGCGCCGATCGTGGTCCGGGCGGTGGGGACCGTTACCCGCGCCAGGATCGCGACCGCGATCGCGGCGGGGATCGCGGTGGCGACCGCAGCGCTCCGCGCGAATGGTCCTCCGGCCCCAAGCCGGATTCGCCCTTCGCCGTGCTGGCGCAGTTGAAGCTCCGCAAGGACTGACGCATGGCGGAGGCGGAGGCCGCCTGGCAGCGGCTCGACCTCTGGCTCTGGTGCGCGCGCACGGCCAAGACGCGGACGGAATGCGCCCGGCAGGTTTCGGCCGGGCGCGTCCGCATCAACAGCCAGCGGACCGACAAGCCGCATTTCAAGCTCCGGCCCGGTGATGTGCTGACCTTCGGCATGGGCAGCGATGTGCGTGTCTGGCGGGTGCTGGCGCTCGCCTCCCGCCGCGGGCCGGCGAGTGAGGCACGCGGGCTGTATGAGGACCTTTCGGACCCCACACCCCCCGCGGATCCGTGATGTTGCGGTGCGGGTGCTTGCCTTGTGCGGGATGCTGGGCCATTTCAGCCGTGCCGCAGCCCTGCCGGGACGCGGCGGTGGGACCGCCAATGGGCGCGGCCCCGCATCTCCGCCGGAGGCGCAGTTGACCTACGTCGTCACCGAGAACTGCATCAAGTGCAAATACATGGATTGCGTGGAAGTCTGTCCGGTGGACTGCTTCTACGTGGGCGAGAACATGCTGGTCATCCATCCGGATGAATGCATCGACTGTGGCGTCTGCGAGCCGGAATGTCCCGCCGAGGCCATCCTGCCCGACAGCGACGACAAGGCGACGCCCTGGGTGGAGCTGAACCGCACCTACGCCACCCAATGGCCGAACATCACCCGCAAGGGCGAAGCGCCGGGCGATGCGGATGAGTGGAAGGACAAGCCGGGCAAGAAGGAGCTTTTCGACCCGGCCCCCGGCAAGGCCTGAGCCACCCCACCCGAATCGCACCAGATTCCGCCCGGGGTGGAAATCGGCGCCGGTTTGTATTATATTATCAATGGGATCGGGAAACCCCTGGCAGAACGCGCAGGTTTCCCACCCATCGGGTCCATGACATGCCCAAGACCGGGCCGCCCCAGCCAATGGCACGGGGCCGGCTTCGGTACGGGATGCAGAATCGGGTCGCCACATGAAGCAAACCGCCCAGGCGAAAACCGGCGATACATCTGCGAAGACGGACTCGGAAAAGCCTGACGCGGAGCGTCCGGTCCCCAGCGCGGAGCGCTCGCCAAAGGACGCCGTGAAGGTCGAAAAGGCGCCGGTGAAGTTCGGCACGCCGCAAACGCCGCCGCGCCAGGACAGCCCCCCGCCGCCGCACCGCCCGCCGCCGCGCCCTGGCTCCACCCCCGCAAATGGGCCGCGCCCGTCCATGTTCTCCCAGCGCGGCGGGCCGCGCACGGTGGAGGATCCGGAGGATGGCACGCCGCTGCCGCCGCCGCGCCCGAAGGGCCCCCCCCCCGAATTCAAGCCGGGCGATCATGTGGTCTATCCGACCCATGGCGTCGGCCAGGTGCAGGGCATCGAGGACATGCCGGTGGCTGGCATGTCCCTGAAGGTGATCATCGTCACGTTCGAGGAAAACCGCATGACCCTGCGGGTGCCAGTGAACAAGGCCGCCTCCTCCGGCCTGCGCAAGCTGGCCACGGACGATCACATGGCGGAGGCGCTGGAAGTGCTGCGCGGCCGCGCGCGGATCAAGCGCACCATGTGGTCTCGCCGCGCCCAGGAATATGAGGCGAAGATCAACTCCGGCGATCCGCTGGCCATCGCAGAAGTGGTGCGCGACCTGCACCGCAATGCCGGCCAGCCGGACCAGTCCTTCTCCGAACGGCAGATCTACGAACAGGCGCTGGACCGCCTGGCCGCCGAACTCGCCGCCATCGACCGCACCGACAAGGCCGCCGCCTCCGAAAAGCTGCTGACCTTCCTGAAGGCGGCCTGAGCGGAGACTGTACGGATGGCCACCGCCACGGCCCACCGCCTGACGCCGCATCTCCGGCGGCTGGAGGCGGAGGCGATCGGGATTCTGCGCGAGACCGCGGCCAGCTTCCGCAACCCGGTGTTGCTGTACTCCATCGGCAAGGACAGCTCGGTGGTGTTGCAGCTGGCGATGAAGGCCTTCGCCCCGGGCAAGCCGCCTTTCCGCCTGCTGCACATCGCAACGGGCTGGGATTTCAAGGCGATGCTGGAGTTCCGGGACCGACGCATGGCCGAGCTCGGGCTGGAGTGCATCGTCCATACCAACCCGGACGGGTTGGCGCGCGGCATCGGCCCCCTCACCCACGGCTCGCAGCTTCATATGTCCGTCATGGGCACGGAGGCGCTGAAACAGGCGCTGGATTCGCACGGCTTCGATACAGCCATCGGCGGCGCCCGACGGGATGAGGAAAAGGCCCGCGCCAAGGAACGCGTATTCTCCTTCCGCGCCCCCGGCCATGTCTGGGACCCGCGCGGCCAGCGGCCGGAACTGTGGGGCCTCTACAACACCCGCATGAACCCCGGTGAGGGCATGCGCGTCTTCCCGCTGTCCAACTGGACCGAATTCGATGTCTGGGACTATATCGCGGCCGAATCCATCCCAGTGGTGCCGCTATACTTCGCCGCCCCGCGCCCGGTGGTCCGCCGCAGCGGCGCGCTGATCATGCGCGACGACCCCCGCATGCCGATCGAGCCCGGCGAGCAGGAGGAAACCCTCTGGGTCCGCTTCCGCACCATGGGCGACTGGCCGCTGACCGGCGCCCATGAAAGCCGCGCCGAAACCCTGGACCAGGTGCTGGCCGAAATCCGCGACAGCCGCACCAGCGAACGCCAGGGCCGCCTGATCGACACCGACCAGGACGCCTCCATGGAACGCAAAAAACGCGAAGGGTATTTTTAGGACGCTGCCGCGGGCGGGTGGTGAAGCGGGGCGCCTGGGCGGCGTGGGATCGGCCAGCTTTCAGCTCAGTTCGTACTCCACCTCCGGCACGTAATGCGCCGCTTCCTTGCCAAGATACGACGAGAACAGCACGAAATTGTCGATCGGCACCGGCGGCGACCGGAACAGGCTGTGCGCGTGGATGAAGCCGATCAGCCTGTGCGTCTCCGCTTTGTCGGTCCGCGCCAGCGTCACATGCGGGGCGAAGCGGCGGCGGTCCGGCTCCAGCCCGACGCGCTGCAACGCCGTCTCCACCTTGGCTTGCAGCCGGGTCAGCGCCTCGCTGCGTTCCGCCGTGATGTGGATGGACTGGATGCGACCGCCCTTCTCGAAGGTGCCGATCCCGGCCAGGGCCAGGTCGAAGCGTGGCGCGCGGATGGCGGCGAGCGCTGCATCCACCTCCTCCGCCTGCCAGCTCTCGATCTCGCCGATGAAGCGGAGCGTCAGATGGTAGTTCTCCGGCGGCACCCAGCGGGCGCCGGGGATGCCGCCGGCCAGGGCGGCAAGCTGGGCCTTCACCGCATCGGGCAAGGCCAGGGCAACGAACAGGCGAACCATGGGCGTGCGCTCCGCGACTCCGGGGCAAACTTACCCTGCGGGAGAATTGGCCGCGCGGTCCAGTAGCGTTTCGATGGCAGGCAGCATCCGCTCCGCCAGGATCTGCGCGCCGCGCGTGTTGGGGTGGATGCGATCCGCCTGGTTCAGCGCCGGCTCGCCGGCCACACCTTCCAGCAGGAAGGGGTAGAACACGATTGCGGGCCGCGCCTCGGCCAGTTCGGAAAACACCGCCGCGAATTCCCGGCCATACTCCGCGCCGAGATTGGGCGGCGCGATCATGCCGGCCAGCAGGGTCGGGATGTTCCGCGCCGCCAGCCCATCCAGGATCGCGGTCAAATTGGTCCGCATCTGCGCGGGCGTCAGGCCGCGCAGCCCGTCATTGCCGCCGAGCGCCACGATCGCCGCATCCGGCCGATCCGCCAGCGCCCATTCCAACCGGGCGCGGCCGCCCGCGGTGGTGTCGCCGGACACGCCGGCATCCAGCAGCCGCACATTCCGGCCCTTCTGCCGCAGCAGCGCCTCGATCCGCGCCGGCGGGCCTTCGCCGCGCGCCAGGCCGTAGCCGGCGGTGATGGAGTCGCCCAGCATCAGCAGGCGAAGCTGCCGGCCTTGCGCGCGTGCGCCCCGCGTTCCGGCCAGCAATACTCCGATACCGAGCGCCGCCTTTTGCAGCGCAGCACGCCGCCCATATGACGTGACACCGCTGTAACAGGATTTTTCGCCCGTGATCCCACCCGCATCACCGCTGATCGCCGCCACCGGCCTGGTCTTCACCGCCAAGGCGGCCTCGGGCCCGGTGCATGTGCTGCGCGGGGTGGACCTCTCGGTTGCGGCCGGGGAGGCGGTGGGCATCGTGGGGCCTTCGGGCTCGGGCAAGACGTCGCTCCTCATGCTGCTGGCGGGCCTCGAGACGCCGAGTGCGGGGCGCCTTACCGTGGCGGGGCGGGATATGGGGGCGCTGGACGAGGATGCGCTGGCCCGGTTCCGTCGGGACGAGGTGGGGATCGTCTTCCAGGCTTTCCACCTGATCCCGACTATGACGGCGCTGGAGAATGTCGCCATGCCGCTGGAATTCGCCGGAAGGCGGGATGCCTTCGACAAGGCGGCGGCGGCGCTGAAGGATGTCGGCCTCGGCCACCGGCTGGAGCATTACCCAGGCCAGATGTCGGGCGGTGAGCAGCAGCGCGTGGCACTGGCCCGCGCCGTGGTGGCCGAACCCCGCCTGATCCTGGCCGATGAGCCGACCGGAAACCTGGACCGCGCCACCGGCACGGTGGTGATGGATTTGCTGTTCGGCCTGCGCGCCCGGCTTGGCACCACGTTGCTGCTCATCACCCATGACCCGGCCCTGGCGGATCGTTGTGAACGGCAGGTGCGGATGGAGGATGGGCGCATCGTCTCCGACACCGCCGGCCTCAAGCTGGCGGCGGAATAAGCGCCATGATGCAGCATCTGGTGCTCGGCGCGCGGCTGGCGCGGCGGGAATTGCGCGGCGGCGTGCGGCAGTTGCGGCTGGTGCTGGCCTGCCTGGCGCTGGGCGTGGCCAGCATCGCCGCCGTCGGCACGCTGCAAAGCGCCACCAAGGCGGGGCTGCTGGCCGATGGCGCCAGGCTGCTCGGCGGCGATGTCGAGGTGCGGGTGAACTACCAGCCGCTGCCCGATGCGGCGCTGGACTGGGCCCGCCAACGCGGTGCCACCACCTCCGAGATCATCGAGATGCGCGCCATGGCCGTCGCGCCATCCGGCGAACGCGCCTTGGTGGAGCTGAAATCCGTCGATGCCGCCTATCCGCTGTATGGCGAGCTGCGGCTCGACCCGCCGGAGGCGACGCTGGCCGCCACCGATGGCCGCTACCGCGTGGCGCTGGAGGCCTCGGTGGTGGAACGCCTGGGCGTCACGCCGGGCGACATGATCCGCATCGGCGAGGCCAGCCTGGTCTTCGCCGGCACCATCGCGCAGGAGCCGGACCGGGTCGCGAGCCCGGCCGTGCTCGGCCCGCGCGCCCTGGTCCTGGCCGCCGCCCTGCCCTCCACCGCGCTGATCCAGCCGGGCAGCCTGGTGTCCTACGACACGCGGCTGCGACTGCCGGAAGGCACGGATGTGCGCGCCTTCGCCACGCAATTCCGGGACGCGGTGGGCGATGGCGGCTGGCGCGTGCGCACGGCGGACCAGGCGGAGCCGGGGGTGAACCGCTTCCTCGATCGCGCCACCGCCTTCCTGGTGCTGGCCGGCTTCACCGCGCTGCTGGTCGGCGGCATCGGGGTGGCCACCGGTGTGCGCGCCTGGCTGGAGGCGCGCGGCCGCACCATTGCCACGCTGCGCTGCCTTGGCGCGCCTTCGGGCACCATCCTGGCCACCTATCTGATCCAGGTTGTGGTGCTGGCGCTGATCGGCATTTCCATCGGGCTGGTCGCGGGGTTCGCACTGACCTGGCTCGGCGCGCAGGCGCTGGCCGGCGCGCTGCCGGTGCCGCCACGCTTCGGCATCTATTGGGCGCCGCTGGGGCTGGCCGCGCTGTATGGGCTGCTCACGGCGCTGACTTTTTCCCTATGGCCGCTTGGGCGGGCACAGCGGATTCCGGGGGCCGCGCTGTTCCGGGACCTGGTGACCGCCAATCCCGGCTGGCCCTCCCGCGGCATCCTGCTGGCGAATGCGGCCACCGCGCTGGCGCTGGTGGCGCTGGTGGTGGGCACGGCGGAACAGCCGCGCTTCGCCCTCGGCTTCTGTGCCGGCGCGGCGCTGACCCTGCTGCTGTTCCGGCTGGGGGCCAGCGGCCTGATGAGGCTGGCCCGCAGCCTGCGCGGCATCCGCCGGCCCACCTTGCGGCTGGGCCTGGCCAATCTGTACCGCCCGGGGGCGCCGACGCCGACCATGCTGGTGGCGCTCGGCATCGGCCTGACCACACTCGCCGCCATCGCCACCATCGAGGGCAATCTGCGCCGCCAGCTTTCGGACCAAATGCCGAATGCGGCGCCGAGCTTCTTCTTCATCGACATCCAGAACGACCAGTCGGACCGCTTCAACGCCCTGGCCGCCGCGCAGCCCGGCGTCTCCGAGGTGCGTTCCGTGCCCTCGCTCCGCGCCCGCATCGTCGCGGTGGATGGCACGCCGTCCGAGCAGGTGCAGGCCACCGAGGACACGCGCTGGGCGCTGCGCGGCGATCGCGGCCTGACCTATGCGGCGACGCCGCCGGACGGCACGCGACTGGTGGATGGGCAGTGGTGGGCGGCGGATTACAGCGGCCCGCCGCTGGTGTCCTTCGATGCCAACCTCGCCCGCGGCTGGGGCATGGGGGTGGGGTCCACCGTCACCGTCAATGTGCTGGGCCGCGACATCGATCTGCGGGTCGCCTCGCTGCGGGAAATCCAGTGGCGGGGCCTTGGCATCAACTACGTCATGGTCGCCTCCCCCGGCCTGCTGGCCTCGGCGCCGCACACGCATATCGCCACCGTCCGCAGCAGCGAACAGGTCGAGCCTGCGGTGCTGCGGGTGCTGACCGATGCCTTCCCCAACATCTCCGGCATTCGGGTGCGGGATGCGTTGGAGGCGGTGGCCGGGCTGCTGACGCGGGTGGGGGTGGCGCTGCAGGCGACCGCCTCCGTCACGCTGCTGGCAGGAATGCTGGTGCTCGCCGGGGCGGTCGCCGCCGGGCAAGGGGCGCGGGTGCGGGATGCGGTGGTGCTGAAGACCATCGGCGCGACCCGCTCGCAGATCCGCGGCGCCTGGCTGGTTGAATTCGGCCTGCTGGGGCTGGTGGCGGGGCTGCTGGCTGCCGCCGCCGGGTCTGCGGCAAGTTGGGCCGTGGTGCGCTACGTGATGGGCGCGGACTGGATCTTCCTGCCCGGAACCCTGGCGCTCACCGTGCTGGGCTGCGTGCTGCTGACGCTGGCGCTCGGCTATATCGGCACCGCGCTGGCGCTGCGCGTCCGGCCCGCGCCTCTGTTGCGGAACGAGTAGCGCCGGGCTTGGATGGGCGGCATGGAAACCGACCTGCCGCCCCCCGACCTGTTGCCGGAAGATGCCGACCACCTCCGCCACGCCTTCCGCCTGGCGGGCGAGGCCCGCGCCCGAGGTGACCGCCCCTTCTCCGCCGTGATCGTGGCGGAGGATGGCACCATCCTGGCAGAGGGCCTGTCCACCCAGGGCAGCGGCGGCGGCGGGACGCTGGCGCATAGCGAGATGAATGCCTGCCAGGCGGTGATCGCCGCCGGCGTGCCGCGCCGCCGGCTGCGGCGGGCCACCATCTATTCCTCCGGCGAGCCCTGCGCGATGTGCGCGGCGGCGATCTTCTACACCGGCATCGGCCGGGTGGTGTACGGCCTGTCCGCGGCGGCGATCCTCCACCTCCGCAACGCCCAGCCGCACACGGCGGGGCTGGCCCTGTCCTGCCGCGCGGTGCTCGATTCGGCGGCGGAGGCGGTCGAGGTGGTGGGTCCGGCGCTGGAATCGGAGGGTGCGGTGCCGCACCAGGGCTATTGGATCGAGGGCGCCGCATGAATCCCCGCGCTTTCGCGTGAATCTTGCGCGTCGAGACCACGCCCCCGTTGATAAGGATTACAGAAGTTCCATATGATGAGGTGTGTGCGGGCGGCCCCTAACCATCGCCTGCGAGGAGATTTCCTGACCATGGCTCTCGGTCCCGACAACCGCTTCCGGACGGGCGCGTCGGCCTGGACCCAGCCCATTGGGCGGTCCGCGGGCGTGGACGCCGCTGCGCTCGATGCAGGCCTGCGCGCCTACATGCTGCGGGTCTACAACTGGATGGCCTCCGGCCTCGCGCTGACCGGCATCGTCGCCTATCTCATCGCCTCCAACCCGGATATCGCCAGCCTGTTCTATGAGGTGGTCCGCACGCCGCGCGGCAACGCGACGGCGCCGACCATCCTGGGCTGGGCCGCGATGTTCGCGCCGCTGGCCTTCATCCTGGTGTTGAGCTTCGGCATCAACCGGATGAGCAAGACTGGCGCGCAGGCGCTGTTCTGGGCCTTCTGCGCCGTGATGGGCGCGTCGATGTCCAACATCTTCGCGATCTACACCGGCGCCTCCATCGCCAGCACCTTCTTCATCACGTCCGGCATGTTCGCCGCGGTCAGCCTGTACGGCTACACCACCAAGGCCGACCTGACGAAGCTGGGCAGCTTCATGATGATGGGCCTGATCGGCATCATCATCGCGATGCTGGTGAACATGTTCCTGCAGAGCTCCGCCCTGCAATTCGCCATCAGCATCATCGGCGTGGTGGTCTTCGTCGGCCTCACCGCCTACGACACGCAACGGATCAAGGCGGACTATATTCAGCACGCCTATGCCGAGGGTTCGGACGAGGCCGGCAAGCGCAGCGTCTTCGATGCGCTCGGCCTGTACCTGAACTTCGTCAACCTGTTCCAGCTGCTGCTCCAGTTCATGGGCGTGCGCCAGAACAGCGACTGACGCGATCCGACGCGGCCTGATACGGCGCGGCGCGCAATCCCACGGGGGTTGCGCGCCGCTTTCGTTTTCGGGGGTGGTGGTGGTATGGCCAGGATGTGCGTATTCGCCCCGCCTTCACCCGGCTGCTGGTTGTGCTGCTGCTGCTGCAGTGGGGCACCGCCTTCGGCCATTGCCTGAAGCTGGCCGCGCCCTCGGGCGGCGTGCTGCACATGGAGATCTGCACGCCCGACGGGATGCGGAGCATCCCCCTGGCGCTGGAGCAGGACGAACAGGCGCCGCAGGATCACGCCGCCGGCATGTTCTGCCCGCTCTGCGGTGGCGCCAGCGGCGCGGCCCTGCCGCCACCACCGGTCGCGCTGGTGCCGCCGCTGCTGCTGGTGCAGACCGCGCCTCTGCCACCGCCGAGCACGCCCAACCCGGCGCCCCCGCCGCGCTGCCAGCCGCCGCCGAGGGCGCCGCCCACCTCCTGAAGCCACCGGATGACCCTCCATGGATTCAGGAATGCACACATGTTCAAGACCACATTGGCCACGCTGGCGCTTGCCGGCGCGGCCCTCATGCCGCTGCCTGCGGCCGCCCATGTCACGCTGGAAGTCCAGCAGGCCGCGGCCAACACCACCTACCGCGCCACCTTCCGCATCCCGCATGGCTGTGACGGCGCCCCCACCATCCGCGTCACCGTCCGGGTGCCGGAGGGTATGACGGTGGCGCAGCCCATGCCGAAGCCTGGCTGGACGCTGCGGACGGTCGCCCGCGGCGAGGCTGGCAGGGGCCATGGCGCCGTGGCGCCGCTCTCCGAGATCATCTGGGAAGGCGGCCGGCTGGAGCACGCGCATTACGATGAATTCGTCATCCGCATGCGCCTGCCCAACACCCCGGGCGAGCTGCTCTACATCCCCGTGGTGCAGGATTGCCCGGATGGCAGGCAGGCCGCCTGGACCGAGATTCCGGAACCTGGCCGCCGCATCACGGACTACCGCATGCCCGCCCCCGCCCTGCGCCTGCTGCCGCGCAATTGAGGATCGCGTCATGAACCAGACCCGCCGTTTCCTGCCGCTCGCCGCCGCCGCGGTGGCCGCCGGCAGCCTGCTCTCCTCCCGCCGCGCCGCCGCCTGTGATGCGGAGGCGATGGAGGCGCATCTCACCGCCGTCTGCGACGGGGCGCTCGCCCCCGCCCGCGCGGCGCTGGAAGCCGCCTTGCCGCATGCGACGCCCGCCGAGGTGATGGCCATGCAGCGCGCGTTGACCATCGCGAATGGCACCTGCAGCACCGGTGACCCGGTGGCCGGCGCCCGCATCGCGGCAAATCTGGCCCGGCTCGCCGGGCGTATCGAAGGCCGCGCGGGCGTCAGCCCGGACAGCCTCGAAATGCTGGGCTGAGGAGTTGAAGATGAAAGTATTTTCGCGTCGCGCCGCGCTGGGCACCATGCTCGGCCTGGTCGCCACCCGCGGCATCGCCCAGGGCCACGGCCCGATCCAGGTCGAGGCCGGCTGGAGCCGCGCCGCCGGCGCCGGCCGGGTCGGCGCCGGCTTCCTCACGCTGCGGAACACCGGCGCGGCGGACCGGCTGGTTTCGGCGCGGACCGAGATCGCCGGCACGGTGGAGCTGCACACGCATATCCACGACAATGGCGTGATGCGGATGCGCCCGGTGGCGGCGATCGAGCTGCCGGCTGGCGAGACCGTCACCCTGCGGCCGGGTGGGCTGCACCTCATGCTGATCGACCTGAAGCAGCCGTTGAACCAGGGCGATACGGTGCCCGTCACCCTGGTCTTCGAGAAGGCCGGAGAGGTGCGGACGCAGCTTGCCGTTCAGGCCGCGGGTGCCCGCGGGCCGGGTGCCACGATGCCGGGTGGTGCGATGCCGGGTGGCAGCCACCGCCACTGACCACGCGCCGCCGCCCATGCTGTGATGCCCTTCGCTTTGAAAGGGCCACAGCATGGGCAAGCGCATCGACCCCGCGAACATTCCGCCGGTCATCGGCTGCTTCTACCCCGCACCGCATGACCAGCCCTGCAGGGCGCGCGAACGCCGGCGCCTGGGGGATGCGGCAGGACTCACGCAGTTCGGCGTCAACCTGCTGCGCCTGCCACCCGGCGCCTGGTCCAGCCAGCGGCATTGGCACAATGGCTCGGACGAATTCGTCTTCGTCCTGGCCGGGGAGGCGACGCTGGTGACCGATGCCGGCGCGGAAGTGCTGCGCGCCGGCGACGCCGCCGGCTTCAAGGCGGGCGAGCAGGATGGGCACCATCTTCGCAACCTCTCCGCCACCGAGGCGCTGGTGCTCGAGATCGGCAGCCGCACCGAAGGCGACGACGCCACCTACAGCGACATCGACCTGCTGGCCCCGCCACACGACCAGCCCGCCATGTTCACGCGCAAGGACGGCACGCCGTTGCAGGCGACCAAGCCCGGGTAATGGCCAGGCGGCGCTGGCCGGTGTAGCTCGCCGCCGTGCCCCTTCTCGCCCTCGCCTTCCTGGCCTTCATCGGCCTCGGCCTGCCGGACCCGGTGCCGGGCAGCCTATGGCCGGAGCTGCGGCCCTTCTATGGCGTGCCGAATGCGGGGCTCGGGCTGATCCTGGCGGTTACGGCGGGCGGCTATGTGTTGGCCGGGCTGTTCACCGCGCAGTTGATGCGGGCCTTCGGCATCGGCTGGCTGCTGGTGGCGAGCCTGGCGGCGACGGCCACCGCCGCCCTGCTGCAATCCACCGCACCACCCTTTGCCGGATTTGTGGCGCTGGCCGTGCTGGCGGGCGCCGGGGGCGGGGCGGTGGATGCGGCGATGAACGCCTTCGCCGCCGCCCGCTTCCAACCGCGCCACATGAACTGGCTGCACGGCTTCTGGGGGGTTGGCGCCACGCTCGGCCCGGCCATCGCGGCGGCGCTGCTGGCGGTGGGGTTCGGTTGGCAGGCGGGCTACCTGGCGGTGGGGCTGGCACTGGCGGCGCTGACGCTGGCCTTCCTGGTCACGCGCCATCGCTGGCAGGGCGCGGCGCCCGGGGATGGTCCTTCCGATGGCCCGCGCCTCAATGCCTGGACCGTGCTGCGCAACCCTCTGGCGCGGCTCCAGGTCGCGATCTTCTTCCTCTACACCGGGCTGGAGGCCGCCGCGGGGCAATGGGCCGCGACCATCCTGACGGCGTCACGCGGCGCCACCCCGGCTGAGGGCGCGGCGGCCGCCACGCTGTTCTTCGCGGCGCTCACCGGTGGGCGCATCGGGCTCGGCTTCGTCGTGGACCGGATCGGGCCGGACCGGCTGCTGCGGCTGATGGCGCCGGTGGCCGTGCTGGCAGCGCTCGGCTTCGCCACCGGGCTGGCGGACCTGCCGGCGATCGCCCTGCTGGCGGTGGCGCTGGCGCCGGTCTACCCAACGCTGATGGCCCGCACCCCGGCCCGGCTCGGCGGGGCCGCGGCGGTGCCGGCGGTGGGGTTGCAGGTCTCGGCCGCGACGCTCGGCGTGGCGGCGGTGCCGGCGGCGATGGGGCTGGCGACGGATCTCGGCGGGGCTGGGCTGGTGCCCTGGCTGCTGGCGATTTTGGCCGCTGGCGTCGGCGCGCTGATCTGGCGACTGCCGATGACGCGATGAGGCGCCTGCTCGCCCTGCTGCTGCTGGCCACCCCGGCCCAGGCGCAGCTTCCCGGCGTGGCGGACAGCACGGCACGGCGGCCGGTGACGGTGGCGGAGGCGCCCTGGTCCAGCCTGGTGCGGGTGCAGTCCGAGGCCGGCGGCCGCTGCACCGGCGTGCTGATCGCGCCAGACCGGGTGCTGACCGCGGCGCATTGCCTGGTGGCGCGGCTGACCCGGCGCCTGGTGCTGCCCGGCCGGGTGCATGTGCTGGCGGGCTACGACCGAGGCAACTTCACCGCCCACGCCACCGGCGCCAGGCTGCAGGTCGGCCCCGGTTTCCGGCCGGAGACCAGCGGCCCGATCGGCGCCGATTGGGCGCTGCTGCGCCTGGCCACCCCCCTGCCCGGCCCGACCCTGCCGCTGGCCGCGACCCTGCCGGCGGCGGGCGCGGCGGCGATGCTGGGCGGCTGGCAACAGGACCGTGCCCATGCGCTGCTGGCGGATACGGATTGCCAGGTGCAGGCGGTGCTGCGGGATGCGGAGGGCCGGCTGCTGCTGCGCCATGGCTGTGCCGCCACGCGGGGCGTCTCCGGCGGGCCGCTGCTGGTGCGGCATGGCGAGGGCTGGGCGGTGGCGGGCGTTGCGGTCGGCGCCACATCCGGCGCGCAGGGTGGGCTGGCGGTCGCGGTGCCGGGGTTGGCGCTGGGCGAGTAGGGTTTCAGGCCGCGCGGGTGCCCGTGGACTGGCCGATCAGCCCCAGCTTCCGTAGCAGCGTATCCCGCTGCACCGGCTTGCCGAGGTAGTCATCCATCCCGGCCTCCCGGCACTGCCGCTCGAATTCCGGGCCGACCGCCGCGGTCAGGCCGATGATGCGGGTGGCGCGGTTGGGGCCGGGCTGGGCGCGCAGCGTGCGGGTCGCCTCAAGCCCATCCATCACCGGCATCTGCAGATCCATCAGGATGAAGTCGTACAACTCGCCCCGCCCGGCGGCGACCGCCTGCGCGCCGTCGCCGGCCACATCCACCACCGCCCCGGCGCGGGACAGGATGGTTCGCATCACCAGCTGATTGGTCGCGTTGTCCTCCACCAGCAGGATGCGGATCTGCGGGCGGTCCGGCTCCGGCGTCGCGTCGGCTTGCGGCAGCTCCGCCGCGGCCGGTTCGGCCTGCCGCGGCGCCAGCGCCAGCAGCAGGGCATCGCGCAGACGCGTGGGCAGGGCCGGCTTCAGCAGCAACCCGTCCAGCACCCCCTGGCCCGATGATTGGGTGCTGCCTTGCGCCGCACGCGGATCGGCGGAACCGGAGGCACAGAGCAGCAGGCGCGGCGAGCCGAGCGCATCCCATTCCTGGCGAATGCGCCGCGCCAGCGCCAGGCCATCGCCATCCGGCAATTGCCCGTCCAGCACCGCTGCCTCGAATGGTCGTCCCTGGCTGGCGGCGGCCCGCAGCGCGGCGAGTGCGGTGCCGCCATCGGAAACCGCCGCGGCCTCCGCCCCCATGCCGGCCAGTTGCCGTACCAGGATCTCCCGGTTCAGCGGCAGGTCGTCCACCACCAGGATGCGACGCCCGGCGAGGCCGGTCAGCGGCTGCTGATCCCCCTCCACCCGGCCGATCTTGACCGTGAAGCGGAACACGCTGCCGCCGCCATTGCGCACGCCGGCCAGCCGCGGCACCGCCTCGATGCCTCCGCCCATCTCCTCCGCCAGCCGCTTGCAGATGGCGAGCCCGAGGCCGGTGCCGCCATATTTGCGGCGGATCGAGGCATCGGCCTGGGTGAAACGCTCGAACAGATGCGCGATCTTGTCACGCTCGACGCCGATCCCGGTATCCGAGACGGAGGCGCGGAGCCGCCAGTAATCCAGCTCCGCCTCCACCGAGATCGCCACCTGGATCCAGCCCGTCTCGGTGAACTTCACCGCATTGCCGACCAGGTTGAACAGCATCTGCCGGATGCGCCCCGGGTCGCCCAGCACGCGGGCCGGCAGGTCCGGCGCAAGCGCGCAGACCAGCTCCACCCCCTTGGCGGCGGCGCGCGGGGCGAACAGTTCCACGATCGTCGCGATCTCGGCCTCGATGTTGAACGGCACCGCTTCCAGCTGCAGCGCCCCGGCCTCCAGCTTGGAGAAGTCGAGAATGTCGTTCAGCACCATCATCAGATGCTCGGCGGAGCCCTGGATGGTCTCGGCATAGCGGCGTTGCAGCGGGTCCAGCCGCGTGTCCAGCAGCAGCCCGGTCATGCCGATCACGCCGTTCATCGGGGTGCGGATCTCATGGCTCATCGAGGCCAGGAATTCCTCCTTGGCGCGGGAGGCGGCGACGGCGTGGCGCTCCGATTCGGTCAGCCGCTGGCCCTGCACCTTCAGCGCCTGGGCCTGGCGCACCAGCAGCCACAGCGCCACCAGCGTCACCACCGCCGCCGCGGCCACGCCCGCGGCCAGCAGCGCGCCGAGGCGGTGCGCGCTGTCCAGCGCATCCACCCGGTTCCGCGCCACTTCCACCACGAAGGCGCCCTGGCGCGTGACGGCGAAGGAGGCGACGACCTCCTTCCGGTCCTGGTCCACCCCGGACCAAGTCCCATTCTCCCGCCGCGGCAGGAAGTTCCGGAATATCCAGGCGGAGGAGTTCAGCTCCCCCACCCCATCGGCGCGACCGTCGGAGCGGGCCAGCAGCAGGCCCTGGAAGGAATGGATGCGGATGGTGACGCCGAAGCTCTCGGCATGCCGCCGCGCGACGCCCGCCAGATAATCCGGGTTGAGGATGGCGACGACGGTACCGAGGAATTCGCCCCGCGCGCCACGCAGCGCCCTTGCATAGGGAATCGCGTAGAGGCCACGGGCATGGCCGATGGCCCGGCCGGCGGGACCCAGGTAGCGCCCGGCCTCCGGCGCGCCGAGCCGCACCGCCTGACCCCCGAAGCGCAGCAGGCGGAACCATTCCCGGTCCGCCACCGAAGCCTCCCGCAGCCCGTCGACGGAACTGGCGATGATGAAACCCTGGGAATCGGTGACGAGGAGCGCGCGCATCTGCGGCACGTCGCGAATGCGGATGGCGATCTGCCGGGCGACCGCTGCCGGATCCGCCTCCGCCAGCCGGTCGGTCGCGTCCAGCAGCACCAGATCCACGGTCTGCACCGCCCGGGTGAGCTGGTCCGCAAGGCCCGCTGCACCGCCCTGGGTCAAACGTTCCGCTTCCGCCAGGGCGTCCTGCTGGCCGCGATGCATCAGGATGCTGTAGATGCCGAGCAGGGATAGGGCCACAAGCCCGACAGCGGCCGCAAAAAGCAGCCATGGACGCGGCTCGGACGGGCGCGGAGCGCCTAGCCCGAGCGAACGCCGCAAGGCGGAACGGAGTTGGGTGATGCGAGTTACCATCTTTGCGACAGCGCTTATCGTCGCTTTCGTCTTATTTTGCGAGCGCGGAGGCGGCGTTCGGGCACAAATTCTGAACCCGCATCATATTCTGACCGATACGGCACCCGTGCTACGGGTTCAGGCCGTCGCGCCACCCGTCCAGACGGGCCGGTTGCAGGACATCCGGGCGCGAGGCGATCTGCTGGTCTGCATCTGGCCGGACTATTTCGCCATCTCCTACCGCAATCCGCGGAACGGGGAGATGGAGGGTCTCGACATCGACATGGCGCGCGCGCTGGCCGCAAGGCTCGACGTGCGACTCGTCTTTTTTGAGACCAACTTCGGTGAATTCATGGACCGCCTGGAGGATGGCAGCTGCGACATCGCCATGATGGGGGTGGGCGTGACGCCTGCGCGGGCCCTGCGGGTGGCCTTCACCAAGCCCTACATGGCCAGCGCGGTCTATGCGGTGACAACGCGCACCAACACCCGGATCCAGGCATGGAACGATATCGACCAGCCCGGCACGGTGGTGGCGGTCGCCGCCGGCACGGTGATGGAGCCGCTGATGCGCGAGACGCTGCGGAATGCGGAATTGATGGTGGTGGCCCCGCCCCGCACGCGGGAGGGGGAGATCCTGTCCGGCCGTGCCGATGTCTTCATGTCGGACTTCCCCTACACCCGCCGCATGGTGCTGATGCATGACTGGGCGCAGGTGATCGCACCGCCCAATCGCTTCGGCGATACGCTCTATGCCTATGCGCTGCCGCGCGGCGACCAGGCCTGGCTGAACGAGGTGAACGCCTTCCTGGAGCGCACGCGCGTGGACGGCAGCCTGGCGCGCGCGGGCGACCGCCACGGCCTGTCTGGCATCCTGCTGCCATGAGGGGGGCGGGCCCCGCCATGACGGATATGGGCGTTTCGTTGCTGAGCCGGCCTGGGATGCATCCTGCCGACAAACGGCTTTCCGCCCCCTGAACTGCCATGCGCCCTTACGCGCCCCGCCCTTTTCGGCTAACCCGCCTGCGCCATGCGCCAATTCCTGGACTTCGAAAAACCCATCGCCGAACTCGAGGGCAAGATCGAGGAGCTGCGCCGTACCACGGACGCCGGCGGCATCGACGTGGCCGAGGAGGTCGGCAAGCTGCGCGACAAGGCGCACAAGCTGCTGCTGGCCACCTATGCCAAGCTGACGCCCTGGCAGAAGGCGCAGATCGCCCGCCACCCGGAACGCCCACATGCCAGTGACTACATCGCCGGCCTGATCGAGGATTTTCTGCCGCTGGCAGGTGACCGCGCCTTTGGCGACGACACGGCAGTGCTCGGCGGCATGGGCCGCTTCCGCGGCCGCGCGGTGATGGTGATCGGCACCGAACGCGGCCATGACACCGAAAGCCGCGTGAAGCACAATTTCGGCATGGCGCGGCCGGAGGGCTATCGCAAGGCGCGGCGGCTGATGGAACTCGCTGGCCGTTTCGGCCTGCCGATCCTGTCCTTCGTCGACACCGCCGGGGCTTTTCCCGGCATCGACGCGGAAGCGCGCGGCCAGGCGGAAGCCATTGCGCGCGCCATCGAGGCCGGGCTGGACGCGCCCGTGCCCTTCATCGCCACCATCATCGGAGAGGGCGGCTCGGGCGGCGCCATCGCGCTGGCCGCGGCGGACCGCATCCTGATGCTGGAGCATTCCATCTACTCCGTCATCTCGCCCGAGGGCTGCGCCAGCATCCTGTGGCGCGACGCCGCCCAGGCGGCCACGGCGGCGGAGGCGCTGCGCCTGACGGCGGAGGACCTTCGCAAGCTGGCCCTGGTGGATGCCGTCATCGCGGAGCCCTTGGGCGGCGCGCATCGCGATGCGCCCGCCATGCTCGCCGCCGTGTCCCGCCAGATTTGGGACAGCCTGGAGCCGCTGCTGGCACTGGATGGCGCCACGCTGCGCGCACGTCGGCGTGAGAAGTTTCTGGAAATGGGGCGCGCGGGGGTCGTTTGACGTCGCGGCGGGTGGTTTGATCCGGCCCGCATGACGCCTCCCCCCGATAGCGGCCCGCCATCCGCCGCCACCGTCTCCCCGGCCGAGCTGCGGCGGCTGTTCTTCAAGGTGTTTCCGGCCGTCGCGCTGGCGATGTTCGGCGCCGCGCTGGACCAGACCATCGTCGCCGCCGCCCTGCCGGCCATCGCCAAGAGCCTGGGCGATGTGGAGCGCATCTCCTGGATCATCGTGCTGTACCTGGTCGCCAACACCGTGGCGGCGCCGGTCTATGGCCGGCTCGGCGATGCGTTCGGGCGGCAGCGGATGCTGCTGGTGGCGCTGGCCGTCTATGCCGCCGGCGCCGTGCTGTGTGCGCTGGCCGGGTCGCTTTCCACCCTGGCGGCGGCGCGGGTGGTGCAGGGTTTCGGGGGCGGCGGGCTGATCAGCCTGTCCGTCGCGCTGATCGCGGAGGTGGTGCCGGCGCGGGAACGCGGGCGCTTCCAGGCCTATATTGCCGCGGTCTTCACCACCGCTAGCGCATTGGGGCCGGTGCTGGGCGGGGTGCTGGCGGAGTATTTCGGCTGGCGCAGCATCTTCCTGCTGCAACTGCCGCTATCAGCCCTGGCAGCCTGGCTGGCCGTGACCCGGCTGGGCGATTCCGCGCGCGGGTCCTCCCAGGGCTTCAGCTTCGACTGGTGGGGGCTGATCCTGTTCGCCGTGTTTGTCGCGCCGGCGCTGCTGGCGCTGGACCAGGCGCGGCGGCTGGCGCCGGGGCCGCTGGCGGTGGCGGCGGTGCTGGCCGTGGTGGCGGGTGTCGCGCTGTGGCTGTTGCTGCGGCAGGAACGCCGGGCGCCGCACCCACTGCTGCCGCTCGGCTTGCTGGGCAATGCGACCGTCTGGCGCGCCATATTGATGTCCGCCTGCGTCGCCGGCGCCTTTGTCGGCACCATCGCCTTCCTGCCGATCTATTTCGCCGCGGTGCGCGGCCTTTCCCCCGCCGCCTCGGGGCTGGCGCTGCTGCCGCTGGCGGCCTGCGCCGGGTTCGGGGCCATCATCTCCGGCACCATGCTGTCCCGCACCGGGCTGCTGATGCGCTGGCCGGGCATCGGGCTGAGCATCTCCACCACGCTTCTGGTGGTGGTGACGCTGGGACTGGGGGATTTGCCGCTGGTTCTTATGGCGGGGCTGCTCGGCGTGGTCTCCATGGGGTTCGGCATGTCCTTCCCCATGGTGCAGGTGACGGTGCAGGTGGCGGCGGGACCGAAGCTGCTGGGGTCCGCCACGGCATCCGTCCAGTTCACCCGTTCCCTCGGCGCGGCGACCGGCACGGCGCTGCTGGGGGCGGTGCTGTTCGGCGCGCTGACCCTGCAGGGGCCGGAGGCGACGCGGCTGTTCGTGGCGCTGGTGAACCAGGGGCCGGCGGCGCTGGCCGGGCTCGATGCCATGGCGGAGGCGGCGTTCCGCGCGCAGATGACCACCGCCTTCCGCGCGAGCTTCGCCACCGCCGCGGTCCTGGTGTTGTTCGCCGCCTGGATGTCCACGCGGGTGCCACTGCGGCGGGTGTGACCCGCCCACTCCGCCGCGTCTCCATTCCCAGGCGTGTTGCGGTAGAATCAAACACTGCAAGATATGGCAAGTAATTGTGATCCAGGTGAGGATGGAGGCGGAAGTTGAACCGACCAACCCTTCCGTGTGGCCAACTATTTGGATAAGGCAGTCTCATCCAAAGCGTGCCTTCCGGCGGTCCCGTGCCCCGGGGCTTTCTGAGAGGACCACACCGACTTGAATGGCCTTCCGTTGACAGGGAGCCACGACCCGCTCCTGGCGGCCCTGTCCGTCCTGGTCGCGATGGCTGCCTCCTTCGCGGCATTGGACCTGGCCGGGCGCATGCGCGCCTCGGCGGGCCGCCGGCCTGGTCGCGCCTGGCTCGCCACCGCCGCACTCGCCCTGGGCGGGGGCATCTGGTCCATGCATTTCGTGGGGATGCTTGCCTTCAGCCTGCCCATCCCGGTGGCCCACGACCCCGGCCTGACCGTTCTATCTCTTGCCGTGGCGGTACTGGTCACCGGCCCGGGCTTCTGGGCGATCTGGCAGCGTGGCGCGCGCCGGCGCGACCTGACGCTCGGCGGCCTGCTGATGGGCTGCGGCATCGCCGCCATGCACTACACCGGCATGGCGGCCATGCGGATGCCGGCCGACCTGCAATACGACCCCGCGCTGGTCGGCGCCTCGGTGCTGATCGCGGTCGTTGCCGCCACGGCGGCCCTCTGGCTTGCGCGCCGCGACGCCACGCCGGGGCGGCGGGTTGGGGCCGCGGTGATCATGGGGCTGGCGATCGCGGGCATGCACTACACCGGCATGGCGGCGGCAACCTGGGTCCCGCATGCCGGGACCGCCGTCGCGGAGGCTGCGCATCTCGGCCATGCGGGCCTCGCGCTCGGCGTGGCAGGCATCACCTTCCTGGTCCTGCTCCTGGCGCTCGGCGCCGCTTCCATCGACCGGCGGCTCGGGGCGCTGGCAGAACGCGAGGCGAGGGTCGCGCTGGCCGAGAGCGAGGCCCGGTTCCGGGCCGTGGTCGAGCAGGCCGGCACCGGCATCGCCCAGGTCGATCGGAACGGGCGCTTCATCCTCGTCAACGACCGGTATTGCGAGATCGTCGGCCGGCCGCGTGAGGCGCTGCTCGGCGGCCTTCGCATGCAGGACATCACCCATCCCGACGACCTGACCGGAAACCTGCCTGCCTTTGCGCGGACCTTGGGCGACGGCGTCCCCTTCTCGATCGAAAAGCGCTACCTCCGCCCCGGTGGTGCGGAGGTTTGGGTGCACAACAGCGTCGCGCCGGTGCGCGACGACACAGGCCGCGTCCTCGCCGTGGTTGCCGTGGCGCAGGACGTGACCGCGCGGCGCGCGGCCGAGGCGGCGCTGCGGGATGGCGAGGCCCGGCTTCGCGACCTGCTGGCCACGCTGGACCTCGGCGCCTCCATGGCGCGCGATCTCGACGGCATCATCCGCCACTGGTCGGCCGGCTGCGAGCGACTCTACGGCTGGAGCGCGGCAGAGGCGCTGGGCATGAGAGCGCACGCGTTCCTCCAGACTGTGTTCCCGGTACCGCCCAGCGAAATCGCGGCGGCGCTGGAGCGCGACGGCGAGTGGACGGGGGATCTGCTGCAGCGGACCCGGGACGGGGCCGAGATCGTTGTTGCCGCCCGCAAGGCGCTACGGCGCGGGCCGGATGGGGCGGCAACGGCGGTGCTGGAGGCTCTTACCGATGTGACCGCGCAGCGCCATGTGGAAGCTGCGCTGGCCCTGCAGCGCAACGAACTGGAGCGCATCGTCGAGGAGCGCACCGCTGCCCTGCTGCGCGCAGCCGAGGAGCGTCGGCGGGCGGAGGACGCGGCGCGCCAGGCCGAGAAGCTGGCAGCTCTCGGCGAACTCACCGGCGGCGTCGCGCATGATTTCGGCAACCTGCTGCAAGTCGTCACCAGCGGAGCGGCGCTGCTCAAGCGGTCCTCCCTGCCGGAGGCGAAAAGGGCCGAGATCCTGGAGGGCATGATCCAGGCGGGCCGGAGCGCGCGCGAGCTGACTGGGCGTCTGCTCGCCTTTGCCCGGAAGCAGACCTTGCGCCCCGAGGTGATCGATGTCGGCATGCGCCTTGCCGGCATGTCGGGCCTGCTGCGGCAGACGCTCGGCTCCGGCATCCGGGTGGAAACCGATCTTGCCTCCGACCTCTGGCCGGTTTGCGTCGATCCCGGTCAGCTCGAAGCAGCGCTCCTGAACCTGGCGGTAAACGCCCGCGACGCCATGCCGAACGGGGGGACGCTCACCATTCAGGCGCGCAACGTGGCACTGGAGGCGACCGCGGAGCGCACCGACGGCGAGTACCTGTGCGTTGCCGTCAAGGATACCGGCGGCGGCATACCGCCGCACATCCTCTCACGGGTGCTGGAGCCGTTCTTCACCACCAAGGGGCCGGGCCGGGGTACCGGCCTTGGCCTGCCGCAGGTGCACGGCTTCGCCCGGCAGTCCGGAGGCGACTTGCGGATCGAGAGCGAGCCGGGGCGGGGCACGGCGGTGTTCGTCCACCTGCCGCGCGCCACCACCGCCCTGGGCGGCGCGGAGGTCGGGGCGGCGAGCGGGAAGGACGAGGAGCCCGACGTTCTGCAGGGCATCGGTCGGACGGTGATGGTGATCGACGACAACCCGGACGTGGCCGCCTTCGCCTGTGGCCTTCTTGAGGAGCTCGGTTACGCCACGCGGCGCGCCGGCGGCGCGGCTGAGGCATTGGCGATGCTGGCGGAAGGGAAGGCAGTCGACGCAGTCTTTTCGGACGTGGTGATGCCCGGGGGCGCGGATGGTATTGAACTGGCTGCTATTTTGCGTTGCTCGTTCCCTGGCGTCGCTGTGGTCCTCGCCACCGGCTACAGCGAGCGGCTCGCGCGCGGTGGCGCGCCGAAGGACGTGGAGACGCTTCTCAAGCCCTATCACGCGGATGAACTGGCGGCCGCGCTCGGACGCGCACTGATGCGGAGCAGGAGGTCGCCGGAGGTGACAAGATAAACCGCGGCTCCGGTACCGTTGGCCGTGGTGAGACCGCGACACGGAATGCTGCCCTCACCCAGTTAGATGCGGGCCTGTGATCGTTCATCCCACACGAAGGGCCGCAGCCGGCAGCCCGACTAGGTGCGTCCGTGGCAGTGCTTGTACTTCTTGCCCGACCCGCACGGGCAAGGCGCGTTGCGCGGCGTGGCGGCCCAGGTGGTGGGGTCGTTCGGGTCCACCCGCTGGGCGGTCAGCGACTGGCGCACCGGCTGGGTGGCGGCGCCATAGGAGGATTGCGGGGCCGCATCCGCGTATTCCAGCTCTGCCATGCCGCTCGGGTCCGGGTGCCGCATATCCATCACCCGCACCGGTTCCGGCATCGGCGGCGGCGCGTCGGGGCGGATGTCGATGCGCATCAGCACGGTGGTGGTGCGCTCCCGCAGATCCTCCAGCATGCTGTTGAACAGGTTGAAGGCCTCGGACTTGTACTCGTTCAGCGGGTCCCGCTGGCCATAGGCGCGCAGGCCGATGCCCTGGCGCAGATGGTCCAGCGCGAGAAGATGTTCCTTCCACACCGCATCGAAGATCTGCAGCAGCAGGGATTTCTCGACCACCCGCATCAGGTCGGCGCCGATATTGGCGACGCGGGCGGCGTAGCTTTCCTCCGCCGCCTTGATCAGGCGCTCCCGCACCTGGGTCTCGTCGATACCTTCCTCGCGCGCCCAATCGGCCACCGGCAGGTCCAGGCCGAGGACGCTCAGCACCTTCTCCTGCAACCCGGCCAGGTCCCATTGCTCGGGATAGGCGTTTTCCGGGATGGCGGCGTCGATCAGCTTGCCGATCGTCTCCCGCCGCATTTCCGCGACCGTCTCCGCCACATCGGGCGCCAGCATGAAGGATCTGCGCTGGGCATAGACCTCCTTCCGCTGGTTGTTCATGACGTCGTCGTATTTCAGCAGGTTCTTGCGGGTGTCGAAGTTGCGCGCTTCGACCTTCTTCTGCGCCTTCTCCAGGGCCTTGTTGATCCAGGGGTGAACAATCGCCTCCCCTTCCTTCAGGCCGAGCTTCTGCAACATGCCGCCCATGCGTTCGCTGCCGAAGATCCGCATCAGATCGTCTTCCAGCGACAGGAAGAAGCGGCTGGCGCCCGGGTCACCCTGGCGGCCGGAGCGGCCACGCAGCTGGTTGTCGATGCGGCGGCTTTCATGCCGTTCCGTGCCGATCACCAGCAGGCCGCCGGCGGCCTTCACGGCGGGGCGGATCGCCTCGACCTCCGCCTTGTGGCGGGCCAGTGCAGCATCGTATTCCGGGCTGTCGCTGTTGCCGATCTCGGCGCGGGCCAGCATGTCCGCATTGCCGCCGAGCTGGATGTCCGTGCCGCGGCCGGCCATGTTGGTGGCGATGGTGACGGAGCCGGGGCGGCCGGCCTGCGCCACGATGCCGGCTTCCTGTTCGTGGAAGCGGGCGTTCAGCACCTGGTGCGGCACGCCCTTCTGCTTCAGCAGTTCGGAGATCAGCTCCGACTTCTCGATACTGGTGGTGCCGACCAGGGTGGGCTGGCCCTTCTGCCGCGCCTCGGCGATCAGGCTGGCCACCGCCTCGTACTTTTCGCGCGCGGATTTATAAACTTCGTCGTCCGAATCCTGGCGCGCCACCGGCACGTTGGTGGGGATTTCCACCACTTCCAGCTTGTAGATTTCCGCGAATTCATCGGCCTCGGTGGAGGCCGTGCCGGTCATGCCGGACAGCTTGGGATACAAACGAAAATAGTTCTGGAAGGTGATGGAGGCCAGCGTCTGGTTTTCGGGCTGGACCGTGACGCCTTCCTTGGCCTCCAGCGCCTGGTGCAGGCCTTCCGAATAGCGGCGGCCTTCCATCATGCGGCCGGTGAATTCGTCGATGATGACGACCTTGTCCTGCCGGACGATGTAGTCGACATCCTTGGTGAACAGCACATGCGCGCGCAGCGACTGGTTGGCGTGGTGCACCAGGGTGACATTGGCGCTGTCATACAGCGCGCCTTCCGTCAGCAGCCCGGCCTCGGTCAGCGCCGCCTCCAGCGCCTCCGTCCCCGCCTCGATCATGTGGACGGTCTTGAACTTCTCGTCCTTCTCGAAGATCGAGGTGTCCTTGACCAGCTCCTTCATCACCGCATCGACGCGTGAATACAGGTCGCTGCTGTCGTCGGACGGGCCGGAGATGATCAGCGGCGTGCGCGCCTCATCCACCAGGATGCTGTCCACCTCGTCGACGATGGCATAGGCGAAGTCGCGCTGGACCATTTCCTCCAGCCGGTACTTCATGTTGTCGCGCAGGTAGTCGAAGCCGAATTCGTTGTTGGTGCCGTAGGTGATGTCGCAGTGATAGGCGTCCCGGCGTTCCTCATCCGACTTGCCATGCACGATGGTGCCGGTGGTCAGGCCGAGGAAGCCGTACAGCTTGCCCATCCATTCCGCGTCGCGGGCGGCGAGGTAGTCGTTCACGGTTACGACATGAACGCCCTTGGCGGGCAGCGCGTTGAGGTACACCGGCAAGGTGGCGACCAGGGTCTTGCCTTCGCCGGTCTTCATCTCGGCGATGCGGCCATCATGCAGCACCATGCCGCCGATCATCTGCACGTCGAAATGCCGCATGCCGAGGATGCGCTTGGCCCCCTCCCGCACCGTGGCGAAGGCCTCGGGCAGGATGTCGTCCAGGGTGCGGCCGGTGGCGAGCTGGGCGCGGAATTCCGCCGTCCTGCCGCGCAGCGCCTCATCGGACAGCGCGGCCAGCGTGGGCTCCAGCGCATTGATCGCGGGTACCCGGCCCTGGAAGCGCTTCAGCGCCCGGTCGTTGGTGTTGCCGAATACGGCACGGACAAGACGTTGGAACATCTGCGAAAGCTGTCTCCGACCCGCACCGAGAATGCCAGCCGCGTTACGGGGATCGCGCCCGGGCGTCGGGGGCGCAAGGCCCAATTCGGGCTGGGGCGCGAGGCCGGAGAGATAGGCGCCCGGCCCTGCCGCGTCAACGCGAGCGGCCGGATTGCCCGCACGCCGCCTGCCCGCGCCTTGTGGCGCCCACCGGCATCGGCCATCTTCCGGGACCCATGATGAGAATCCCCCCGATGCGCCGCCCCGCCTCGCCTGCAAGCCTCTCGCTGCTTGCGACCCTGCTGATCTCGACGGCGCTCGCCACCGGCCCGGCCTTGGCCCAGGCACCCGCAACCCAGGCACCCGCAACCCAGCCCCCCGCAGCCCAGGCGCCCGCCGCCGCGGACCCCGTGGTGGCCCGGGTGGACGGCACCGAAATCCG
This sequence comes from Falsiroseomonas sp. E2-1-a4, assembly GCF_051433165.1. Classification (NCBI taxonomy): domain Bacteria; kingdom Pseudomonadati; phylum Pseudomonadota; class Alphaproteobacteria; order Acetobacterales; family Roseomonadaceae; genus Falsiroseomonas; species Falsiroseomonas sp. E2-1-a4. Next base: position 81,671 of record NZ_JBHMFS010000014.1, on the reverse strand, counting down.
CCTGTCCGAGCTGCAATCGGAGATGGAGCGCCTGCCGGCGGAGCTGCGCTCCATGCCGCAGCCCATGCTGATGCCGCTGCTGCTGGACCAGCTCATCACCCAGAGGGCGATCACCGCCGCCGCCCGCGCCCAGGGCCTGGCCAATGACCCCGAGGTGCAGGCCCGCCTGCGCCGGGCGGAGGAGGAGGCGCTGCAACAGGCCCTCATCACCCGCGCCGTGGCGCCGCGGATGACGGAAGCAGCGCTGCGCGCCCGCTACCAGCGCGACGTCGCCGGCCAACCGGCGGAGGAGGAGGTGCGCGCCCGCCACATCCTGGTGCCGACCGAGGCCGAGGCCCGCACAGCCCTGGCCGAGGCCCGCGCCGCCGGCGCCGATTTTGCCGAGGTGGCCCGCCGCCGCTCCACCGGCCCCGGGTCCCGCGAAGGCGGCGACCTCGGCTTCTTCAAGCGCGGCGACATGATCCCGGAATTCGCCACCGCCGCCTTCGCCATGCAGCCCGGCCAGATTTCCGAGGCCCCGGTGCGCACCCAGTTCGGCTGGCACGTCATCAAGGTGGAAGCCCGCCGCGCCGTGCCGCCGCCGCCCTTTGAGGAGGCACAGGAAGCGCTGCGCCAGCGCGCCTTCGAGGAAGCGGTGAATGCCGAGGTGGAACGCATCCGCGGTGCCGCGCGGGTCGAGCGCTTCGCCATGGATGGCAGCCCCCTGCCCGCCCCCGCCGCGCCGTCCCTGCTGGATGGCGCCGCGCCGCCCGCCGCCCCGCAACCTCGCCGCTGAGAAGACCCGCAAAGATGGCTGGCAAGGACCTTCCCGTCTCCCCCCTCGCGCTGCCGCTGCCGGCGATGCCGCCGGTGCCCGGCGTGCGCCTCGGCTCCGGCCGCGCCGGGATCCGCTACAAGGCACGCGAGGATGTGACGATGATGGTCTTCCCAGCGGGGACCACCGTGGCCGGCGTCTTTACCAAGAACAGATGCCCCGGCGCGCCGATTGACTGGTGCCGGGCCGCGCTGAAGGGCGGCAAGGCCCGCGCTTTGGTGGTCACCGCCGGCAATTCCAACGTCTTCACGGGCAAGGCGGGCCGCCAGACCTGTAGCGACACCGCCAAGGCGATGGCGGAACTGGCCGGCTGCAAGCCTGGCGAAGTGTTCCTCGCCTCCACCGGCGTGATCGGTGAGAAACTGCCGACGGAGAAGCTGGTCGCCGCCCTGCCGCCGCTGTTCGGCCAATTGAATGAGGATGGCTGGGCCGGTGCGGCCAGCGCCATCATGACCACCGACACCTTCCCGAAGGGCGCGACGCGCACGGCGCAGATCGGCGAGACCACGGTGACGGTCTCCGGCATCGCCAAGGGCAGCGGCATGATCGCGCCGGATATGGCGACCATGCTGTGCTTCCTGGCGACCGACGCCAAGGTGCCGGCCGCGGCGCTCCAGGCCATTCTCGCCAAGGGCACCCAGAAGTCCTTCAACTGCGTGACCGTGGATAGCGACACCTCCACCAGCGACACGGTGCTGCTGTTCGCCACCGGCAGCGCGAAGCATTCCCGGGTGCCGTCGGATGGCGGCAAGATGCTGAAGGATTTCGCCCGCGCGGTGCACGAGGTGCTAATGGACCTGGCCCTGATGGTCGCCCGCGATGGCGAGGGCGCCCAGAAGCTGATCCGCATCGACGTGACCGGCGCCGTCTCCGCCAAATCCGCGCATCGCATCGCGATGAGCATCGCCAATTCGCCGCTGGTGAAGACCGCGATTGCGGGTGAGGACGCCAATTGGGGCCGCATCGTCATGGCGGTGGGCAAGGCAGGCGAACCGGCGGATCGCGACCTGCTCTCCGTCGGCGTCGGCGGCACCTGGATGGCGCGGGAGGGCAGCGTGGTGCCGGGCTATGACGAGACGCCGGTGATCGCCCATATGAGGGGCCGCGAGGTAGAGATCACGGTGGATCTGGCGCTCGGCCGCGGCAAGGCGACGGCCTGGACCTGCGACCTGACGCATGGCTACATCGACATCAACGGGTCGTATCGCAGCTAGCCCACCCGCCGCCGGGGATGAAAGGCGATGCGCGGTGCACGGGTCCGCATCGCCGCCCGCCGGTCATGCGTCCAACGGCCGCGCCGCATTCTTTTGCAGTTCGTCAACCGCAGTGCCGATAAGATCAGCGAAGTGCTGGGCTTCGCCGGCCGCAGTCTGCCAGCGGGCCGCTTCCTGGGCGTGATCGCGCTGCCTGGCGGCACGCTCCATGGCCAGATACAGATTGCGCTGGTCCCGCTGCGTCCGATAGGCGATCCCCAACGCCTTCTCCAGCGATTCCGCCTGATGCGCCACCAGCGTCTTCGCGCCATAGGCATGGCCGACCTGGCACCGGAAGCGGGGCCAAGGCGTCTCGGCCACCACGTTGAGCACGCCGCCGCATTCGGGGCAGCCCAGCGCACTCGGGGCGCCGACGGTGATGATGTCTTTGCTCATGGCCGTGATCTCTTGCCGGGATATGCGAACCTCAAGCTGGAGTTCGCCTGGAATCTCAACCGATGGCCCGGCATCACTCTGGGCCAACCGCTGCAACAAGGCCGGCATCTCCGCTGACGGCAGGCAATGGTCTGCACCGGCCCGTTCGCGCGCGTTGCGCGGCATGTCAGGCCATTCGGCATCGAGCGGATCCTGCACCACGGTTATGCCGCCGCAGCGGTGAATGGCTGCAAGGCCCTCTGCCCCGTCATCCAGCATCCCGGTCAGCACCACCCCGACAACCTTGGAGCCGCAAGACACGGCGGCTGATCGAAACAGCGCGTCCACCGCGGGCCGGACCCGGTTCTCCTGCGGACCACGGCGCACCAGGATTCGGTCTCCACTGTCGTCGAACAGCAGATGATGATCCGGGGGAGCGACGCAGATCGTCCCTCGCTGAACCTGCTCTCCGTCCACGGCATGGTGCGCCTTCAGGGGCCCGGCTCTGCTCAATATGTCGGGAAGCATGCTCTGCCCGCCCGGTGGCACGTGCAGCACGACGAAAAGAGCTGCCGGCAGATCATTCGGCAGGCCGCGGCAGACAGTGCTGAGCGCACCTACACCGCCTGCCGACGCACCCAGTACGATGATGCCGTGGTTCACTTTGTGGGCCTCGCATTGGCGACCAGGTTGGGGACGGGGAGAGGTGGCAGACCATTCAGGGTTCTGCGCTGCCGCCCCTTTGTTCCGGGAGCATCGCGATGACCACCTGCAAGAACCGTGACCGGACCAAAAGGTTGCTCGGCACCCCGCACGGACGAAGCGGACCGCGACCATCCTGCCACACTGCGGCACGGATGCCGCAAAAGCCGGATCGGACCATGACGTGGCCGTCGTTCCAGCCCATACAGGCACTCGAACGGCTGGACATGTCTCCGGCGCTCGCCTGACACATTGGACCTGCGACTTCCCGCATGGCGATAACGACACCCATGGCGCCCGCAAAATCCCCGGACCTCTCTCGGGCGGTGCCCCCGTCCTTTGCGCCCCCGTCCTTTGCGCCCCAGTCCTTTGCGCCCCAGCCCTTTGCGCCCCTGTCCTTTGCGCCGTTGCGTACGGACCGCCTGACGCTGCGGCCGCTGCGGGCGGAGGATGCGGCCGAGCTGCACCGCCTGGTGAATGACTGGGAAGTGGCAAAGACCCTCGCCCGGGTGCCCTTCCCCTATCCGCGCGCGCTGGCGGATGAATGGATCGCCTCCACCCACGCCCAACTGGCCGAGGGCACCGCCTGGCACCTGGCCATCACCGGCCTGGAACCGGAACCGGCGGAGCGGGAGGTGCTGGTGGGCTGCGTCGGCCTGACCCGCCATGCCAGCAAGCGCGAGGCGGAGCTGGGCTACTGGATCGGCCGTCGCTATTGGGGCCACGGCGTTGGCCCCGAAGCCGCGGCACGGCTGGCAAGCTGGGCGCTGGCCAATCTGGAGCTGGACCGGCTGGTCGCCTCCGCGCTGACTGAGAACAGCCGCAGCCAGGCCGTGCTGAAGCGCATCGGCTTCCGGGAAACCGGCGAGGGCGTGCGTGATTTCCTGGCCCGCGGCGGCACCATGCCGGTAAAACTGTTCGAAATGACGCGCGCCGACCTGCCCGCCACCATCGCCGAAGCCGCGCCGGCGCCGGAAGGCGCTTCCCGCCACATCCTGCTGGTCGCCGCCTGCGCGCTGATCGATCCCGATGGCCGCGTGCTGCTGGCCCGCCGGCCGGAGGGCAAGCCGATGGCGGGGCTGTGGGAATTCCCCGGCGGCAAGGTCCATGCGGGGGAAACGCCGGAGGCCACGCTGATCCGCGAATTGCGGGAGGAGCTGGGGATCGACGTGGCGGAAAGCTGCCTCGCCCCCTTCACCTTCGCCAGCCACCCGCTCGGCGACCGGCATCTGGTGATGCCGCTGTACCTCTGCCGCCGCTGGGAAGGCCGGGTGCAGCCGCTGGAGGGCCAGGCGCTGGCCTGGGTGCGGCCCAACAAGCTGGCGGAGTATGCCATGCCGCCGGCAGACAAGCCGCTGGTCGCCATGCTGCGGGATTTCCTGTAGCCCGCGATCCGCTATGCTTTCCCCTGCCCCCTGGGACACTCGCCCGATGACCGTGCCAAACCCCACCGCCTGCCTGCTGGTGATCGGCAATGAGGTGCTGTCCGGCCGCACCAAGGATGCCAACATCAACTTCCTGGCCACCCGGCTGGGCGAAATAGGCATCCCGCTGCGCGAGGTCCGCATCATCCCCGATGTGCGGGAGACGATCATCGCCACGCTGAACGACGTGCGGGCGAGATTCGACCATGTCTTCACCACCGGCGGCATCGGCCCGACGCATGACGACATCACCAGCGACTGCGTCGCCGGCGCTTTCGGCGTGCCGTGGGAGCCGCACCCGGAGGCCTGGGCGCGGCTGGAGCGGCACTACAAGCCGGGCGATTTCAACCCCGCCCGCCAGCGTATGGCGACCATGCCGCGCGGCGCCCTGCTGATCGACAACGCCATCTCCATCGCGCCGGGCTTCACCATGGGCAATGTCCATGTACTGGCCGGGGTGCCGCGGATCATGCAGGCGATGTTCGAATCCCTCGCCCCCACCTTGGCCGGCGGCCCGCCCATCGCATCCCGCGCCGTGCATGCGGATGGGGTGATGGAAGGCCGCATCGCGGAAGGGCTGGCGGCGATCCAGGCGCGCTGGCCGCAGCTCGATATCGGCAGCTATCCCTACTACCGCATGGGTGGCGGCGGCGTCGCGCTGGTCGCCAAGGGCAATGATGCCGATGCGGTGGAGGAAGCCGCGCGGGCCATCACCGTGCTGCTGCGCGCCCTGGGCAGCCAACCGATCCAGGGTGAGCCCCCGGTCTAGGCTTTGTTGGATCGCGCGATTCAGACTTTCCTGCGATTCCGCCTCATGTCATCGCGCTCTGATTCCGGTGGCGGACAAACCATTGCGTGATGTCCGACTGCCCCCATCTGCCTTTGCACTCCCTGACACTCCACAGGGCGCGACGATACGGAGGCAACCTGCCGCCGCTGCGTCGAGATGCCGATAGGACCTGACCCTTGAACATCCAGACCCCTGCCCGCAGCCTCGGCGCCGACCAGCCAGGCACCTTCATCCGCCCGACGCGCGAGGAAGCCGAGGCCGCCGTCCGCACCCTGCTGCTCTGGGCCGGCGACGACCCGGCGCGGGAGGGGCTGGTGGACACCCCGGCCCGGGTGGCGCGCGCCTATGGCGAGTTCTTCTCGGGCTATGAAGTGGACCCGGTGGAGCTGCTGGCCCGGTCCTTCGAGGAGACGGACGGCTACGACGAAATGGTCGTGCTGCGCGACATCCGCCTGGAAAGCCATTGCGAGCACCATCTGGTGCCGATCATCGGCAAGGCGCACATCGCCTACATCCCGGATGGCCGCGTGGTCGGGATTTCCAAGCTCGCTCGCGTGCTGGAAGCCTATGCCAAGCGCCTGCAGATCCAGGAAAAGCTGACCGCCCAGGTGGCGAACACCATCGAGCAGGTGTTGAAGCCCAAGGGCGTGGCCGTGGTGATCGAGGCGCAGCACCAGTGCATGACCACCCGCGGCATCCACAAGCCGGGCGTGTCCATGGTGACCAGCCGGATGCTCGGCGCCTTCCGCGACGATGCCTCCACGCGGCGGGAATTCATGGCGATGCTCGGCGCGCCGCGCGCCAACGCGGAGGCCTGAGCGGCACTTTATACCAACGGCCCTTTTGCGTGACCGCTCCAGGGCCCCTCGAACGCCGGGCGGAAACCTCCGGTTTCCTTGGCTTCGCCGCATAAGCGGCGGGTCGCTTTCGCGGCCTTGGACCGGTCAGCAGACCGGTCCGCTGGCTCCAGCTCCACGAGTACGACCTGCACCCGTCGAAGGCGGGTGAGTGGCCGAATGGCCGCCGCGGCCTAGCAGCCAGAGGCGCCGGCGCCTCAGGCGGAAAACGCTTCCGCCTCCACCTCGAAGACGAAGCGCGGGTCGGCCAGGCCCGCCACGATCAGCAGGGTGCTGCAGGGCGCGATCGGCCCCAGCACGGCATCCCGCTGCGCCCGCCAGGCCGGGATCAACGCGCGGTCGGTCAGGAACACGCCCATCTTGACGATATGCTCCGGCGCCATGCCATGGGCCGCCAGGATGGCGCGCAGATTGGCCAGCGCCTGGGCGACCTGCGCCGCGCCGCCCGCGGCGACGGTGCCATCGGGCGCCACGCCGATCTGGCCGGAGATCACAAGCCGGCGGCCGGGGCCTTCGACCAGCGCGGCATGGACATAGCGGGCGCCGGGGGTGTGGACGGCGGGCGGGTTCGTGAAGGTCAGGGTCATGTGCGGGGCTGTGCTCCGGGCAGGTCTTCGCGTTCGACCGGCACCGCGGCCGGCGCGGTGGGTGTGAGGCCCTCGGCCAGCCAGGCGCGCAGGGTGCTGCGGAGTTGGAATTCGAACTCCACGTTCATCTCCTCCATCGCCTGGCGCACCACATCCTCGGCCGCCTGGCGGCGCGTGGCGGGGGTGGCGCCATCGGCCACGGTCTGCAGCCGCTGCACCTGCGCCTCGACGAAGGCCACGCGCGTTTCGCCGGTCAGGATCTCCACCCGGCAGGCCAGCTCGCAGGCCAGGCGCTCCCCCGGCTCACCGCCGAACATCCCGCCGAGGCCGCCGCGGGCCGGCAGAGGCTGGCGGATGAAGCGAGCATTGGTGATGACGAAGCGGGCGCGGCCCTCCGTGCCGATCGGCACCAGCCGCTGTTCCGCCATCCGCCGCAATTCCACATCCGGGCGCATCGGTGCCGGCTCGATCACCTGGATCGCGCCGGGCACCGGTTCTCCGATCTGGATCTCCAGCACATTCAGCCGCAGCGGGGTCAGGTGGCGGTAGCCGGTGACCAGCGGGCGCAGCGGTGGCAAGGGCTGCTCCGTGGTGGCGCAGGCGGCGGCCAGCAGCGGCAGGGCCTTCAGCAGGTGGCGGCGTTTCGGCATGGCGACGTTCCCTTGCAGCCCGCATCCCGGGTAGTGCAGCGCGGGCCGCCGGTCCAGCGGCATCACGCCCGCCCAGCCTTGCCATCCACCTCGGCGCGCTCGAAGCGGAAATCCACGGCGCAGAATTCGCAGGTCATGGTGATGGCGCCCGATTCGGCCATGTGGTCCAGATCCTCCGGCCCGAAATTCTCCAGCACCGCGGCCAGCCGGGCGCGGGAGCAGCGGCAGCCATAGGACAGGGCGCGGGGCCGGTCGGTCGCCAGACCCTCGGCATGGAACAGGCGGTGCAGCAGGCGTTCGCCTGGCAGTTCGTCATCCAGCATCTCCTCGGCCTTCAGCGTGCCGATCAGGGCCCGGGCGGTGCGCCAGGCATCGTCCTGTTCCTCCTGGTCCAGCTCCCCGATGCCGCCCTGGCCGGCGACACGTTCGATCACCAGGGCGCTGGCGCGCCAGCCGGCAAGGCTGCGGCCGCAGGCCAGGCGGACTTCCGTCTGCAACTGCTCGGAGGTCTGGAAATAGGTGTCGGTCATCTCCGCCAGGGTCTCGCCCTCGATGGCGACGATGCCCTGGTAGCGTTCCATGTCGTCACCCTGGTCGCAGGTGAACGCGAAGTAGCCCTGGCCAAGAAGCTGGGCGGCGGTGGGCTGCGGATGCGTCACCAGCAGCGCCTCCAGCCTTTCCGGATCCGCTTTGGCATAGCCGCGCAGCGCGCCGGCATCCGTGCAATCGGCCAGCAGCATAGAAACCGGGCCGTCGCCCTTGGCCTGCAGGCTGAAGGAACCCTTGAATTTCAGCGCCGTGGCCAGCGCCGCGGTCAGCGCCAGCGCCTCCCCCATCAGCCGCAGCACGGCGGGGTGCTGGGAATGCCGGCCGATCAGCGCATCCGCCAGCGGGCCGAGCTTCACCAGCCGGCCGCGCACCGGGCGCTGGTCCAGGTGGAAGGGCAGCACGCCGCGCGGCACCACGAGGTCCGGCACCGGCGGGCGGTCATGGTTGAGGAAGGCGGGGGTGGCGGAGGGCAGGGTCGGATCGGTCACGGGCGAAACCATGCATGGGCGCAGCCCCGCGGCCAGTGAAAAATGGCGGGGGGCGGTGCGCGTCAGGGCTGCCGGGGCTCCGGCAACCGGGGGAGGCCAAACAAAACAAGCCGGGCACGCCATGCGGCGCTGCCCGGCCATGAGTGGCACAGATAGGTAGCCAGGGCGCCTCCGACCACCTCTCGGAGGTCGGCGGGCGTCAGCCGCCGAACAGCCGCTGGATCAGGCTGCGCTGCTGCGGCTGCGCCACCGGCGTCACACCCTCCGTCGTATCCCGCCCCAGGGCGGCATTCTCGCGCAGGCGCTGGGCTTCGCGCTGCGGGTCCACCGCCACACCGGGCGGGGTGGCATCGCCGCGCCAGAACATCAGGCGGTCCGCCACGCTGCGATCGGGGCGATCGAGCCGCAGGCTCTCGGCATCGACACGGGCGCGGATATTGTCATCCACCGGCTGGCCGGCCTGGGCCAGCAGCGCGCGTTCGGCGCCCGAGGGGGCGGCGGCCTGCGCCGGAACACCGCCGAGGATGGCGGCCGCCGGCAGCCGCTGATCCTGCGGCCGGGGTGTGCCGGGCGTCGGTACCGGCAATTCGGCCAGCCGCGGCGGCACGGAGAGCGGCGCGCGGGTGGTCACCTGGAATTCATCCGGCGGGTCCCGGGTGAAGCCGAGGGAGCGGGCGGTATCGCCGCCGCAGCCCGCGAGCACCGCGAGGAGAGGCAGGCCGAGGAGGAGGGTGCGAAGCTGGGTCATGGCGTGGAACCCTTAGCCGTGGGTGAAGGCCGGAACAAGGCATCGCCGATCAGTGCGACCACGCCGAGCACAATGGCGGCGTCCGCGGGGTTGAACACATACCAATGCCAGCCCCAGGCGTGGGCATCGAAGAAATCCGCCACCGCGCCGAAGCGGAAACGGTCGATCACATTGCCGACCGCGCCGCCGACCACGGCGCCGAGGGCCAGCGCCGTCAGCCGGTTCTCGGCGCGGGCCATCCAGCGCAGCAGGAAGCCGGCAATGGCCAGCGCCAGCAGGCCGAGCGCGGCCTGCGACCAGGGGCTGTCACCGGCCAGCATCCCGAAGGTGACACCGCGGTTCCAGACCATGGTCAGGTCGAAGCCGAAGGGGCCGAAGCCCACCAGTGGGATATGGCCGACGATCGGCAGGTTCAGCACGAACAGCATGTAGTGCTTCGTCGCCTGGTCGAGGACGAGCACCCCAAGCGCGAGGGCAAGGCCGATGCGCATCATGGGGTTCAAGCGACCACCGACTCGCAGCGGCGACACAGCATCGGGTGAGCGAGCGAGCGCCCGACCTCCGGCAGCACGCGCCAGCAGCGGTCGCATTTGTGCCCCTCGGCCACCGTCACCACCGCATCCGGCGTCTCGGCCGCCGTCACGCGGGCCTGGGAGACGATCAGCACCTCTGCCCATTGCTCCGCAGTCAGCACATTGGCCGGGTCCTCGGCCGGCAAGGCGAGGGTGGCGCTGGCCTGGAGGGAAGCGCCGATGGTGCCGGCGCGGCGCAGGTCCTCGATGGCGCCAGTCACGGTACGGCGGAAGCCGCGCACGGCGGACCACTTCTCTGCCAGCGCTTCATCCCGCCATTCCGCCGGGATCGTGGGCCAGTCGCGCAAATGGATGCTGTCCGTCTCATCCGGGAAGCGGGCGAGCCAGCTTTCCTCCGCCGTCGCCACCAGCACCGGCGCCAGCCAGGCGGTCAGGCAGCGATGCAACTGGTCGATCACCGTGCGCGCGGCACGCCGGCGCAGGCTTTCGGGCGCGTCGCAGTAGAGCGAATCCTTGCGGACATCGAAGTAGAAGGCCGAAAGGTCCGTCGCGCAGAAGCCGTGGATGTCGGGGTACACGCCGGTCCAGTCGTGGTCCTTCACGGCCTGGCGCAGGCGCGCGTCGAGTTCCGAAAGGCGGTGCAGCACCCAGCGCTCCAGCTCCGGCAGTTCCGCGTGGGGCACGATCTCGCTTGCGTCGAAGCGATCGAGGTTGCCGAGCAGCCAGCGCAGCGTGTTGCGGATGCGGCGGTACAGCTCGCTCTGCTGTTTCAGGATTTCCTTGCCGATCCGCTGGTCCTCGGTGACATCGGTGTTCATCACCCACAGCCGCAGCAGGTCGGCGCCGTGATCCTTCACCACATCCTGCGGCGCGACCACATTGCCGAGCGACTTCGACATCTTGCGCCCCTGCTCATCGAGCACGAAGCCATGCGTCAGGATCGCCTTGAACGGCGCGACGCCGCGCGAGCCGACCGATTCCAGCAGCGAGGAATGGAACCAGCCGCGATGCTGGTCCGAGCCTTCCAGGTACAGATCGGCCGGGAACGGCAGCCCGCGCTCCGGCGTCAGGACGAAGGCGTGGGTGGAGCCGGATTCGAACCAGACATCGACGATGTCCATCACCTGCTCATAGGCCGCCGCGTCGCGGCCTTCGCCCAGGAAGCGTTGCGCGGCGCCTGGCTGGTACCAGGCATCGGCACCCTCAACTCGGAAAGCTTCGATGATGCGCTCCATCAGCGCCGGGTCGCGCAACGGCTCGCCGGTGGCTTTCTCGACGAAGACCGGGATCGGCACGCCCCAGGCGCGCTGGCGGCTGATGCACCAATCGGGGCGGACGGAGACCATGCCGCCGATGCGGTTGCGGCCGATATCCGGGACGAAATGCGTGTCGGCAATTGCCTGCATCGCCTTGGTGCGAATCTCGTTCGCGTCATCCATGGCAATGAACCACTGCGGCGTGGCGCGGAAGATCACCGGCTTCTTGGACCGCCAGCTATGCGGGTAGCTGTGCGTCAGCTTGGACTTTGCAACCAGCGTGCCCTGCGCGATGCAGGCGGCATAGACCGCGTCATGCGCCTTGAAGACATGCTGCCCGGTGAAGCCCGGCGCGTGCTGCGTGAATGTGCCATCGTCGCCCACCGTCTCCGGCACCGGCAGCCCGTTCGCCTTGCCGAGCACAAAATCGTCCTCGCCATGGCCGGGCGCGATATGGACGAAGCCGGTGCCGGCCTCGGTGGTGACGAAATCGCCGGGTAGCAGCGGCACGTCGAAATCATAGCCGCCGGGGGCGCCGTCCCAGCCGGCCAGCGGATGCGCGGCGATGGCGCCTTCCAGCTCCGCGCCCTTCAGCAGGCGCTTGATGCTGTGCGCGCCGAGGCCGGCATCCTTCTCGAATTGCGGCAGCAGCGGCAGGGCAACGAGCAAAAACTCGCCCTGCACCAGGGCGCTGCCCTCGGCCACGCCCTCCACATGCACCAGCGCGTAGTCGATCTCCGGCCCATAGGCGACGGCGCGGTTGCCGGGAATGGTCCAGGGCGTGGTGGTCCAGATTACCACCGAGGCGCCAACAAGGTCCGGCGCCGCCGCGGTCTTCACGCGAAAACGCGCCCAGAGCGTCGGCGAGACATGGTCGTGGTATTCGATCTCCGCCTCGGCCAGCGCGGTCTTTTCCACCGGGCTCCACATCACCGGACGCAGGCCGCGATACAGCGATCCGTTCATCAGGAACTTGCCGATCTCCCCGGCAATGGCGGCCTCGGAGGCGAAGTCCATCGTCGCATAGCGCCCGGCCCAGTCGCCGAGCACGCCCAGGCGCTTGAACTCCTCGCTCTGCACGCCGAGCCAATGGGTCGCGTAGTCCCGGCATTCGGCCCGAAAGTCCAGGATCGGCACCGCGTCCTTGTCGCGACCCTTGGCGCGGTATTGTTCCTCGATCTTCCACTCGATCGGCAGGCCGTGGCAGTCCCAGCCCGGCACATAGTCCGCATCGAAGCCGGACATCTGCGCGGCGCGGTTGATCACGTCCTTCAGGATCTTGTTCAGCGCGTGGCCGATATGCAGGTTGCCGTTCGCATAGGGGGGGCCGTCATGCAGGATGAAGGTGGGCTTGCCCGCGCTTTGCGCCCGCAGCCTGTCCCGCAGCCCCATCGCCTCCCACCGCGCCAGCCAGGCGGGCTCGCGCTTCGGCAGGTCGCCGCGCATGGGGAAGTCGGTCTTCGGCAGGAAGACGGTGCCGCGATAGTCGCGCGCAGGGTCGGTCGGGGCGTCGTTCATGGGGTGCGGTCTCAATTGGCCTGCGAGGTGGCCGGAAGGGGCGTGCGCGGAAAACCCGGCCTTATGGGGCCGGGCGGATAATTCGGAGGCCGGACATCCCGCGGAACATGACGCTTATATGCGGATGCAGGCCGGTTTGGGTCAAGGACGCGCCCCTCATCCCCCCAACCCCAGCGCCGCATGCAGCCCCCAGGTCACCGCGACCCCGGCCAGGATGGCAGCGCCGATGTTGCGGACGGCGATCTGCACCGCCACCACCACCACCGCCCCAACCCAGGCGGGCGCGCCGCCAGCCAGCAGCGGCGGGGTGACATAGGCCACGAACAGGCACCCCGGCAGGTGGCGCAGCAGCGCCTGCACGAAGGGCGGCGGCCGCACCGCGCGCAGCACGGCATAGCCCCCGGCCCGGCTGGCATAGGTCACCAGCGCCATGCCGATGATCGCCAGCAGGACATCGAACCTTACCTCCACCTTGCTATGCCAATGCCTGAAAATGCTGGCGCATTTTCTGGCCCCTCATACGGCGGGCGCGCGCTCCGCGCGCTTGCCTTCGCGGCATAAGCCGCGGCGGCCATCCGGCCGCTCGGCCGGCGCCTTGCGCCGGCCGCAGATTTTCCCCATCCCTCATACGGCGGGCGCGCGCTCCGCGCGCTTGCCTTCGCGGCATAAGCCGCGGCGGCCATCCGGCCGCTCGGCCGGCGCCTTGCGCCGGCCGCCGATTGTTTGCGCGGGGCATCCTCACCGCTTCCACCCCGGCGCCCCCCGCCCACGCAGCTCGATCCAGGCGCCCAGCCCGGCCCCGGCGAAGGTGCCGAGCAGCAGCGGCAGCGGGACCGGCCAGCCGGCCCGATGCGCCGCCAGCGCCACCAGCCCGGCCACCAGCCAGGGCAGCGCATCCACCCGCACGCCGCGCCACAGCGGCACCAGGATGGACAGGAAGGCGGCGATGGCGGCGAAGAACAGCGGATGCCCGGGCGGCACCTGCAACAGCCCGCCGCCCAGATGCCCGGCCAGCACCGTCACCACCCAGGACACCCAGATGCCAAGCCCGTTGCCGAGCAGGTAGCCGGCATCGCGTCCCCCTGCCCGCTGTTCCGCGATGGCCATGGCGAAGGAATGGTCCACCAGGGTGGCCAGGCTGCCCCACAGCCGCCAGCCGCGCAGCCGGTCCAGCCAGGGCGCCAGCGCCGCGCCCATCGGCGCCATGCGCAGGTTCACCACCAGCGCCGCGACGGTCGCCGCCAGGATCGGCGCCGGATCGGCCCACAGCTCCAGCGCCACGAGTTGGGCGGAGCCGGCGAAGACCAGGCTCGTCATCAGCGCCGTCTCGGCGAAGGACAGACCCTTGGCGGCGGAAAGCACGCCGATCACCACGCCGAAGGGCAGCATGCCGACCCAAAGCGGCAGGCTCGCCACGGCACCGCGCCCCACCCCGGCGCGGGTGAAGACAACGCGGCCGGCCTGGCCCGGACCCGGGGGCATCGCCACGCCCTCAGCCCCGCTTGAAGGACAACAGGCGGTCCTCGGCCTCGCCCGGGTCCATCCGCAGCGCATCCTCCGCCGTGCCACGCCCGAAGCCGGCGCGGGCCAGCGTCGCCAGCGCCTTCAGCCGCGCCTCCGGCGGGGCCTCCGGGTCGCCGAAAGGGCCGATGCGGCGACGGCGGCACAGGGCGAGGGCAGCGTCCATCTCCGCCGCCTCGCCTTCCGGCAGGGCGGCGGCGGCCGTTTCGGCATCCACGCCCTTCTGCGCCAGATGCGCCAGCGCGGCGCGGCGGGACCGGCCGGTCCGCAGCAGGCGGCGGGCGCGGCTTGCGGCGAAGGCGGCATCATCCACCGTGCCGCTGGCGGCCATCTGGCGCGCCACCGCGGCGGCGGCCTGTTTCGCGGCGGCGACCAGCGGGGCCAAATCCTGCATCCCGAAGGCCTCCGCCGCGCGCGCCCAGCGATCCACCCGGCGGGCCAGCACGCGGCGCAGCCCGACCTCGGTTGTCGCGTAACGAGCCAGATGCGCCACGGCCGCCTCCCGCAGCCGCGCCTCGCCGGGCGGTGGGCCGGGCGGGCGGGGCGGCGCATTCGGGTCGCGGGCGGTCCGGCCAGCGGGTCGGGCAAGAGGCCGGGGATGCTGTCTCATCACCCCCCATCCTGGCACGCCGGCCGCGCCGCTGGCGACTGGCTGCGGCACCGCAGCAACCTTTCCGGGTGTAACGGCGTTGAGGGATCAGGCACGGAGCGCCCCGGCGCACCCCGTCAGCCAAAGGAGACAACCCCATGCTGAACAGCAAGACCTTCCTGTCCGTTTCGACCGCGGCCGCCATCGTTGTTGCCCCGATGCTCGCCTTCGGCCAGACCTCCCCCGCCCAGAATGACGCGCGCGGTGGCATCACGGCCCAGGCCCCGCGGGACGGCACCCCAGGCAACCCGCCATCGACCGCGACGCAGCGCGCCGTGGATGGCGTAACCGGCAACCGCACCGCTCCGGACGGCACCGGCAACAACCCGCCGGGCACTGCGGCCGGGCGCGCGCTCGACCGCGCCACGACGGGTACGACCGGCACGACCGCGACCGGCACAACCGCGACCGGCACAACCGCAACCGGCACCACCGGGACCGGCACCACCGGGACCGGCACAACCGCGACCGGCACGATGGGCACCCGCGCGACCGGCACCACCGCGACCGGCACCACCGCGACCGGCGCGACCATGCCGACCCTGTCCGTTGACAGCATGAGCCTGCGTCAAAGCCGCCGGGCCAGCGAGATCATCGGCTCCAACATCTACAACGAGGAAAACAACAGCATCGGTGAGGTCGACGACCTGATCGTGCCGCAGGGCGGCGCCGCACCTGTCGCCGTGATCTCGGTGGGTGGCTTCCTTGGCATTGGCGCCAAGCTGGTCGCCGTTCCGTATGAGCGCCTGACCCATGACAGCGAGCGCAACCGCTGGGTGCTTCGCGGCGCCACCAAGGAAAGCCTCGAGAGCCTGCCGACCTTCTCCTACGACAATTCCGCACGTCGCGGCTGAACTGCTGAACCAAGGAAAACGCCCGAGATGAAAAAGTCCCTGTTCGTGATGGCAGCGCTTCTGCCGATCGTGGCCTGCACCAACAACGCGCCGCGCGACGGGGTGGCGGGCAACCCGCCCTCCACCGCCACGCAGCGCGCCTATGACAGCGCCACCGGCAGCCCGCGCACCAGCCCGGACGGCACCGGCAACAATCCGACCGGCACGGCGGCGGAGCGTGCGCTGGATCGCGCGGCGGGAACCAACACCTCGGGCGCCTTCCCGCGCCAGTCGGATGGTCGCCCGGGCAACCCGCCCGGCACGGCGGTGGAGCGGGCCTATGATCGCACCACCGGGTCCAACACCTCTGGCGCCTACCCGTCCAACAGCGGCGGCGTCCGGCAGTAATCTGCCACTTGCGTGACTGAGGAAGCGGCCGGGCCTGTCCCGGCCGCTTTTGCGTCGGGGCTAGCGCTCAGGGTGCCGGGTCCAGCAGCGCCGGGCCGACATAATCGCCCTTCACCACCACCACCTTGTCCACCGCGCGATAGAACAGATTGGCCGGCGGCACCGCAGCCACCAGCAGCGCGCCCGGAATGCGCACCGTCAGCGGCGCCTTCTGCACATTCATGCGGCGCGTCCAGGTGCCCGGCTCACCGAGGAACAGATACAGGTAGCGGCCGCGATCCGCCGGCGAGAAGGTGGCCGGGTCCCAGACGCTGGCATCCCGGATGAACTTCCAGAAATCGAGTTGCCAGCCGGTGGGCGCCGAGAGCCTGATCCGGGCATTCGGCTGCTCCGGCCCGCCCGGCAACTTCGCCTCCGTCAGTTGCTTCGGTGTGGCCTTGCTGAAATGCCAGGCCTCCCCGGCCTCGATCGCGTCCCGCTCCGCCGCCGATGCCGGCGTCACCAGCAGCAATCCCATCCTCGAACCCTCCCGCGGTTCGGCGCATCCTAGCGGCCGGCAGGGCGGCGAGGTGGGTTGGCGAAACCGGCTGAAACAGGGCGGCGGCACCCCCCAACGGCGTGCTTTGACCGCCCGCCCGAAATCGTGCAATTTCCTGCGCTTCCGCGCTCGCCTTGGCGAATGGCGCCTGGCCGCGCGGCGTGACGGAGGATGGATCGCGTGATCCCCGCCCTGATGCCGACCTACAACCGTGCCGACCTCGCCTTTGAGCGGGGCGATGGCGCCTGGCTGTGGACCGTGGACGGGCGACGATTCCTCGATTTCGGCGCGGGCATCGCGACCAGCAGCATCGGCCATGGCCACCCGCACCTGACGAAGGTGATCGCGGAGCAGGCGGCCAAGGTGATGCACGTCTCGAACCTGTACCGCGTGCCGCAGGCCGAGGAACTGGCCGCGCGCCATGTCGCGGCATCCTTCGCCGACAGTGTCTTCTTCTGCAATTCAGGCGCCGAGGCGAATGAGGGCATGGTGAAGGCCGTCCGCAAATATCATGCGGAGACCGGCCACCCCGAGCGCTTCCACATGATCTGCTTCGAGGGTGCTTTCCACGGCCGCACGCTGGCCATGCTGTCCGCCACCGGCAACGAGAAATACCTGGCCGGCTTCGGCCCGCCGGTGCAGGGCTTCGACCATGTCCCCTTCGGCAACATGAATGCGGTGCGCGACGCCATCGGCCCGCACACGGCCGGCATCATGATCGAGCCGGTGCAGGGCGAGGGCGGCGTGCGTCCGGCCGATCTGCGCTTCCTGCGCGAACTCCGCGCCGTCTGCGACGAATTCGGGCTGCTGCTCGCCCTCGATGAAGTCCAGACCGGCATGGGTCGCTCCGGCAAGCTGTGGGCGCATCAATGGGCCGGGATCGAGCCGGATGTGATGTCCTCCGCCAAGGGCATCGGCGGCGGCTTCCCGCTGGGTGCGATCCTGGCGAAGGAGAAGGTGGCCAAGTACCTCAAGCCCGGCACGCATGGCACCACCTATGGCGGCGGCCCGCTGGCCTGCGCCGCCGGCAATGCGGTGCTGGACGTGATGCTGGCGCCCGGTTTCCTCGACCAGGTCGATGGCGTGGCGCGCCTGCTGTGGCGCGGGCTACTGGAGCTGGCCGAGAAGCACCCGAAGGTGATCGAGGGTGTGCAGGGTGCCGGGCTGCTGCTCGGCATGAAGCTGCGGCCGGAGATCGTGAACAGCGAGATGCAGGCCGCCGCCGTGGCCGAAGGCCTGCTGACGGTGGCGGCCGGCATGAACGTGCTGCGGCTCGCCCCGCCGCTGATCATCACGGAGGCCGAGGTGGCGGAGGCGCTGCGCCTGCTCGACCGCACCTGCCTGCGGATGACACCGAGCGCGGCCCCAGGGACAATACAGGTCGCCGCCAAGTGAGCGTGGCGTTCAAGAGCGTGGCGGGAGGGGGCAGCCCCTCCCCGCGGCATTTTCTCGAACTGATGGACCTGGATGCGGCGACGTTGCGCCGCATGCTGGATCTCGGCGTGCAGGCCAAGCGCGGGCAGGTGCCGGGCAAGCCGCTGGCCGGCAAATCCGTGGCGCTGATCTTCGAGAAACCCTCCACCCGCACCCGCGTCAGCTTCGAGGTCGGCATCCGGCAGTTGGGTGGCGATGCCATCGTGCTGTCCTCCAAGGACATGCAGCTTGGCCGTGGCGAGACGCCGGCGGATACCGCCCGCGTGCTGTCCCGCTATGTCGATGCCATCATGCTGCGCACCGACAACGTGGCAAAAATCCGGGAGCTGGCGGAACACGCCACCATCCCGGTGATCAACGGGCTGACCGATGTCTCGCATCCCTGCCAGTTGATGGCGGACATCATGACCTTCGAGGAACATCGCGGCCCGATCGCCGGCCAGGTGGTGGCCTGGACCGGCGATGGCAACAATGTCGCGCAATCCTTCATCCAGGCCGCCGCCCGCTTTGGCTTCACCCTGCGCCTGGCCACCCCGCCCGAACTGGCGCCGCCGGCCGAGCTGATCGCCTGGGCGCGGGCGGAAGGCGCGAAGATCGAGCTGACCACGGACCCGCAGGCGGCGGTCGCCGGCGCGCGCTGCGTGGTGACGGATACCTGGGTCTCGATGTCCGATGAGACGGCGCAGGAAAAGCTGAACCGGCACAATCTGCTGGCCCCCTACCAGGTGAACGAGGCGCTGCTGAAGCAGGCCGCGCCGGATGCCATCGTCATGCATTGCCTGCCGGCGCACCGGGGCGAAGAAATCACCGATGCGGTGATGGATGGCCCGCAGAGCGTGGTGTTCGACGAGGCGGAAAACCGCCTGCATGCCCAGAAGGGCGTGCTGATCTGGGCGCTGGGGCAGGGCTGAGTCCTGCCCCCGAGCGAGAGGCGCTTTGCCAATCGCCCCGACAGGCCCATGTAGGGGCGCATGAAAGCCCTCACCCGCCGCGCGGCCTTGCAGGCCGCCGCCCTCGCCGCAGCTGCGGGCACCGTGCCCGATGTGCTGGCCCAGACCTCCAACCCAATTTCTGGCACTCCGCCCATGGCCGCCCTGGCGGATCGCCCCTTGTTCGGTGCCACGCTGCGCACCCTGCCGAACGGGCTGCGCGTGGCGCATGTGGACCAGCGCCGCGCGCCGGTGGTGGCGCATTACGCCTATGTCGCGGCCGGTGGCGCGGAAGACCCGCCGGGCCTGTCCGGCATCGCGCACTACCTGGAACACATGCTGTTCAAGGGCAGCGCGAACGTCGCCTCCGGCGAATTCTCCCGTCGCGTGGCGCGGGAAGGCGGCAATGACAACGCCTATACCTCCCGCGACGTCACCGCCTATTTCCAGCATGTCGAGGCCGGCCGGCTCGACCTGGTGGCGATGATGGAGGCAGACCGCTTCGCCAGCGCGCTGATCCCGGCCTCCGAAATGGAGTCGGAGCGCCTGGTGATCCTGGAGGAGCGCGCCCAGCGCACCGGCTCCTCCCCCCGCGCGCTGTTCTTCGAGGAATTCGCCGCCGCCATGTGGGGCCGCCAGCATTGGCACGGCCGCCCCATCATCGGCTGGGAGGAGGAAATCCGCGCCATCCGGCATGAGGACCTGATGGCCTTCTTCCGCGCCCGCTACGCGCCGGGCAATGCCGTGCTGGTGGTGGCCGGTGCGGTGGGCGGCGACAGGTTCTGGGACGAGGTCACGGAACGCTGGGGCGCCGTGCCCGCCGGCCCCGCCGTGCCGCGCGACCGTGCGCCGCCGCCTTCCGAAATCCCCAACCCCCGCCTGGTGAAGAACGACCCGCGGCTGCGCGGGGAGGCGACTTTCGTGCGGTCCTGGCAGGCCCCGTCGCTGACCGCCGGCGAAACCCGGCACGCGGACCCGCTGGAGGTGCTGCGCCATCTGCTCGGCGGCGGCCAGGGCTCGCGCCTGTACCGGGCGCTGGTTGATAGCGGCCTCGCGGTGGGCGTTTGGGCTGGCTACAGCGGCGACACCGCAAGCTGGTCCGATTTCGACATCGCCGTGACCCCAAGGCGGGACGTGCCACCCGGGCGGGTGGAGGAAGTCGCCATGGCCGAGGTGAAGCGCCTGCTGGATGAAGGCGGGCCGACCGAGGCAGAGGTGGCGCGCAGCATCCGGCAGATGTCGGCTGGCGCGCTGCTGGCGCTGGATGGGCTGGGTGCGGCACCGCGGATGATCGGCAGCGCGCTTTCGGTCGGCCTGCCGATCGAGACGGTGGAATTCTGGCCGCGCCGGCTGCGCGCGGTGACGCGGGACCAGGTGGCGGAAGCGGCCGTCGCCGTGCTCGGCCGAGCCCCCTCGGCGAGTGGTTGGCTGCTGCCTGAAGGGGTCTCGGCCCCGGCGGAGGTCCGGCTGTGAGCGGGAATTTCCAGGTCGCGATTCAGCGCGTCAGCGCCCCCGGCGGACAGACCGCCTGGCTGATTGAGGATCATACCGTCCCGGTCGTCTCCCTCGCCTGGGGCTGGGGCGGCGGGGCCGCGCTGGATGCGCCGGAACATGGCGGCGCGCTCGCCATGGGCGCGGCACTGCTGACGGAAGGCGCGGGCGATCTCGATGCGCTCGCCTTCGCCGATGCGTTGCGCGATTCCGCCATCGGGCTCGGCTTTGGCGCCCAGCGGGATGGCTTCGAAGGTTCGCTGCGCGCCCTGGTGCCGGCGCTGCCGGAAGCGGTGCGCCTGGCCAATCTGGCGATGCGCTCGCCCCGGCTGGAGGAAAGCGCCATCGCCCGCGTGCGCGCCCGCGCCCTGGCCGGCGCCCGGGCAGCGCTCGAAACCCCGCGCGGCCAGGTCGGCCGCGCCTTCTGGGCCGCAGCCTATCCGGACCACCCCGCGGGCCGGCCGGCCTCCGGCACGGTGGAGACGCTGACCGACCTGCCGGAACAGGCAATCCGCGATGCGCTGGCCCGCCAGCTGCGCGCGGGCGGCGTGCTGGTGGCGGCCAGCGGCGCCATCACCGCGGCGCAACTGGCGGAGATCCTGCCGCAGCTTTTCGCCGGCCTGCCGGAGGCGGCGCCCCCCGAAGCGCCGCCGCTGCCCGCATTCCGCCACTTCCCGACGCTCGTGGTGCCGGTGCCGGCGCCGCAATCGGCCATCCAGTTCGGTCAGCCCGGGCTGCCGGTGACCGACCCGGATTGGGAAGCCTTCCAGGTGGTGCTCCGCATCCTGGCCGGCGGCGGCTTCTCCTCGCGTTTGATGGAGGCGGTGCGGGTGCAGCGCGGCCTGACCTATGGCATCGGCGGTGGGCTGGACACGCTGTTCGGCCAGGGCGTGGTGGTGGGTTCCTCCGCCACCGACAATGCCAGGGTGGCGGAGACGCTGGAGGTGACGCGCGCGGAATGGGCGCGCATGGCAGCCGGTGGCCCGACCCAGGCGGAGCTGGAGGATGCGGTGGCGTTCCTCACGGGCAACCTGCCGCTGCAATTCACCGATACGCGGCGCATCGCCGGCACGCTGCTGGCGATGCAGCGCAATGGCCGGCCGATCGACTGGCTGGAGGGCCGCAACGCCCGGCTGCGGGCGCTGACGCGGGACGGCACCGCGCAGGTGGCGGCGCGGCTGCTGCGGCCGGATGGGCTGGCAGTAGCGGTGGCGGGGCAGCCGGCGGGGCTGTAGCGGCGCCGCTACAGCCTGTCTCGCAAGGCGGCCGCAAGCGCCTGGGCGATCTGCGACTGGGTGTAGGGTTTAGTCAGGCGCGGCGTGCGATCCCCCTCCGGCCAGGGGCCGGCATGGCCGGTGGCCAGGATCACCGGCAGGCCCGGCCGGTCCTGCGCCAGCCGCTCGGCCAGCACGGCGCCGCTGATGCCGGGCATGGCGTGGTCGGTAACCACCGCCACGGGCCGCGCGCCAGCCGTCAGGGCCGCCAGCGCCGCCTCCCCCGAATCGGCTGTCTGCACCTCATAGCCCAGGTCGCCGATCAGGGCGGCGGTGCTTTCCAGCACCAGCGGCTCATCATCCACCAGCAGCACCAGGCCGCTGCCGCGTGGCACCTCGGCCTCCTGCCCCGCCGCCGCTTCCACCGCCGCCTCGGCGGATACGGGCAGCCACAGGGCCGCCACCGTGCCGTGCCCCGGCGCGCTCTCGATATGCAGCGCCCCCCCGGATTGATGCGCCAGGCCGTGCACCATGGACAGGCCCAGCCCGGTGCCCTGCCCCGGCCCCTTGGTGGAGAAGAAGGGCTCGATCGCGCGGGCCAGCGTCGCGGCGTCCATGCCGCTGCCGGTATCCTCCACCGCGATCCGCAGGTAGCGGCCAGGCGTCAGGCCGGGTGGCGCCGTGGGGTCCGCCGCCTCCCGCGCATCCAGCCGCACCTGGATGTGTCCGCCCTCCGGCATGGCATCCCGGGCGTTCACCACCAGGTTCATCAGCGCCAGTTCCAGCGCATGCGGATCGACCAGCGCCGGCGGCAGGCCGGCGCCGCCCTCCACCGCCACCTGCACCCGCGGCCCGGCGGAACGGCTGAGCAATTCGCCGAGCCCGGCCAGCAACTGGCCCAGGTCCACCGGGCGGGGGTTCAGATCCTGCCGCCGGGCGAAGGCCAGCAGCCGCTGGGTGAGCTGCGCGCCACGTTCCGCGCCGAGTGCCGCCGAATCCAGGTGGCGCAGGACCTGCGGCGTGGCGGCCTCGCCCAGCCGCTTGCGCGCCAGAGCGAGGTTGCCCAGCACCGTCATCAGCAGGTTGTTGAAATCATGCGCCACGCCGCCGGTCAGGCGGCCCAGCAACTCCATCTTCTGGGCTTCCAGAAGCTGCGCCTGGGCGACCTTGAGGGCGGAGACGTCGCGCGCTTCCGGCACCAGCAGGGAGACGATGCCATCCTCGTCCCGCACCGGCTTGACCGAGAAGTCGATGGCGAGCGTGGCGCCGCCGGGTCCGCGCATCGCCAGTTCGCGCCGCACGAAATGCCCGGAAGCGGCCTGCGTCACGGCGTCCCGCACGGCGGCCCGCAGCGCCGTATCCTCGGGCCACCAGGGGGCTTCCCAATAGGGCCGGCCGATCACTTCCTCCGTCGGGGCCTCACCCAGCTCCAGCATCGCCCGGTTGGCTTCCAGCAGCGTGCCGTCGGGGGAAAGCAGGCCGATGAACTGGAAGGTGGCGTCGAAGATGCCGCGGAACCGCGCCTCACCCTCCCGCAGCCTGGCATTGGCATCGGCCAGCGCGCCGGTGCGTTCGGCCACGCGGCGTTCCAGCGTGGCATTGGCCTCCGCCAGCGCCTGCGCCTTGCGGCGGCGATCGGTGACATCCAGCGCGATGCCGAGCATGCGGCGCGGCTGGCCATCCGCCCCGCGCCGCATCTCCGCCCGCACGGCGATCCACCGGTCGGGCCAGCGTTCGGGCGAGCGGTCGGACCCGCGTTCGGTGCGATCATGCGCCAGGCGGAACTCGGCCTCCAGCGGCACCTCTCCGCGCACCGCGGCGGTCAGCGCGGCGGCCAGGGCCAGGCGGTCCTCCGCATGGACGGCGCGCAGTGCCGCGCGGGCGGTGATGTGGCGGCGGGAGCGCAGCCGCCATTTGGCGAAGACATCGCCGATCAGCGACAGCCTGCCATCGCGCAGGTCCCAGTCCCACAGGCCGATGCGCCCGGCCTGTTCCGCCAGCCGCAGCCGCGCCTCCCCTTCCTGCACGGAGGCGAGCAGCTCCTCGCGCTCGGCCAGGGCAGCGGCGAGCGCCGCGCCGCGTTCCTCCGCCGAAAGCCGTGCCGCGCGGCCGCGGCGGTCCGACCGCAGCGCCGCCCCCGCCAGTACCCCGGCCAAGGCGGCCGCGAGGGCGAAGATCAGGCCGTTGCGGCGCAGGCGCTGCTGGAAAGGCGCCAGCAGCTCCGCGCGCGACAGCGCGGCGGAGGCGATGACGGGCATGCCCGGCACGCGGCGCCAGGCCAGCAGGCGGAGGGTGCCATCGACGTCCCGCACTTCCCGCACGCCGGACTCCGCGGCCGGTGCGATGGGGGTGGCATCGGTATTGCCGGCGGCGGCCAGCGGCCAGCGTGCCACGAGGGTGCCATCCAGCCGGCTGAGTTGCAGCACCGCCGCCCGGCCCGGCGCCAGATCCTCCACCACCCGGCCGAATTCCTCCACCGCGATCGCGGTCAGGACGGCGCCGCGGAACTGGCCATCCGTCCCCCGCAGCGGGCGCCCCCAGGCGAAGTGCCAGCCCCCGCCCGGCGCGCCGTGCAGCAGGCTGGTGACGTGGCTGGCCTCACCCCGGAGCAGCGGCGGGAAATAGGAGGTGGCGTCCAGCGGCTGGCCGAACAGGCGGCGGTCCATGCTGCTGGCGGCCAGCCGCCCCGCCGCATCCGCCACCCAGATCGCCTGCACCTCCGGCGTACCGCGGGCGATCTCCTCCAGATCCGTCCAGTTCGCGCCGCGCAGATCCTCGAGGTTGATGTTACCGCTCAGGCGGGCGACGCGCCCGGCGGTCAGTTCCGCGATGCGGAGCAGGCGGTTGGCCTGCTGGGCCAGCAGCGCCGAGGTATTCTCCGCATCCGTCCAGCCCTGGGCCAGCGTGGCGCGGCGGTCGGCCAGGCTCGCCACCAGGAACAGCCAGGCCGCGATCAGGGCGAAGGCGGCCAGGCTGAGGGCGAACCAGCGCCCGGCACCCCCCGCGTTGCGACCCCGATCTGACGCCAAAGACATCCCTTCCCCTTCGCGGCGATGGGCGCCGCCATGCTCATTCGTCACGGGTCCACCCGCATGATTCCCTCCTCACCCGAAATGCTCTAACCCGCAGACGGGCCGGAGCCGAAGGGCAATGGAACCCGCCGCGCCTCCGGGGCTTCACGGGTGGTGGACCACGCCGGGTCGTTCCATCGGCAGACTAGCGCAGAATGGCCGGCCGGATGTTTCGGGAATGTTGCGTACCCACGAATGGGAAGCACCTCGGCGGAACCGGGCCGGTTTGCCCAACGCCCGTCAACGCGCGGGAGCAAGATGAGGGGGAGACGGCGATGACCGAGGCTGGATGTGCGGCATGGGGTGCGGTGGCGACGCTGGCGCGGCAGCCCGGGGCGGCGGGCATCCGCCGGCTGCTGGAGGCGGACCCGCAGCGCGCCGGGCGCTTCGGCTTCCGCGCCGCCGGGCTGCTGCTCGATCTGTCCCGCACCTCGCTCACCGATCCGGTGCTGGCGGCGCTTCTGGCCTTGGGTGAGGCGCGCGGCGTGGCGCGCTTCCGCGATGCCATGGCGGCGGGGCAGCCGGTGAACGGCACCGAAGGCCGTGCGGCGCTGCACATGGCACTACGTGCGCCAGCCGGCGGCTTCCATGTGGGGGATGAGGATGCCTCCGCCACCGTGCGCAGCACGCTGGACGCCATGGCGGGCTTCGTGCGCGGCGTGCATGGCGGGCAGATTCTGGGCGCCGGCGGGGACCGCTTCACCGATGTGGTGAATATCGGCATCGGCGGCTCCGACCTTGGCCCGGCCATGGTGACGCGCGCGCTGTGGCGGCACGGCATGCCGATGCGGGCGCATTACCTGGCCAATGTCGATGCCCATGCGTGGGAGGCGCTGCGCCCGCAGCTCGACCCGCGGCGCACGCTGGTGCTGGTGGCGTCCAAGACCTTCACGACGCAGGAGACGATGACCAACGCCAAGCTGGTGCGCGACTGGCTGGCGCAGGCCCTCGGTGAACAGGGGCTGGGCGAGCATGCGGTGGCGGCGCATCTGGCAGCGCTGTCCACCAACCTGCCCGCGACCGCCGCCTTCGGCATCGCGCCCGATCGCGTCTTCGGCTTCCGCGACTGGGTCGGCGGGCGGTTCAGCCTGTGGTCGGCGGTCGGGCTGTCCATCGCCCTGGCCTGTGGGCTGGAGGCCTTTGCCGGGCTGCTGGCCGGGGCGCGGGAGATGGACGACCATTTCCTGGCCGCCCCGCCGGAGGCCAACCTGCCGATGCTGCTGGCAGCCACCGAGGTGTGGCATGTGAATTTCCTCGGCTACGGCGCCCGCGCCGTGCTGCCCTATGACGAGCGCCTGTCCCGCTTCGCCGCGCATCTGCAGCAGTTGGAGATGGAAAGCCTCGGCAAGCGGGTGACCAATGCGGGGCTGCCGGTGGGGCACGCCACCGGGCCGGTGGTGTTCGGCGAGCCGGGCACCAATGCGCAGCATTCCTTCCTGCAACTGATCCACCAGGGCACAACGCCGGTGCCGGTGGACTTCGTGCTGGTGGCGCGGCCGGATCACGCCCACCCGGCCAGCCACCGCATCCTGCTGGCCAATGCGCTGGCCCAGGCGGAGGCGCTGGCGCGCGGGCGGACCGAGGCCGAGGCGCGGGCAGAGATGGCGCGCGCCAAGCTGCCCCCGGAGGAGATCGACCGCCTGGCGCCGCACCGCACCTTCCCCGGCGACCGCCCGAGCACCAGCATCCTGCTGCCAGCGCTGACGCCGGCGACGCTCGGCGCGCTGGTGGCGCTGTATGAGCACAAGGTGGCCTGCCTCGGCGCCTATTGGGACATCAACCCCTTCGACCAATGGGGAGTCGAGCTGGGCAAGCAGTTGGCCAGCGGCATCCTGCCGGCGCTGGAGGGCGGTGCGACCGCGCCGGACGCCGCGACCGCGGCGGGGACCCAGGACGCCGCGACCGCGGCGGGGACCCAGGACGCCGCGACCGCGGCGGGGACCCAGGACGCCGCGACCGCGGCGATGATCGCCGAAATCCGGCGGCTTCAGGCCGGCTGAGCATCAGGTGCCGAGGTCGCGCAGGCTGTCGTAGCCAACGCTCAGCCCGCCCATCCGCAGCGTCACCGTGCCATTGTCCCGCAGCGCGCCGGTGACCTGGCCGGTGACGGTGAAGCCCAGCGGCACCACGGCACCGGCGCTGTCGCGGCCGCTGACGGTGATGCGGTAGGTGCCATCCGGGCGCTGCGCGCCCGCGCTATCCTTGCCGTCCCAGTTCCACGCCAGGGGCGCAGTGCCCAGCGTCACGTCGCTGCTGCGGACCAGCAGGTTGTTGGCGTCCCGCACCTCGACCCGCGCAAGCCGGGCGGTGCCGGCGGCGGGCAGGTTCACGGTCGCGCTGCCGGATTGCAGCGGCAGGCGATCCGTCTCCACCGCCACGCGGCGGCCGACCAGGGAGGCGGCTTCCCCAAGCTGGCTGGCCTGCTGAAGCGCCAGCAACTGCCGCAAGGTGCTGTTGGTGTTGACCTGCTGCTCGACGGTGGAGAATTGCACGAGCTGCTGGGTGAGCTGGTCGGCATCCATCGGCGCGGTCGGGTCCTGGTTTTGCAACTGCGTGGTCAGCAGCTTCAGGAAGGTGTCGAGATCGCCCGACAGCCGCGTGCTGGCGGAATTCGCGCCGGCGGTGCTGGTTCCGGTCAGGGATGTAATCGAGCCGCTCATGGGGGGATGCTCCGTCAGACTGCGAGGTCGATGAGGCCGGGATGCGCCGTGCGGCGGGGCGGCAGGGTGGGGGGTGCTGTGTCGTTCGCCACCTGGCGTCCGGCCGCACCGCGCCACGCCTGGCCCGGCCCGGCGCCGGATTGCGGGTTGGGGTTGCCCTGGCCGGCCGGGCCGGAATCGCCCTGGCTCAGCGAGAAGGACAGGAACGGCCCACGCTCGCCGAAGCCGGCATCGGACAAGGCGCGCTCCAGATCCCGCGCATCGCGTTGCAGCAGCGCCAGGGTTTCGGGGCGTTCGGCGGTGACGCGGATGGCGGCCTCGCCACGGCTGCGGTCGATCGCCACCTCGACCCGGCCGAGCTCCACCGGGTCCAGCATCAGGGTCAGGCTGCTATCCGGGCCGAGCGCCAGGGCCACCGCGAAGGGCGCCACCTGCCGCGCCGGCCAGGCCACCTGCACGGGCGGCGCGGCACGGGGCGGCGGCGCCGGGCAGGCCATCAGCTCCGTGACGGCGGGGGCGGGCGGCGCGTCCGGGCGCGCGGCCGGCTCGGTGACCGGGCGGTCCGCGGCTGTTCGCTCGGTGATGAGGCGATCGGGGGGCGGCGGCTCGGCGGCGCGGAGGGGGCCGGTCTCGGCCTCCATGGCCGCAGCCTCCACGGTGGCGGAGAGATCGGTCGCACGCGCGGTATCGGCGACCAGATCCGCGGCTGGGACGGGACCGGCCAGGGATGGCGCCTCACCGGCCTCGGCCCGCGCGAGGGCCGAGGCGCCCTGCGGCGGTGAAGCCTGGCTCGCCGTCACGGCTGCGGACTGCGCCGCCGCGACCGCCACAGGCGGCATGACGACAGGGCCACCGGGCACCGCCGCAACCCCCGCGGCCTGCCCCGCGACGACCACGGCGGCGGCAGCCGGGCGCGACATATCGGCTGGGGCGGGCTGGTCAGATGGCGTGGGGCTGTCCGGGACCGTTGCCGGGCCGGGACTGAGTGATGCCGCGGCGGGCGGCGCAAGACCAGCGGGCGCGGGTGGCGCGGAGAAAACCGGTGCGGGCGGCGCATTGGCGGTCGCCGCGGGTGCCGCAGCCGGGGCTGATGCGACTAGGGCCGATGCGGCCTGAGGTAATGCGACCGGGGGTGATGGTGATGTGACCTGGGCCGATGCGACTGGGGATGATGCGACTGGGGCCGGCACGGATGGGGTTGATGCGGGCGCCGCCATGGCCGCAGCCGGGGCAGAGCCGGGTGGCGCGGGGAAAGCCGGCGAAGGCGGCTCGGCGGTCTCTGCCCCAGGGGCTTCGGGGAAGAGCGACGCGGAAGACCCTGGCGCGGGCACACCCGCTGCCGGGATGATCGAGGCGGGCGGCGTTGCGGAAGCCGCCGCGGTGCCAATGGGCGCGTTGGGTGGCACGGAAGCGCTGGCCTCAGGCTTGCTCGGGCCCACGGCCTGCTGAACAGGCGGGGCACTGACCTGCGGGTCAATCGGCGGCGGCTCGATCGGGGATGGGTCGAGAGGCGGCGGCGCAACAGCTTCCGTGGCGGCTGGCGACACCGCGGCGGGGGAAGCCGGTTGCGGTGCCGCCAGGCCCGGCGCATCGGGCGCGGGCAGCGCCTCGCCCTGGGCCGAATCGACGGCAAGCGGATCCGCCGGCAAACCCTCCTCCGGCGGATGCTCGTCCGCCGCCGTCGGCAAGCCGGCCGCAGCCCCCATGGCGCGATCGAGCAGCGCCGCAAAGCCGCTGGCGGCGTCCGGCAGGATACCGATGGCGGTGGGGGGTGGCGCCTGGGCGGGCCGGGCGGCGGGCTGGATCTCCATGGCCAGCGACAAGGCAACGCCTGTGCCAGCCGCCAGGCCGCGGCGCCCGGCAGGGACGGGTCGCGCGCCGGCAGCTTTTGCCCCCACCCGGCAGGACCGGCCCGGCGCGGGGCCGCAAGGGCTGGCACGGCGGTTGCCTCGCCCTCCGGCCAACCCCCTTCGCGGCGCCACTGGCCGCCTGCCCCACCGGAGACCTCGCCCCATGTCGCTGCTCGGCTCGATGACCACCGCGATCAGCGGTCTTTCCGCCCAGGCGCGGGCGCTCGGCCATGTGTCCGACAACGTCGCCAACAGCCAGACCGTCGGCTTCAAGCGCGTCGATACCAATTTCACCAGCTGGCTCACCCGATCCAACCTGCGGCTGCACATGCCGGGCTCGGTCGAGGCGCGGCCGGACTACACCAACACCATCCAGGGCACGGTGGAGCAGGTGGAGAATCCGTTGGCCATGGCCATCGCCGGCCAGGGCTTCTTTTCCGTGGCGCAGGCGCGCGGCGGCCAGGGCGATTCGGTGGTGTTCGACGACCGGCAGTTCTTCACCCGCAACGGCGACTTCGCGATGGACCGCGACGGCTACATGGTCAACGGCTCCGGCTACTATCTGGAGGGTTGGCGGATCCAGCAGAATGGCGAACCGGACCGCACCAATCTCGGGCCGATCCGGATCAGTGAGCTGGTCTACAACCCGCAGCCCACCACCACGATCGGCCTGGCGGCGAACCTGCCGGCGAATGTGCCGACGGTGGCCGCCATTCCGGCCACCGCGCCCTGGGCGCCGGCCGAGGCGCCGGTCAGCAGCGTCATCCAGATCTTCGATGCGCTCGGCAACCAGCAGCAGGTGACGCTGGATTGGTGGCGCCTGGATGTGGACACTTGGCGGCTGCGCATCACGCCGGACAACGACACGCTGGCCCCGGCCAATGGCATCTTCGCCGACATCAATTTCGGCGGCCAGATCGCCGCCGGTCCGCCGGTGGTAAATGCGCCGCCCGGCACGATTTCCTCCATCGTCCCCCTCAACGCCACCACCGCCACGACCCCGATCGCCACGGGGGAACAGGCCGCGATCAACCTGAATGTCGATTACGGCTTCGGCAATCAGGCGATCTCGCTCGGCCTCGGCGGCTATGGCCTGCCGACCGGCCTGACCAGCTATTCCGGCACGGAATACAGCGTGCGTGACCTGCGCCAGGATGGCGTGCCGCTCGGCGCCTATTCCGGCGTGACGGTGCGGGAGAATGGCGATGTCGCGGTGAATTACGACAATGGCCAGACGCGCATCGTGGCGCGTGTGCCGGTTGTCGCCTTCAACGATCCGGACAAGCTGCAGCGCCTGGACGGACAGGCCTTCATGCGCACGGTGGAAAGTGGCGAGGCGCGGGTGACGGATGCGGCGACGAATGGCGTGGGCAAGCTGGTCACCGGCTCCATCGAACGCTCCAACGTCGATATCGCGGCGGAATTCTCCAAGCTGATCCTGGCCCAGCGCGCCTACACCTCGAACACCCGGATCGTGACCGCGGCGGATGAGATGCTGCAGGACACGATCAACATGAAGCGCTGACCGAGATGACACCAGATTCCATTGATCGGACCCTGCGGCCGGCGTCACCGCGCAGGCGTGGTCCACGCATAAGTGCTCCGCGCATGCGTGCTCCACGCATACGTGCTCCGCGCATGCGTGCTCCACGCATACGTGCTCCGCGCATGCGTGCTCCACGCACGACGCCGGCCGAGGCCGCGAATGCGGCCCGCCGCGTGTGCGGCGAGCCAGGCAAAGCGCCGGCGCCTGAGGCGCGGATTGGTCACGATCCGCGGCATTTGGCATGAGCCTCGACCTCGCGCTCTCCGTCGCCACCAGCGGGCTGCGCCTGCTGGACCGCCAGATGGCGCGGGCGGCGGATGACATCGCCAATGCCGGCACCGTGGGCCACACCCGCAAATCGCTGGAGGGCAATGCGCTGACCATTGCCGGCGCCGGGCAGGGCGTGCGGGCGAATGTCATCACGCGCGATGTGGACCTCGCCGTGCAGGCGGCGCTGCAACGCGCCGGCGGTGATGCGGCGGCGGCCGGGCTGCGCGAACGCCTGCTCGGTGGGGTGGAGGCGGCGCATGGCACGCCGGAGCTGGGCGACAGCCTGGGCGGGCTGGTCAGCAGCCTCCAGTCCGCCTTCATCGAATTGCGCGAGGCGCCGGCCGATGCGGTGCGCCGCAGCGCGGTGGTGACGGAGGCGCACACGCTGGCCGGCCGGCTCAACCAGGTCTCGGACGCGATCGGCGTCGCGCGGCAGGGCGCGCATGATGCGCTGCGGGCGGAAGTGGCGGCGGTGAATGCTGGCCTGTCCGACGTGGCGCGGTTGAACAGCGTGATCAAGCACGAACTCGCCGCCGGCCGCAGCGTCGCCGCGCTGGAGGATGAGCGCGATTTGGCCATCGGCGCGCTGGCCGGCTCGCTCGACCTGTCCGTGATCCGCGGCAGCGCAGGCGATGTCACGCTGGTGGCGCGCGGCGGCATCGTGCTGCCGCTGGTGCAGGGCAGCACGCCCTTCTCGCTGGCCGATGCGACGGTTGGCACCGGCGCCTTCCATGGCGGCGCCGGCACGCTGCCGGGCGTGATGCTGAACAACCGCGACGTCACGCGGCAATTGGCCGGCGGGCGCATGGGCGCCGCGGCGGAGCTGCGCGACGCGACGCTGCCGCGGATGCAGGCGGAGCTGGATGTGGCGGCGTCCCAGATTTCCCACCGGTTGGAATCGCAGGGGCTGCGGTTGTTCACGGATGCCGGCGGCACCGTGCCCGATCCCACCCTGCCCTATGCCGGCAGCGCCATGGTCGGCTTCGCCGGCGCCATCCGGGTGAATGCGGCCGTGGTCAACGACCCTGCGCTGCTGCGCGACGGCACGCATGATGTGGTGGGCGACCCGGCCGGCCCCAGCGCCTTCACCACCAACCCGCCCACCGGCCCGGCCGGCTTCGCGACGCTGCTGAACCGCGTGCTGGATTTCAGCTTCGGTGCGGAACAGGCCACAGGCGTGGCGCAGCCGGGCTTCGCGACCGGCGGGCTGGGGCCGGATGGTACCTTGTCCTCCCCGCTGTCGGGGCTGCGGACGCTGGCGGGCTACGGTGCGGCGCTGGTCGCCGAGCAGACCGGCGCCCGTGCCGCGGCGACGGAGGCCGTGGGCCGCGCGACCAGCCTGGGTGAATTGCTGACCAGCCGGATGAATGCGCGGTCCGGCGTGGATGTCGATGCGGAGGTCGCCGCGATGGTGCAGTTGCAGACCGCCTACGGCGTCAATGCGCGGGTGATTTCCACCATCCAGGCGATGTGGGATTCGCTCTTCAACGCGGTCCGCTGACCAGGGGAGGCCAGGCCATGTCCATCATCGGCAGCATCGGCAATCTCGCGGTGGACCAGGCGGCGCTGCGGCTGCGCCTGGATACCGCCTCCCGCCAGGTTTCCACCGGGCAAAAGGCGCAGGTCTTCGGCGACCTGCGGCCGGAGGCGCGGCGTGCCATCGACCTTCGCGGCGAGGTAGCGCGGCGCGAGGCCTATGCCAACGCCGCCGATCGCGCGCTGGCCCGCGCCGATGCGACGCAGACCGTGCTGTCCCGCCTGCAGGAGATTGCGGCGACGATGGGGTCGGAGGCGCTGCGCGCCAAGACCATGGCCGCCACCGGCGCCGAAGGCCTGGCGCGCACCGCCTCCGCCGCGCTGGAGGAGGTGGCGGCGCTGCTGAATACGCGCCATGGCGGCGAATACCTGTTCAGCGGCTCGGACGTGAACGCGCCGCCCGTGCCGGATGCCGAGACTGTGCGAACCGGTCCGATGGCCACCGCCATCGCCGCCGCCGTCGCCACGCTGGATCCGGCCAACGCCGCGGCCGTGCTGGCGGATAGCGTGACGGCGGCAACCGGCGCCGCCACCACGCCCTTCTCCGCCTTCCTGGAGGGTCCCGGAACCACGGAGGCGCAGCGCGCGGTGCAGGTGGCGGATGGCGAACGCGTGCAGGTCGGCGTCTTCGCCAACCGCAGCCAGGATGGGGCGGTGGCTACAAGCTGGGGTCGCGAATTGCTGCGCAACCTGTCGGTGATGGCCGCCGCGACACCCGCGGTGGCGGCGACGGACCAGGGCTGGGCCGATCTGATGGATGGCGTCGTCACCGCGATGGGTGCCGCGGCAACCAGCCTGGCGAATGAACAGGGCATGCTGGGCGCGGCCGAACAGCGGATCGGCGCCATACGCTCCGCGCACAAGGACACGCTGGTGGCGCTGCGGGCGCAGCTCGGCGCCGTTGAGGAAGTGGATCTGGCACAGGCCGCGGCCGAGATGAGCCAGCTCAAAATGCGACTGGAGGCCTCCTATGAGGTGACCAGCATGCTGTCGCGGCTATCGCTCACGGCGCTGCTGCGCTGATGGCGTCCCGCCAAGCTCTTCAACCCCCGGCCTTCAACCCTGGTTAATGCCGATGCACCATGATGCAGGGGCGTGGTGTGGACCAGAATGGGACGGGGCCGCACCACGCATCCTCGTAGGATCGAGACCGCGGCGCAGGCCGCGTGGTGGCGAAGAATTCGCGAAGGCCGGCATTCGCCGGCACCCCGGAATGGCGGAATTGCTACCCCCGCCGCCATGCCGACAGACTTGGGAGAGTCGCATGTCCACGTTGGTGCTCGAAATGCGTGCCGGCGAGTTGATGGTTGTGAACGGCGCTTCGCTGCGCTTTCGCAGCCGCACGCGGGTCGAGTTGGTAGCGAAGGCGCGCTTTCTGTTCGGCAAGCAGGTGATGTCGCCCGAGGGGGCGAACACGCCTTCGCGCCGAATCTATTTCGCGCTGCAATGCGCCTATGTCGGCCCGGAGGAGGAGCGTGAGGCGGCGATGGCCGACGCGCACCGCCTGGTGGCCGAGTTCCAGGAGGCCACCACCTCCGACATGGCGCGGCAGTTGCTGGAGCGTTCGCTGGCGCTCGCCGAGCAGGATGAATGGTACCAGGCGCTGCGCCTGGTGCGGCATGTGATGCGGCACGAGGCGACGGTGCTGGGGCTGGACGTGCAGACCGGTCTGCCCGCGCCGCTGGTGGGGCTTGCCGCGGCAGCCGCTGCGCAGGCGGCGACGCGCCCGCATCTGGACTGAGGTTTCACGAATTTCCTGCCCCTTTGGCGCCGGGCTTTACCACCCGTTCATGCCGCCGGAGGCAGGATGCCACTGCAGGTCCACAAGCTTCGGACCTTTAGCCGGACGGGCGACTTGGCCCGGCCGGTCCCGCGAGTGGGAGGCAAAATGCCGCCCCGCTTGCGGAACGCCTTTCAAAGGAGATGGGGACCATGTCCTCCGTCAACACCAACATCGCCGCCATGGCGGCCGTCCGCTCGCTCAGCACGATCAGCCAGGACATGGGCAAGACCCAGCAGCGGATCGAGACCAGCCTGCGCATCAGCAAGGCGAATGACGATCCGGCCGTGTTCTCGATCTCGCAGAGCATGCGCGCCGACCTGAAGGGCATGTCCGCGGTGAAGGACAGCCTGGCCTTCGGCAAATCGGCGTTGACCGTGGCACGCGACGCGGCGACCAACATCTCCAACGAGCTGGCGACGCTGCGGCAGACGGTGACGCAGGGCCAGCAGCAGGGCCTGGATGTCGCGCAGATCAACAACCAGATCACCAATGCGCTCGAGAACATCGATGCCTACGCCCGCACCGCGACCTTCAACGGCGTCAACCTGCTGACCGCGGGTGTGGCCGGCGTGCCGGGCGTGGATGGCACCAACCTGAACGTGGTGCGCGACATCAGCGGCACCGCCACCGCCATCACCGGCACCAACAGCACCTCCGCCGGCCTCGGCATCGCGGGCCTCACCGCATCGACCGGCGCGCGCAAGCTGGATTTCGGTGCCACGCTGGCGCCGGCGCTGGGCGAGAATCTGTCGGTCACCATCGGCGGCCGCACCAAGATCTTCGAATTCAATGACGGCTCCGCGACGTTGACGGCGCAGCCGAACGCGACGACCGATGTCTATGACGTGCAGTTCACGGCCGCCGACAGCCCGCTGACGATGGTCTCGAAGCTGATCAACACGATGCAGGAGAACGGCGTCAACGCCTCACTCAGCAG
Organism: Falsiroseomonas sp. E2-1-a4; assembly: GCF_051433165.1. Taxonomy (NCBI): domain Bacteria; kingdom Pseudomonadati; phylum Pseudomonadota; class Alphaproteobacteria; order Acetobacterales; family Roseomonadaceae; genus Falsiroseomonas; species Falsiroseomonas sp. E2-1-a4. The sequence continues at coordinate 46,457 of NZ_JBHMFS010000014.1, read as the reverse complement.
CGCCGGTGAGCTGATCATCAGCGGTGCCTCGACGGCGCTGACCACCTCGATCACCGGCGCCACCGCGGGCGTGGTGCCGGGTGGTACGGAGGCGATTGCCGCGGTGGCCGGCGCCATTGACCTGATGGGCACGCGGCTGTCCAACCTCGGTGCGAATCTGCGCCAGGTCGAGGGGCTGCAGAACTTCACCTCGCAGCTGAACGACTCGATCAAGGAAGGCCTCGGCTCGCTGGTCGATGCCGACCTCGCCGAGGAAAGCGCGCGGCTGACCAGCCTGCAGACCAAGCAGCAGTTGGCGACGCAGTCGCTGTCGATCGCCAACCAGCAGAGCCAGTCGCTGCTCAGCCTGTTCCGATAAGCCTGATGCGGGCGCCCTGGCGGTGACGCCAGGGCGCCTGCGCCCTTTTCCGCGCCGGAGGACTCATGAGCGTCTCGCGCTATGCCGCAACCCAGAACGCCGTCGCCTCTCCGCGCGAAATCGAATTGCGCGCCTTCCGCTACGTCAACGGGCTGATGGCGGCGGCGACCGACACACTCACCCGCGCCGTGGCGCTGGAGAAGGCGCATCGGCTGTGGTCGATCCTGATCACCGATCTCGTCTCACCCGGCAACCAACTGCCGGAGGATTTGCGCGGGCGGCTGATCTCGCTCGGCTTCTGGGCGCAGAAGGAAACCGGGCTGCGGCTGGATGATGGTGGCAGCCTGGAGCCACTTATGGCGCTGCATCGCGACATGATCGAAGCGCTGGAGGCGCAGCGCGGCCTTCCCGCCCCGCTGGCCACCGCGGCGCCGCCTTTCGCCGCCCGGGTCGCCTGACATGCTGCCCGGCCTCGGCGCGCTGACCGCTTTGGCCGTCGCCCAGCGCGAGGGGGGCAATCTGCAGGCGCGCTTCGCCGCGCGGCGCGACAATGAAGCGGCGATGACCCGCTTCCGCGAGGCCGCGACTCAGCACGATACGGTGGAATCCTTGCTGAAGGATCGCCGCACCCTTCAGGTGGTGCTGGAGGCGTTTCAGCTTGAGGGTGAGATCGACAAGCGCGGCATCCTCCAGAAAATCCTGACCGAAGACCCCGCAGCGGAGGGCAGCCTGGCCAACCGGCTGACCGACCGGCGCTGGCGCGAACTGGCCCGGGCCTTTGCGGGGCGCGAGGCCTCGACCCAGACGCCCACGCAGATCGCCGCGCTGTCCACCACGGCGGTGGGCGAAATCTCGCTCGCCCGCATGGCCGGGCTGGATGCGGGCCAGGTGCAGGCGCTGACCACGGCACAGGTGCGGGTGCTGGATGCGGCGCAGATCCGCGCCATCGGCAGCAGCGAGATCGCGGCGCTGGATGTGCAGGATGTGGCCGCGCTGGACGTGGCACAGGTTGCGGCGCTGCGGCCTTCGCAGGTTGCGGGGATGCGGACGGATCAGCTTGCCGCCATCGATGCCTCCGCTTTCGCCGGGCTGGGCGTGGCGCAGTTGCGTGCGCTGAACACGACGCAGATCGCGGCGCTGGGCAACGACCAGCTCGCGGCGCTGGGCACGGATCAGCTCGCCGCCTTCTCCGGCAGCCAGGTGCGTGCGCTGAACGAGACGCAGCGCGCGGCGCTGAGCACGACGCAGCTTCGCGCACTCGGCAGCGCCGGCCCGCCCACCGCGGCGCAGGAGGCGGCGGCGGCGGCGCTGGAGGTGCGGAGCCCCTTCGAGGATGGGGCGCTGCTCGACCGGCTGGCAGCCGATGCGATGACCAATCGCTACGAGAAGGCGATGGGCGATGGCAATGCCGGGCTGCGGGAGGCGCTGTACTTCATCCGCAACGCGGAGAAGATCAATACCATCGCGGAGCTGATGACCGACAAGGCGATGACCGCGGTGATGCGCGGCGCGCTGGGCCTGCCCGATAGTTTCGGCGTGCTGGAATTCGAGCAGCAGAAGCGGCTCCTGACGGCGCGGGTCGATCTGGATGCGCTGAAGGATCCGCAGGAGGTGGTCAAGCTGGCGCAGCGCTACCTGGCGCTTGCGGCCCCCTCGCAAACCGCGAGCAACCCGATCCTGTCGCTGTTCAGCGGCCGTGACGGTGCCTCGCTCGATAGCCTGGTCGGTAGCGGTATTTCCCTGCGGGCCTGACGCCGTACATCCGTCCAACAGCAGCCTGGCAGCAAAGGCGCCTCAGCCGCTGACATCGACCTTGGGGTCCGAGGAGGGCAGCGGCGGGTTTGCGATAGGCGTCAATCTCCCGCGGGGTCGGGATGGATTGGCGAAGCTCCCCATCCGGTGCGCGAAACTCCAGCACCACCAGGCTCAGCGACGTGTCGATGCGAAGCTGGCTCGAAGGCGCCGGCGCGGCGGGCGGCGGGCTGGCGGGTGTGCCGGCGGCCGGCGGGCTGGACGTGGGCGGGCTGCGCAGCGACTCGGTCGCAGTGCGCGCCGCCGCGACGGGTTGGGTGGCGCTGAGCATGAAGGGACTCCCACGAAAATATGAGACAACGCCTCATCTAGCGTGACGCTTGTTAAGGAAGCGTGAATCGGAGGGTGCTGGAACCTTCCCCGGCCTAGTTTGACCCCGGCGGCAGGCGGGCCGATGCTGTGGTGCACAAGATGGCGGTACCGTGACGAGCACCTCCTCCCCCTCCCCGCCCCTGTTCGCACATCTGCTGACCGCCCTGGTGGCGACGGGGGGCGGCGCGATCGCTTGGCTGCTAGATATTCCGCTGCCCTGGATGCTGGGCGCCATGGCGGCCACCGGGGCGCTGGCCTGGAATGATCGCGCGGTGGTGGCGGCGCCGGTGCGGCCCATCGCGCTGCTCTGCCTCGGCCTCGGCCTGGGGCAGACCTTCACCACGCCGGTGCTGGCCGCACTCGCCACCGCTCTGCCCTGGCTGCTGGTGGCGGCGGTGGTCAGCATCATCGTCGGCGCGCTGGTGGCGCGCTTCTTCGCCCGCATGGCCGGGACGGATGCGCGCACCGGCTATTTTTCCGCCGTGCCGGGCGGGGTCATCGTCATGGCGGTGCTGGCGCAGCGCTACGGGGTTTCGGTGCCGGCGGTGACGCTGGCGCAGACCATCCGCGTGATGGTGGTGGTGGTAATCTTCCCGCCGCTGATCACCTGGCTCGCCCCGCGCGGCGGCGCCGGCGCCTTCTTCGCCGAGCGGCCGCCGGTGGACCTGGCCGGACTGGCGCTGCTGATTGCGGCGGGGCTGGGCGTGGCGCTGGTGATCCGCATGCTGAACCTGGCGAATCCCTGGATGCTCGGTCCCTGCGCGCTGGTGATCGTGCTCTCGGCCTTCGAAATGCTGCCCTCCGGCGTGCCGCTCTGGATGATCGATGCGGCGCAGGTCGGCATGGGGGCCGGGCTCGGGCAGCGGATGAGCAAGCGCTTCCTGCTGGCCTCCCGCCGCCTGGCGCTGGCCTCGGTGGGATCGACCCTGATTTTGTCGGCGCTGATGGCGGCGCTCGGCATCGGCCTCGGGCTGATCTCCGGCCTGCCGCCGGCAGCTTCCGTGCTGGGCATGGCGCCGGGCGGCATGCCCGAGATGACCATCACCGCCAAGGCGCTGGATCTGGCGGTGCCGCTGGTGCTGGGCTTCCACCTGGTCCGCACCGTGGTGTGCAACCTGCTGGTCGGCCCGGTCTGGAAGGTGGCGGAGCGGCTGGGGCTGGATAAGTAGGGCGGTTCAGCTCGACCGGTAGTTCAGCCGCCGCAGCAGCCACAGCCGGTAGGCCAGCGCGACATCCGGCGGCGGGCACAGCGTGCCGAGCAGCAGCGTCGTCTCGCCCGGCCCGATTCGGCGGGTGCCGGCTTCGGGCGCATCCGGCGCTTCCTCCGGCCAGCTGCGCGCGGCACCGCGCCACAGCGCGACGACATCGGCCGGGGTCAACGCCGGCAGCACCAGCAGCGCCCGGCCGCGCAACGCCGCCGCGGCGGCGCGGGCGGCGGTGAGCAATTCCGGATGCGCCGGGTTCGGCATCAATTCGCCGAGCGCGGGCACGTTCGGCAGGGACAGGTCCCGCGCATTCCCCGCGCCGTCGAAGGCGAAGACCGGGATGAGGCCGAGCTCGGCGGCCCGCGCTTCCGCCATTGTGCCGGACAGCACCAGCCCATCCGCCGCCCCCTGGCCCACCGCAGCCTCCGTCGCCGCATGGCGGCGGGTGCTGTCGGCGGGGGGGCAGAATACCGGCACATTGGCGCGGCCGAGCAGATCCAGCGCCAGCAGCGCCGCCACCTCCGGCGCCGCGGCGGAAGGCACGGCAATTCGCAGCGGCGCGTTCAGCGGCGCGCCCGGGCGCAGCGCCAGCAGGCTGGGCTGCACGCTGCCGCAGATTCCGGGCCAGTGGCGCGGCTCGTACCGGGCCCTGGTGTCGCCCACCAACTGCGCCTGCACCGCGAGTCCGGGCAGCAGCAGCAGCAGCGGTCCGTCGCGCAAGGTTGCGGAGGCGAAGCGGTTGGCGGCGGTGATGCCATCCGGCCCGCCCAGCACCGAAACCCGCAGCGCCGCCGCCCGCACCAGGCCGCGCGCCAGCGCAGCGGCGGCGCGCGTGGCCAGCAGTTCCGCCGTGCCGCCATCCGGCCCCGGCGCCAGAACGGTGGCGGATTCGGGCACCAGGCCGGTGGTTGCGGCACGGCCGGCACGCGGCCATGCCAAGGCCGCGAGCGCCGTGGCCGACAGCAGTCGGCCGGCTGCCCGGCGGGTCGGGCGGAAGTTTCCCATCCCTGCGGCGTCCATTTCGACGCTCACCTAGCCGCCCGATTGGGGCAGAAACGTGGCAATACCGTCGGCCTAGCTGTCGTAGCGCAGCAGCGATTCGAAGGGCACGTCGATGCGTGCGCGACCGCCGAGGAAGGTCAACTCGATCAGCGTGGCCGCGCAGGGCACCTCCGCGCCGGCCTGGCGCAGCAGCGAAATGCCGGCGGCGAGCGTGCCGCCGGTGGCCAGCAGATCATCCAGCACCACCACGCGGCTGCCCTTCTGCACGGCATCCGCCTGCATCTCGATGCGGTCCGTGCCGTATTCCAGCGCGTAGTTGAGACCGATGGTCAGGCCCGGCAGCTTGCGCGGCTTGCGCAGCATGACGAAGCCGAGCCCCAGTTCCAGCGCCAGCGGTGCCGCCACCAGGAAGCCACGGCTTTCGATGCCGGCCAGCATGTCCGGCTTGTGCGGGCGGATCACATCCGCCATCCGCGCCATGGCGGTGCGCCAAGCGGCGCCGTGCCGCAGCAGGGTGGAGATGTCGTAGAACAGGATGCCGGGCTTCGGGAAATCCGGGATGCCGCGGATATGGTCCTTGAGGTCGATGCTGGGATCGACGGCGAGGCGGTCGGGATTGGGATCGGCCATGCTACGGGTCGCGTGCTCCTGCCGCGGCGCGCTGTGCCGGGCCACCCTGCGGGCCGGGCCGCGCTGCCGCGCCGGCGGAAGCTACGCCGGCGCGGGCCGGTGCCGCAACCTTGCCCGCCTGCGGCGCGGAAGACCCGGCCTGCCGGGGGCTTGGCGGATGCGGCAGGCTGGGCCACATGCGGTTCATGTCGCGTACCACACTCGCCCTGCTGGGCGGCCTCCTCGGATTCCTGCTGTATGTGATGGCCGTGGTGGCGCTGGCCGACCACGTGCTGAAGCTGCATTGGCTGGTGCAGCTTGCCTATTTCATCATCGCCGGCATCGCCTGGGCCTGGCCGGCCAAGTGGCTGATGTTCTGGGCGGCGCGCAGCCGGGGGTGAGGCGCCGCGGACCGAGGGTTGTACCAAATCCCGCAGATCGTGACCGATCTGCCCTCAGGCGCCGCGCTTTGCTTGGCTCGCCGCACTTGCGGCGGCGGCCATTCGGCCGCTCGGCCGGCGTCGCCGGCCGCAGGTTCTGAGCAACGGGGTTCGGTATTACATCCCCTGCAGCAGGTCGCGCAGCATCTCGCGGATCAGCTCGATGCGGCCCAGCGCGTCCTTCAGGCTTTCCTGGTCCTGGCGGCTGAGGCGTGCCACCTCGACGCGGTTGCTGGGCCGGATGCCGGCCTCCAGGTCCGCGATCTGCTGCGCCAGCACCAGGCGCAGCAGGAAGCCCTGCACATCGGCCAGCAGTGCCGCATCCGTCTCGCCGCGGCCGGCGCGGGCGGCAGCCTGCACCAGGCGCTCCGGCGTGGACAGCGCCGTCACGCCGTGGCGCAACGCGATGACCCGCGCGCCGGACGTGATGGGTAGCAACGCGCCGGATTTCAGATCCACCCGCCCCGCCTCATCCTTGCGGATCCGCCCGAACATCCCGAGCGGCGCGGCGTGGCTGCCGGCCGCCTCACCCATGGCGCGCAGCAGGGCCGGGGCGCCGCGCGCCGTCTCGGTCGCCGTCTCGCGCAGCGCGGCGGCCAGCGCCGCCCCGTCGCCGGATGAGGCATGGGCCGGCGTGAAATCGTAGAAGATGTCGAGGTTCAGCATCGCCGCCGGCTCCGGCCGCCGCGCCCATTCGGCCAATTGCCCGCGCCATTCAGACAGGCGCCGGCGCCAGGGCCGGTTGCGCGCCATCACGCCGCCCTTGCACAGCGGAATGCCCGCCTGGTCCAGGATGTCGTTCACCCGCAGGGCGAGGCGGGTGAACCAGTCCTCCGCCGAGTCGAGGTCGCCGGCATAGCCATCGGCGATGACCAGCGCATTGTCCTGGTCCGGCGCCAGCAGGCTCTCGCCACGTCCGCCGGAGCCCAGCACCAGAAGTGCGTAGTCGGCGGGCGGCGGGCCGAGTTCGGCTTCCGCCAGTTCTGCTGCGCGGGCGGTCATGGCGCGGGCCTCGGCGGCGATGATGGCGGCCACGGCGCGCGCCTCCAGCCCATCGGCCAGCAGCCCGGCGGCAAGGCCGGGCAGCGCCGCCTGCACGCGGGCCAGCTCGGCGGGGCGCGTCGCGGTGGCGATCTCGTCGCCGACCGTGAGTGTGGCCAGCGCGCGTTCGCGCAGCAGGGTGCGGAGGGTGAAGATGCCCGTCAGTCGTCCGCCCTCCGTCACGCCGAGGTAGCGCAGGTTGCGCCGCGCCATCAGGCCGAGCGCGCGGTAGAGGAAGGTCTCGGCCGGCGCCGCGATGACCGGCCGGCTCATGAATCCACCCACCGGCGCGGTGGCGGCCTCCGCGCCGCATTCCGCCATGGCGCGCAGGATGTCGCGCTCGGTGACCAGGCCGTGCCCCTCCGGCGTTTCCACGAACACGCTGCCGATGCCGCGCGCATGCATGAGCCGGGCTGCCGCATGCACGCTTTCCGTGGCGGCGATGGCGATGATGGGGCTCGACATCACATCAACCAGCCGCTGGCGGTACAGGAAGCTGTCGGTGGCGCGCTGGCCGCCCACGCGCAGTGCCGCGAGTGCGAAGTCGGGCCGGCCGGCGCCGGCGGGGCGGTCGAACCAGCCGGCCTGTTCCTGCCGGGCGATGAGGTCCGTGGCGCGGCGGCTGAGCGTCTCGGCCTCGCCCAGGGTGCGGATACCGGCCGCCTGCAGCCGCGGCAGCAGGGCTGCGTAGATGCGCGCGGTGGCCTGCGCGTCGCCCCAGGCGGTATGCCGGCCCGTGACCACCACGCCAAGGCTGAGCGCCAGGCTGTCCAGCGAGGTGTCCACCAGACCGCGGTCCAGCCCCGCCGCCAGCAGCGCCACATCCAGCACGCGCGGCTCGCGCCAGGCCAGGCCGTGGCGCTGCGCCTCGTGCCGCAGCACCGCCAGGTCGAAATGGATGGAATGGCCCACCACCACCGCCTGCCCGGCATAGGCCAGGAATTCGGGGAGGATGGCGGCCAGGCTGGGCTGCTCCGCGACATCGGCGTCGGCGAGCCCGTGCACGCGGCTGGCGATGGGCGGGATGGGGCGGCCCGGATTCACCAGCCGGTTGAAGGGGGGCGCCTCGGCCAGATCGGCGCCCTGCATCCGTACCGCGCCGATCTGCACGATGCGGTCCTGCCGCACATCGAGGCCGGTGGTCTCGGTGTCCAGCACCACGACCCCCAGCGCGATCAACGGCGTGGCGGGGCCCGTCACCCCGGCGGGACCATGCGGGCGGAAAGCTGGGCGGCGAAGGCCGGCAGGTCCAGCATGCGGCGCAGCTTCGCCTGGTACTCGATGAACCGGAAGGCGACGTTGTTCACGACCATCATCTGGTCGGCCTTGCGCACGCTGTCCTCGATCGGGGCGTGCTGCAACAGGCGCAGCGCGGTGGCGATGGAAATGGCGTCGGGCTTCAGCGGCGTGCGGGACAGGTACACATCAAGGCGCGCGTCGAATTCCACCATCAGGTCGGCCCAGCCGCAATCGGCGCGGTGTTCGGGCAGGGCCTCGCTGTCCAGCACCTCGCGATACAGCGCGGCCAGGCCGCGGGCGCGGGCCTGAGGGTCGGGCGGCAGCAGGTGCCGCAGATCCGATTCCAGGATCAGGATGAGATCCTGCGCGGCAACGCCGAAGCCTTCCCATTTACAGATGGTCAGCGCGTGTCCGAAATCCTGGTCGCTGAATAGGCGCGGGCCAGCCAGCAGGGTGCGGGCGCGCAGATAGGAATAGCTGGCGCCCTGCGCCAGATAGGCCGCGCCGGCGCGAATCGCCTCCACCGCCGCCGGCCAATCGGCGCTGCGGCGGCCGCCGAGGAGTGTGCCGATCCATTCGCGCACGGGGAATTCCAGCATGATATCCTCGGTTTGCCTCCAGGCCGCGCGGCACCATTCGCGGCCACCAAATCCGACCGTCCGGATTTTCCAGATTAGGTTTGACAGTCTTTTACTGGTGCGCAACCATAATTTTGCGCAGCAATCGGTCACCACGCACCGTGCGGAACGAAAAATTCTAACCCCGGTGCAGGCAGAGGATGTTGCGCTGATCGGAACCTGGGGGCGAGTCCACGTGGAGCAGGGCCGGACACGACAGCCATGCTCGTCTTTCCCCTCAACTGGGAATGGGAGGAGCAAATCTTGACAGAAAAGATCGCTGTCGAAGTGGCTGAAGCCCACTGGGCAAAGACCCGCAACCTGATGTGGATCTCGCTCGGCATCTGGGTCGTGTTCAGCTTCTTCATCCACATGTTCGTCACGGTTCTGAACGGCGTTGTCATCGCCGGCTTCCCGCTTGGCTTCTACATGGCCGCGCAGGGCTCCCTGATCGTCTTCGTCATTCAGATTTTCTGGTTCTCACACCGGCAAAATCAGATCGACGAAGAGTTCAACGTCGCCGAAGATTAGGGGGGATCACCGATGGCATTATCCATGAAGGGTGATTTCACCGACAACCTGGGGAAAATCTACGGCATTTATGTCGGTGGGTTCGCCGCCTTCGTGCTGCTCATGGCCATTGCGTCCATGGTCGGCATACCGGACCGCTTCATCCTGTGGGCCTACATGGCCGCGACGATCGGCATCTATGCCTTCATCGGCATCATGTCCCGGACGGCGCAGGTCTCGGAATACTACGTCGCCGGGCGGTCCGTGCCGGCCGTCTACAACGGCATGGCCACCGGCGCGGACTGGATGTCCGGCGCCAGCTTCGTCGGCATGGCCGGCACGCTGTTCGTGCTGGGCTATGACGGGCTGGCCTTCGTGCTGGGCTGGACCGGCGGCTATGTGCTGGTTGCGGTGCTGCTCGCGCCCTACCTCCGCAAGTTCGGCGCCTATACCGTGCCGGACTTCCTGGGCACCCGCTATGGCGGCAACGCGGCGCGCCTGGTCGGCATCGTCGTGCTGTTCGCGTGCTCCTTCACCTACATCACGGCGCAGGTCTATGCGTCCGGCATCATCGCGTCGCAGTTCCTCGGCATTGATTTCCGTTGGGCGGTGTTCGCGGGGCTGGCGGGCATCCTGGTCTGCTCGATGCTGGGCGGCATGAAGGCGGTGACCTGGACGCAGGTGGCGCAGTACATCGTGCTGATCGTGGCCTACCTGCTGCCGGCCATCTGGATGTCTACCGTGCAGTTCGGCATCCCGATCCCGCAGCTGACCTATGGCGGCGCGCTGACGCAGATCGCGGAGTATGAGCGCATCCTGAACGTGGCGCGCACCCATGTGGCCCCGTTCCAGAGCTACAGCCCGCGCGACTTCTTCTTCCTGATCTTCTGCCTGATGGTCGGCACCGCATCGCTGCCGCACATCCTGATGCGCTTCTTCACCACGCCCACCGTGCGTGAGGCGCGTAAGTCGGTCGGCTGGTCGCTGTTCTTCATCTTCCTGCTGTACTTCACGGCGCCCGCCTATGCGGCGTTCTCGAAGTTCAACGTGATGGGGCTGTTCGTCGAGGCCGAGAACTTCCGCCTGGCCTTCACCGCCATCCCGGCCTGGATGCTGGAATGGGGTTCCATCCAGGGGCACCAGCTCGTCACCATCTGCGGGGTGAAGGCGGAGTCGGTGATGGCCATCCAGACGGCGTGCGAGGCGCGCGGCCACGTCGCCGGCTTCCCTTATAGTGAGCTGCGCCTGAACAACGACATGATCGTGCTGTCCACGCCCTCAATCGCGGGCATGCCGATCTGGGTGGTGGGCCTGGTGGGTGCGGGTGGCTTCGCGGCGGCGCTGTCCACGGCCGATGGCTTGCTGCTCGCCATCGCCAATGCCCTCAGCCATGACGTCTACTACAAGATGATCGACCCCAAGGCCGACACGAAGCGCCGGCTGCTGGTGGCGAAAATCCTGCTGGTCATCGTCGCCATCGCGGCGGCGCTGCTGGCGCGAACCCAGCCATCGGACATCCTTTCCATGGTGGCCTGGGCCTTCTCCATCGCCGCGGCGGGGCTGTTCGCGCCGCTGGTGCTGGGGGTCTGGTGGAAACGCACGACCAATCTCGGCGCCATCCTCGGTATGGCGGCGGGCTTCTGCGTGACGATGTTCTATCTCGTCGGCAACGTGTACGGCATGGACATGGCGCCACGCAGCGGCGACGAGATCAGCTGGTTCGGCGTCGCGGCCATCTCCTCGGGCATCTTCGGCGTGCCGGTGGCCTTCATCGTGACCATCGTGGTCTCGTTGATGACACCTCCGCCGAGTCCGGAAATGCAGGACTTCGTGGACCGGCTGCGGTTGCCGAAGGGCGGCAACATGATGGTGCAGACGCACTGACGCGGCTTCGCTGAACGGGTGCGCCAGGCCACTGGCGCACCCGGCTTCCGGCGCGGAGCCTTCCGCGCCGCTGCCCCTTTCTGGAACGGTCTTCCCGATGCAGGCTTCCGCTCTTCGCGGACTTTTCTACGTTGCGCTCGCCTATGTCATGGCGGTGGGCACCTTCCTCCTCGGCGGCGCGCCCCCCATCGTGGCCGTCTACCTCGGCGGCACCTATGCGCTGACCGCCATCACGGCGCTGCTTTTCTCGCGCGGGGTGCTGGAATTCGCCATCGGCGTGGATCGCGACATCGCCTTCTTCGTCGTGCTGCGCCGGATCACGGACCCGTTGCTGGCGCTTGTGTCACCGCTGTCACCGGGCTTCCTGCTGCCCTTCGCCGTCTCGCTCTACGGTGCGTTCCTGTTCTTCTTCCTGAAGCTGTTCCTGTTCGGCGATGGCTTCCTCGGTATTCCGCCGCTGTTCATCCTGCTGTACCTGCTTATTGTATCGCTCATGTAATGGGCGCGTAGCAGGCTGGCGCGGCGCAGAAATCCGCCAGGCCGCAGCAGCGCGGCGATACGCCCCTCGTGCCGTCAGCGGCCGGCCTGGTTCAGCGTGTCGCGTGTCGGCCACGCATGCGGCCCGGCGCGGCCTGGCCGAGCAGCGGAACGGCGTTGGCATTGACATGGGCGATCACCAGGCGTTCCGCACGCCGCGCATCTCGAAGATCTCGGCAAGTTCGGCGGCGTCCTGGCGGGTGACGGTGGCGCCGCGATGAGTGCGCAGGGTGACCAGGCCTTCGGCATTGAGCTGGTTCAGCGCCGCCTGCACAGCATCCGGCTGAAGCCGAGCCGGGCCGCGACAACTTCCGGCCGGATGCGCTTCCCCGGCGCGAGGCGGCCGGACAGGATTTCTTCCCGCAGATGGGCAAGGCAGAGCGCCTGGGCAGATTCGCTTGGCATGGTGCGGCAAGGGTCCCGGCGGCAATGCAGCGGCACCAAGCCGATGCACATTGGTGCCGTCAAGCACGCGCCGGGCCGGCCAGGATGACCCGGTCATCGGGTGGCACCTGCGGCATCAGGTGGATCGCCTCGCGCAGCAGGGAAACGGTGCAGCCCTCCCCTGCCGCCAGGCCGTTGCGCAGCGCCGCGTGCAGCGGCATCGAGAAGCCGAGCGTGCCGCGCGCTTCGTCACCAACATCGAGCGTGATGCGCGCCTCCTCCCCCATCGGCAGCAGGTCCAGCACCCGGGCCGGGACGGGGTTCTCACGCTCCCCGGCGGAGGGCCGGCCGCGGCGATGCAGCACGACGCCGGCGCCCGCCACCAGCCAATCCACCAGGGCGCCGGGCGGATGCTCGGGTGCGGGCGCGACCTCCAGCAGCCGGTCACCCCAGCGCAGGAAGGTGGCCTCGGGCTCATGGCGCTCCACGCGGCCCTGGAACAGGTTGTGCAGGTCGAGCAGTCGCGCGACCTCGGCGCTGGCGGGGCGGGTCAGCAATTCGGCCGGCGTGCCGGTCTGCAGGCCGCGGCCGCGATGCATCACCACCATGCGGTCGGCGAGCGCCAGCGCCTCCTCCAGGTCATGCGTCACGAGCAGGATGGGAATGGCGAGGCTGCGGCGCAGCGCCGCCAGCTCGGCCTGAAGACGCCGGCGGGTGGCGCGATCCACGGCCGAGAAGGGCTCGTCCAGCAACAGGATGGCGGGATCCCGCGCCAGCGCCCGCGCGACGGCCACGCGCTGCTGCTGGCCGCCGGAAAGCTCGGCCGGGCGACGATCCTCGAGGCCCGAGAGATGGACCATCGCGAACAGCTCCCGCACCCGATCCGCGCGCGCCGGCCTGGGCACATGGCCCATCGCCGCCAGCACATTGGCCGCGGCGGTCATGTGCGGAAACAGCGCGTAATCCTGGAAGACCAAGCCAACCGGGCGGCGGTGCGGCGGCAGGTCCTGGCCGGTCGGGGGGTCGAACCAGGTCGCGCCGGCACAGTCGATGCGGCCCTGCTCGGCGCGATGCAGCCCGGCGATGCAGCGCAGCGTGGTGGATTTGCCGGCACCTGAGGGGCCGACCAGGGCGAGCAGTTCCCCCGGCGCGATGCTCAGCGACAGGTCGAGCGGGATCGGGATTTTTGCCGCCAGGCGCAGCCTCAGCCCGGTGCCGGCCGCGTCACGCATCCCGGGCGCGCCGGCCGACGCGGCGGGAGAGGGTGTTGGTCAGGCCCAGCGCCAGGATCGACACGCCCAGCAGCACCGCGGACATGATCGCTGCACCCCGCTCATCGAAGGCCTGCACGCGGTCATAGATGGCGATGGCGATGGTCTGCGTCTCGCCGGGAATTGCGCCGCCCACCATCAGCACCACGCCGAATTCGCCGAGCGTATGGGCGAAGGTCAGCACCGCGGCGGTGGCAATGCCGGGCCAGGCGAGCGGCAGCTCGATACGCAGGAACACGCGCCAGGGCGCCATGCCCGAGGTTGCGCCGGCCTCCCGGATCCGATCGGGGATGGCGGCGAAGCTGTTCTGGATGGGCTGCACCGCGAAGGGCAGGTTCACCAGCACCGAGGCGAAGAGCAGCCCCTCGAAGGAAAACGCCAACCCATGGCCGAACACGGCCTGCCACGCCTGACCGAGCGGCGAGAGATTGCCGAAGGACACCAGCAGGTAGAAGCCGACCACGGTAGGGGGCAGCACCAGCGGCAGGGCCACCGCGGCCTCGACGAAGCCGCGGCCCGCGAAGCGCCGATAGGCCAGGATCCGCCCGAGCCAGATGGCGAAGGGCACCAGCAGCACCAGCGTCCAGAGCGCCAGGACGACCGAGAGGCGGAAGGCTGTCCAGTCCACGCGGCGCCCCTACTCGCCCGGCAGGCCGAAGCCATAGCGGCGCATGATCTCGCGCGCGGCGGGCTGCTGCATGAAGGCGTAGAAGGCGGTGGCGACCGGCCCGGCACGGCGTGTCAGCACCATGCGCTGGCGCAGCGGTTCGTGCAGCGTATCGGGCAGCAGCGCGTAGGTGCCGCGGCCTTGCAAAGCGGGGGCGAGCACCAGCGAATAGGCCACGATGCCGCCCTGGCTACCCCCGGCAAGCGCGAATTGCGCCGCCTGGGAGACGTTCTCGCCCAGGACCAAGCGCGGGCTGATGCCCTCCCACAATCCGGAGGCGCGCAGCGCTTCCTGTGCGGCACGGCCATAGGGCGCGTGTTCCGGGTTGGCGATGGCAAAGCGGGTAACGCGACTGCCGGCGAGCGCGGCACGGATTCCCGCCATGCCATCCATTGTGCGGATCGGTGAACCCGGCGGCGTGAACAGCACGATGCGGCCGATGGCGTAAAGCTCGCCGCGGTCGCGGGTATGGCCGCCCTCGGCCAGGCGGAAGACAAAGGCCTCATCGGCCGAGAGGAACATCTCGACCGGGCTGCCCTGCTCGATCTGGCGGGTGATGTTGCCGGAGGAACCGAGCGAGAGACGCAGCTCCTGCCCGGTCTCGGCGCGGAACGTCTGGGCGATCTCGGCAAGGGCGAATTGCAGGTCGGAGGCGCCGGCGATCAGTGGCGGCCCCGCCTGGGCCTGGGCCTGGGCCTGGGCCTGGGCCTGGGCCTGGGCCTGGGCCTGGGCCTGGGCCGGGCTGGCCATGGCCCAGGCGAGCATGGCCAGGGCAAGGGCCGCCGCCCTGCGGTCGCGGATCAGGGGCATGGACTGCTCCGTCGCTATCTTTTCGTATGGATACCGATGAGCGTGGGTTAAGGCAATCGTCCCACCTGGCTAACACAGCCCTGCTTACCTGCCTGCGAACCCGCCGGACCATGGCGTCCGACCGCGCGTGGCGCCGTGGGGATCGTACGGCCGGTACCGGCATCATCCGCCAGCCGGCGCGGCCCGGGCTTCCATCGAGGCTAGCGTGGTTCCCGCTCTACCCGTCATGCTACTCATCTGCAGGACGGCATGTTCCACTCGGTCCGGTGTTGGGCCTGTCAAACCCGTAGTCTTACGGCCCCGACATGGATTAAATGCCCCGCACTCTACGGATGGTAAATCCCGCTGCTTACGCTGAACAAACCGCGAACTGAGAAAGCCAACTCCACTGCCCGGTCTGCGGTCCGAGGTGCGACTTCCCGGGCCTATCGCTATGCCTGGGTGGTCGCTGGTCTCGGGGCGGCGCGGACACGGCATGGCGTGATGACATGCTCGCTACCGCGGGCAGCATGCGGCGCGTTCGAGACTTTTCTGATGGGTGACCCATGATGTCCGCTGCGCCCATCTCCGGTGCCGATGCCGCACCGGATCTGCGCCTGTGCGAGAATGAACCCATTCGCATCCCTGGGCTCATCCAGCCGCATGGCGTTCTGATCGCGCTATCGGTTGCGGACATGCTGGTCGCCGCAGGCAGCGCCAACCTGGCAGAGGCGACGGGGATCGATGCCGCCGCGGTGATCGGCCAGCCGATGGCGGCGTTGTTCCACCCGCAAACTACCGAGCAGGTGCTGGCGGCGTTGCGCCGGAGCGAACCGGCGGGCGCCATTCCGGTTCCGGTGCGGTTCCAGGGCGACCCCGGACAGCGAATGCATCACGCGATGATGCATCGCCAGGATGACCTCGCCATTATCGAGATCGAGGAACCGGCCAAGGCACCGCCAGCCCCCGACGCGGCAGGTGACCTGTTCCCCCTGCTTTCGGCCGCGATCGATCGTCTGCAGACGACGAGTGATACCGCCGCACTCTGGGCGCAGGCGGTGCGCGAAGTGCGTCTGCTCACCGGCTTCGACCGGGTGAAGCTCTACCGCTTCCATGCCGACTGGAGCGGCGAGGTGGTCGCCGAGGACCGGGTCGATCATATGCCGGGGTTCCTGGGGCTGCACTTCCCCGCCTCCGACATCCCGGCGCAGGCCCGGGAGCTGTATCGCAGCAACCCGACGCGCATCGTCCCCGATGTCGCCTATGTGCCGGTGCCGCTGCTGGTCGCGGCGTCGCGCGCCGGCCGCGCGGTCGATCTGAGCTCTGCGCAACTTCGCAGCGTGTCGCCCGTGCATCTTGAGTATCTCAGCAACATGGGTATCGGGGCGTCCATGTCGGTGTCGGTCATGCGCGGCGGGGAACTCTGGGGGCTGATCGCCTGCCATCACGCCCGGCCGTTGCACGTCCCCGCCGAGCGTCGCCAGGCCTGCCGGCTGCTGGCGCAGGTCCTCGCCTGGCAGCTTGCCGTCGCCGAGGAAGCCAGCGTCGCGCGGCACAGCGCGGATGTGCGCGCGTTGCAGGCGCGGGTGCTGGAGGAGACGACATGCGGCATCGACCATCGCGAGGCCATCCTCCGCCATGCCGGCGCCATGCTCGCGCTCATGCAGGCAGGCGGATTCGCCCTCGTGACGCCGGAGGCGACAACGCTGATCGGCGCCACGCCGGCGGAGGCTGCCGTGCGCGATCTCGCGACCTGGCTCGCCGGGCGCGAAGGTTCGGCGGCCAGTTTCGAGACGGATCGACTGGGCCTCGTGCACCCGCCGGCCAGCGCCTTCGCGGCCGTGGCGAGCGGGGTGCTGGCGGTTCCTGTTTCACGCCCGCCGCGGCAGATGATGATGTGGTTCCGCCCCGAGGTTGCGCAGACCGTCACCTGGGGCGGCGATCCGCACAAGCCGATGCAGTTTTCCCCGGACGGCCCGGACCGCCTGACGCCGCGCCGTTCCTTCGCAGCCTGGCAGCAGACGGTGAGTGGGCGTTCGCGACCCTGGCAGCCGCATGAACTCGTCGCGGCCGGTGAGCTGCGCGACCTCGTGCTGGACGTGCTGGTTCGACGGGCCGAGGAGCTCGAGCACATCAACGTCAAGCTCGCGCGCAGCAACGAGGAGCTGGAAGCCTTCGCCTATGTCGCCGCGCACGACATCCGCGAGCCGCTGCGCCAGATCGAGACCTTTGCCAGCATGCTGGAACGGGCGGTCGGCGGCGGCTCCTCCACGCAGGGCGCCCGGATCGGCCGCTGGGTCGAGGGGATCGAGGCATCGTCGCGGCGGCTGCGCATGCTGATCGACGACCTGACGGAGTTCTCCCGGCTGGGGCGCTCTGCCCAACCCCTGGCGCCGACATCACTGGGCGAGATCCTGGTGGACGTCGAGAGCGACCTGGCGCCGGCGATCGCCGAGGCAGGAGCCGTCATCACCACCGACGAGGAACTGCCACTGCTGTATTGCGATCCCGGCCAGCTTCGCCGCGTGCTGCAGAACTTGCTGTCCAACGCCATCAAGTACCGCCATCCCGAACGCAAGCCCCGCATCTCCATCACGGTGTCAGCGATGCCCGGCGAAAGCACGCCTTCGCAAAGACCGATGCTGTGCGTCGGCCTGGCCGACAACGGGATCGGCTTCGAACCGCGCTTCTCCGAACGCATCTTCGAGCCGTTCCAGCGTCTGCACGGCGCCGACCGTTATCCCGGCAGCGGCATCGGCCTTGCGATATGCCGCAAGATCATCGACCGCCACGGCGGCGTCATCAGTGCCGAAGGCCGACCAGGAGAGGGCACCATCATTCGCTTCACCCTTCCCACGCCGCCCGTGGGGTCGCCGTGATGCTGGCTCCGCCGGAATTGCCGCAAGACAAGCCCCTGATCGTGGTGGCCGAGGACAGCCACCACGATCGGCTGATCATCGAGGAAGTGTTCCGCGAAGCGGATGTCGGCGTGGAACTGCGATTCGTCGACAATGGAGAGGAACTGCTGGACTACCTGCTCCGCCGTGGCGCCTACGCGGACGGAGAGGCGGTGGCGCCCTGGCCGGCCGTCGTGCTGCTCGACATCAACATGCCGAAGGTCAATGGCCACGAAGCCATTCGCGCGATCCGCGCCCATCCGCTGCTGCGGCACCTGCCGGTGGTCGCCCTCTCGACCTCCGACAGCCCCAAGCAGATTGCCCTGGCCTATGCGCTCGGGGTGAATTCCTTCATCACCAAGCCAGCGCGCTTCGACAGCTTCGTCGAGCTGATGAGGAAGTTTGCTGCCTACTGGCTCACCGGCGTCCGGCTGCCGCAGGAACGCGACTGAGCCGGAGCACGCGCCGCGTCACAAATCGCCTGCCGTGGACTTGGCGGAAAGATCGGTGAACAGCGCGACGCCGAAGATCTGCGCCACCGGGTCGCGTCCGGCGGCGGAAAGCGGCAGGAGCAGCCTTTCGAACAGCACGGGGCGGCCAGCGTCCTGCGTATAGCGTGCATAGTCGTAGTGCACGCCCCGGCCCTCGATGCAGCGCTGGCAGGCGGCCGTGGCCCGATCGCCGAAGACCTCCGCCACCAGCCCATCCTGCCCGGCGTCCAGGATGTCTCCAACCAGCGAGCGGCCAAGCCGTTCCGCAAGCGTGCGGCCCACCGCGGCATAGCGGAACCGGCCTTCGCCGAGCACATCGAGCAAAAGCGCGTTGTCCCGGATCTCGTCCGGCAGGTCGTCGCCGGCGAAGGCCCCGGCGGCCGACATCCCGGCTGCCGCCCAGCTGGCCAGCCAGCGCCGGTGCAGATCGCGCAACAGGTTGCTGCGTATCCGGCTCGTCAACCGATCGGGGCCGGCGTTGAATGCGTCTGCCGCCACGGGGCTTGTCGGAGCCGCTCCGAGCCGGCCAAGCCCATGCAGCACCGCACGCGCCAGCGCCGCCTCGGAGAAGGGCTTGAGCAGCACCGGCGTGTCGCCAAGCGTCGCACCGCGACCGAAGCCGGTGATGTAGATGACCGGCAATTCGGGGGTTTCGCGGCGCAGCCGCGCTGCGAGAACAGGCCCCCCCGCCCCGGCCATGACGACATCCGTCACGAGCATGTCGATGTTCCCGTCCGCAACGGCCAGCGTTTCGGCCGCCTCGGCGCTGGAAGCCTCCAAGACGCGATAGCCGAGTTCCCGCAACAGATCGGCGGTGACGGGACGTACGCCATCGTCATCGTCGACCAGGAGAATCGTGGCGTCACCATGTCGCGACCTGTCGAGCGCCTCCCCGTCGGGCATCGTGAAGAATTCCTCGGGCAGGGCGGCGGGCACGATGTCCGCCCGCGGCACGAACAGCTCGACGGTCGTACCCTTGCCCGGCATGCTCAACAGCCGCAGCGTGCCGCCGGATTGCTCGGCAAAGCCGTGCGCGGACGCCAGCCCGAGGCCCGTTCCCTTGCCTTGCGGCTTGGTCGTGAAGAAGGGCTCCGCGGCGTGTTTCAGCGTCTCGGGGTCCATGCCCGTCCCGGTATCCGCGATGGCAATGCAGATGTGCCCGCGCTGCCGCCGCAGGCCTGGCGGCAGATCCGCTTCCGCCGACCTGCGTGCCGAAATGGTCAGCGCCCCGCCATTCGGCATGGCATCGCGCGCATTCGCCGCGAGGTTGATGAGGGCGGTTTCCAGCCGGATCGGATCGATGATCACCGGCCAGAGGCCTTCCTCGATCTCGAAGGCGCAGCGCACGCGCGTGCCCGCGGTCTGGCAGATCAATTCCTCCGCACCGCGAAGCAGCGTACTGATATCCACCCGCCGAGGCCGCAGTTCCTCCTTCCGCGCGAAGGCCATCAGCTGGGCGATCAGCCGCGCACCACGTTCCGAGGCTTCCAGGCCCTGCCGCACGAGGTCGCGTGCCCTCGGGTTTTCGCGCACCTGCCGGGCGAGAAGGCGGTAGCCGCCCTGGATGGCCGCCAGGATGTTGTTGAAGTCGTGCGCGACGCCGCCGGTGAGGTGGCCGAGCGCCTCCAGCTTCTGCGACTGCAGAAGGCTCGACTGCATGTCGTCGCGCCGCAGCATCTCGGCGGCGAGCTCGGCGGCGGCGCTCGTCAGGGCGCGGGTGCGCTCCGCGACGCGTCCCTCGAGCCGGTCGAGATCCTCGCGCAGCGCCACCTCCGCGCGCTTCTGATGGTCGATATCGAAGACAACGCCGCGCAGCGCCTGGATCCCGCCATCGGGCCTGACCGCCACGCGCCCCAGGCTGCGCCGCCAGGCGGTGGAACCATCGGGCAGGACGACCCTGTATTCCTGCTCGTAGTCGGATTGCGTTCTCAGCGCCTGGACGACGGCGGCGCTGCGGCGCTCGCGATCATCGGGAAGGACCGCATGGGCCAGCGAGTCCCAGTCAGGCGACGCGCCCTCCGGCAGGCCGTAGAGCGCGAGGCAGCGCGGTGTCACGTCGAGTGCGTCGGTCTCCAGGTTCCAGTTCCAGGCGCCGAGGTCGGCCGCTTCGGTCGCAAGCCGCAGCCGCTCCTCCGCCTCGCCGCGGGCAGTCTCGGCGCGGCGCAGGTCATGCACGTCAATGGCAGTGCCGACCCAGCGCAGCATGCGGCCTTCCGCATCGCGGTCCGGAACCGCGCGCACGAAGAAGCGGCGCCAGGCGCCGTCGTTGCGGCGGAAGCGGTATTCGAGGCTATAGGGAAACCCCGTGGCGACCGCCTTTCGCCAGCACGACACCACTTGAGAGATGTCGTGTGGATGCACGAAGCTGGCCCAGCCGTCGCCCAGCAGCGCCTCGGCAGGGCCGCCGACAAAATCCTGAAAGAAGCAGTTGCTGAAGGTGTAGTTGCCTTCGGCATCGGTGACGAACACGAAGGCGGGCAACGCATCTGCAAGCGTCCGGAAGCGCTGCTCGCTGCTGCGCAACGCATCGAGCGTGCTCCGGCGTTCCGTAACATCCTGATTGGTGCCGATCAGCACCGGCCCGGTGGGGCGGTGCGCAAGCGCGGAGCGGGAATGAATCCATCGGAATTCGCCGGTATCGTCGCGTCGGATTCGGAACTCCTCGTCCATCCGCCCGGTATCCTGCGCGGCCCGCATGGCCTCGTGAATGCGATCCCGATCCTCGGGATGAACAATGCCGAGCCATGCTTCAAGATCGAGATAGACGGCCGGTATCGGAGCAATGCCGCATTGCGCGTAGTATCCGTCGCTGAGCCAAAAGATGCCGGTCGCCATCTGGTATTCCCAGATGGCCAGCCCGGACCCGTCCTGGGCCTGACGCAGGCGCTGCTCGGCCGTTCGCAGCGCCTCTTCCTCGGCGCGGCGGGCGGTGATGTCGTGCCCCTCCGGCACCATGTAGATGACGTCGCCCAACGCGTCGCGCACGGGCCGGATGGAGAAGTCGATGATCGCGGTGCGTCCCGCGGCGCCCCGGACTTCGACTTCGTAGTGGACGAAGCGGCCGGCGGCGGCGTCCGCCAGCGCGGCGCGAAGCCGCTCCGGCGTTGCGGGATCCGGCGCCGCCGTCCACCACTCCGCCTGCCAGAACGGCCGCCCGACGACATCCTCCGGCTGAAGCCCGCCAAAGTCGAGCGCGGCGCGGTTCGCTTCCAGCAGCGTGCCGTCGAGGGCGAGCAGGCCAATGAACTGGAAGGTCGAATCGAAGATGCCGCGGAAGCGAGCCTCGCTCCGGGCGAGTTCTGTTGCAGCCGCGCGGCGTTCCTGCTCTGCGCGTCGGCGTTCGGTGACGTCGATGTTGACGCCCAGCATGCGTCGCGGCGTACCATCCGCAGCGGCTTCGACAACGCGCCCGAGTGCCAGAAGCCAGCGCTCGGCCCCGGTCTCGGCCCCGGTCTCGGTCCCGGTCTCGGTCTCGGTCCCAGTCCCGGCCCCAGCAGGGAGCAGGCGGAACTCGGCTTGGTAATGGCCCGCATGGTCGCGAAAGCCAGCGCGAGCGGCGTCCAGCAGGTTGGTGCGGTCCTCCGGGTGGACCATCGCGAGCCAGCCTTCATAGGTGGGCGGGGCGTCGCGGGCCGGGTCCATGCCGTGCAGCCGAAACTGCTCCGGCGACCACGACACACGGCCGGCCGGGATATTCCATTCCCAGGTGCCGACCGCGGCGGCCTCCTGCGCCAGCCTGAGCCGCGTCGCGGTATCGCCGAGCACCCGCCTCGCATCCTCGGCCTCACGCCGGGCCAGGATATGGCTTGTGACATCGCGCGCGGTAACCAGGACGCCGTTGGCCGCCGCCGCTGGATCGGCATGCTGCGCGACGAAATCCACATCCCACCACGTCGCCGCATCCCCTGGGGTTCGCCTGCCGCGCACACCGGAGAAGGACCGGGAGCAACCCGTCGCGAAGACTTCGGCAGCTTCTGTGACCAGGTCAGCGCCTTCGAACAAGCCGGTGACATCGCTTGCTTCGCCGCCGGCCTCCCGGACCAGAACGGTCCAGCGGCGGTTGGCGAAAACGACGCGGGCATCTGCCGATAAAAGCGCGATTGCACATGGCACATCGTCGAGGGCACTGATGAGCCACCCGCCATCGCTGAGCGCACCGCCGAGTGTGGGCACGTCGTGAGTCACGTCGCCCCCTAACGCCCTGGCAAAACGATGATCTTCTAGAACGGTTTCCCCTGCAACAGGCTTTCGGCGGCGGGAGGTCGCCGCTTGGGTCACTAACCGGCGAGCCTCTTATGGTTTTTACGGCGTGGTGGTGGCGTGGCGGCGCGTCCGAACGGCACTTGTTGTGACAGCTCAAAGTTTGTGGATCGCCCGACCACCCTGCTGGTCGCCACTCTGTCAGCGCGCCCGGCGCAGGAGAAAACCAACCGCCTGGCGCGCGACGCCGGTCGCCGCCCCACCCTTCGCGATACTGGTGCCGGAGGAGGGCACAGCGGCGGCAAACCGGGTCAACCCCAGGGGTCGCCCTGTCGCCTTTGCGGTTGCGGGCCTATGATGCCTGCATATTCACGCGCCCCATGCCGCGGGGCCTGTCAGGACCCCAGCATTGACGGAAGCCGCAACTGGAACCCGTGAGTTCAGCGCCGGGACGCATGCGCGTGATGTAGCCGAGGTCATGGCCGAACTGGAATCCTCCCCTCAGGGGCTGACCAGTGAGGAAGCCAGGCGGCGGCTTTCGCAGCATGGCCCCAACGCGCTGCCGACGGGCACGCGACGCCACCCTTTCCTTCGCTTCCTAGCACATTTCAACAATGCGCTGATCTATTTCCTGCTGGCCGGTGCTGCTGCGGCCGCCGTACTCGGGCACGTGGTCGATAGCGGCGTGATCCTCGCCGTCGTGCTGGTCAATGCGATCGTGGGCTTTCTCCAGGAGGGCAAGGCGGAAAATGCCCTTGCAGCGATCCGCGACCTCATCGCCCCAAAGGCGCATGTCCTGCGGAATGGTCAGCGCATCAGCGTGGCGATGGCGGAACTGGTGCCCGGTGACATCGTGCTGATCGAGGCCGGTGACCGCGTGCCCGCGGACCTCCGCCTGCTGCGAGCCCGCAGCCTGCGGATCGACGAGGCGATCCTGACCGGCGAATCCGTTGCCTCCACGAAGCGCGCCGAGCCCTCGCCCGGCGCGGCCGCGCTGGGCGACCAGCACGGCATGGCGTTCTCGGGCACGCTGGTCGCGACAGGGCAAGGCACCGGGGTGGTGGTCGCCACGGGCCTGCGGACCGAGATCGGTCGGATCAGCGAATTACTCGGCAGCGTCGAGGAACTGACGACGCCACTGCTGCGCCAGATCAACCGCTTCGGGCAACGCTTCACCTGGTTCGCCTTCGCGGGTGCGGCGGCCCTGTTCGCCTTTGCCGTCGGCCTGCGCGGCTTCGCCTGGGACGAGGCGCTGATCGCCGTCGTCGCGCTGGCGGTCAGCCTCGTGCCGGAGGGATTGCCCGCCGTCATCACCATCACGCTGGCAATCGGCGTGCAGCGCATGGCCGCGCGCAACGCGGTGATCCGGCGGCTGCCGGCGGTGGAGACGCTGGGCGCGGTCTCGGTCATCTGTTCCGACAAAACGGGCACGCTGACGCGCAACGAGATGACGGCTCGGCGGCTCGTCACGTCCGAGGAGACGCTGCTGGTGCAGGGCGCCGGGTATGATCCGGGCGAGCCTACCCTCTTTGCGGAGGGTGGTCCGGACGGACATGCCACCGCGCTGTCGCTGATCCGGGCCGGGCTGCTGTGCAACGACGCAAGGCTGGGCCACGATGGCACCGCCTGGCACGTCGAGGGCGACCCGATGGAAGGGGCGCTGGTCACGCTGGCCATGAAGGCGGCGTTCAACGCCGATGAGGCGCGCGCCGAATGGCCGCGCCTGGACGAGATCCCCTTCGACGCGGCGCATCGCTTCATGGCGACGCTGCACCACCGGCCGATGGGCGAAAACATCGTGCTGGTGAAGGGCGCGCCGGAGGCGGTTCTCGCCATGTGCGACCGCCAGGAAGCCACGGGCGGCAGCGTGCCCCTCGATGCGGGCTACTGGTCGGCGCGCATCGTCGAGGCGGCCCGCGAAGGCGAGCGTGTGCTCGGCTTTGCCATGCGCCACATGCAGGGTGACGCGCAGGGCGTGGATTTCGCCGATGTCGAGCGGGGCCTGGTCTTCCTCGGCGTCATCGGTTTCATCGATCCGCCGCGCGATGAGGCGATCCGCGCCATCGCCGAATGCCGTTCTGCCGGCATCGGCGTGCGCATGATCACGGGCGACCATGCGGCCACCGCCCAGGCCATCGCGCGCCGGCTTGGCCTCGGCGAGGATGCGGCGGTGTTGACGGGGCAGGATCTCGACCGGCTGTCACCCGAGGCATTCGCCGCGGCAGTGCGCGACACGGTGGTGTTCGCGCGCACCAGCCCCGAGCACAAGCTGCGCATCGTTGAAGCCCTGCAGGCCGAGGGGCGCGTCGTCGCCATGACGGGCGACGGGGTGAATGACGCTCCTTCTCTCAAGCGCGCTGATGTCGGCATCGCGATGGGCATCAAGGGCACCGAGGCGGCGAAGGAAGCCTCCGAAATGGTGCTGATGGACGACAACTTCGCCTCCATCGTCGCCGCCGTGCATGAGGGGCGCACGGTGCATGACAACATCCGCAAGGTCGTCGGTTGGACACTTCCCACCAATGGCGGCGAGGCGCTGACGGTGATCGTGGCGATCCTCTTCAACTTCGCCATGCCGATGTCGCCGGTGCAGATCCTGTGGGTCAACCTGATCCTGGCGGGCACCCTTGGCCTGGCGCTCGCCTTCGAACCGTCCGAGCCGGGCGTCATGCGCCGCCAGCCGCGCCGGCCCAATGCGGGGCTGCTGACGCCGTTCATCCTGTGGCGCGTCACCGTGGTGTCCTTGCTGTTCGCCGGCATTTCGCTCGGCGTCTTCTTCTGGACGCTGGGCCAGGGGCGGGATCTGGAAACCGCGCGCACCATGGTGGTGAACATGCTGGTGGTGCTGGAGATCTTCTACCTGTTCAGCGTGCGCTACATGCACATGACCTCCTTCACCTACACCGGCGTGAAGGGCACGACGCCGGTGCTGATTGCGCTGGGCGTTGTCATTCTCGGGCAGTTAGCGTTCACCTACCTGCCGGCGATGCACGCCATCTTCGGATCGCGCCCGCTGACACTCGCGGACGGAGCGCTGATCCTGATCATCGGTGCGGCGAGCTTCGTGCTTCTGGAGATCGAGAAGTACTTCGTGCGTCACCGGTTCCGGGCCGAATAGCCGACCCGGCTTGGGCATACGTCATTCGTTCGCGGTGGGCCTGTCGATGCAGCGCACCACCAGGTCACGCAGCGGGACGATGCGGACCAGCAGCGGGGGCGGAAGGTCCCGCAGGTTTTCCGTCGGAGCGGCCTTACCGCCACTTGCTGGCTGCAGTCGACATCTCCGGGCCCTCCCCGGCACGTCGCGCCTGGGCTTCGTCAAGCATGGTGCTGGCGGGCCTCTCTCCGGAGGCCGTCGCGGGGCACGTGACAGCGACCGCCGTGCAGGCCCAGGCGGATGTGGCCCAGTACCTCCGAGGGCTCGATTTCGACCTGGGATCGCGGTTGCCGCCGGTTGTGGTGCATGAGGGCACGCCGGCGGAAGCGCTCAGGAATGCGGTGGGCCGCCTGTCGCCAGATCTTGTGGCGATAGGCACACGCGCCCACGGCGCCATGGGGCGATTGCTGCTCGGCAGCACAGCCGAGGAGGCGCTCCGGACGCCCGGTTGTGACGTCCCGGCAGTGCCGCCCGCGGCGGGATGACGATGGAGAGCGCAGCACTGGGTGATCCAGCCTGCGACAAAGTGCTGGACCCGGAACCTTCACAACCGGTCTCAGGGGCCTGAATCCGAACGGTCTGTCCAGCTGAAGTTGCTGAAGGACCTGGCGTGGTGGACCGGCCCCCTCGGCTGAACGCACTCATCCCTATGGTCGCTTTGGTCTGGTGCCGCACCGGCGCGCGTGGGCGATGGGGCGCCGCCGCCTTCGAGGCTGCCATCTGATATCTGGCCGCGGTCTCCGCGATCCGTCGGCACCGCTTTCGTAGCATCCGCGCAGGCCGCATCCCGGCCGCGATGCCGATTGACGTGCATCAAGGTGTGTTCCGCAACGCCCTGCGAGTATTCTGCCTTCGCCCAAGAAGATGGAGGACAAAATGCCCGAAATCGATGGCCAGGACGAAGGCCAGATCCGCGAGATCGCCTACTTCTTGTGGCTCCATGAAGGTTGCCCGGAAGGGCGCGCCGATGACCACTGGATGCTGGCCTGCGGCAGTCTCATCGTGCAGGAGCCTTCCGCGCCGGATGAGGCCAAAGCGCCCCCCGCGGTGGACATTACCACCCCAAACAGGCCGGCCACGGCCGAGGCCCCGCCAAAACCTTGAGATGGGTCCTCGCTCCGGCTCGCGCGGCCGGAATGCGGACGACCACGAGGCCTGCGCCTGGGACTGATCGAGCGGCCCGGCCATGGGTGCAGCAGCAGGATGCAATTCGCGACGATGGCCCCGCCCGTCGTCGCCAAAGCCCGGCACGCGCCCCCGGCGCAGACCGGCTATCTGGAGGACCACCCTATGTCGGACGTTGCCATCGTCTGGTTCGAGGAAGTCGGGCTCAAGGATGTGCCGAGGGTGGGCGGCAAGAACGCTTCGCTCGGCGAGATGGCTCGCAGCCTGGCGAAAGAGGGTGTCAGCGTGCCCGATGGTTTCGCGACGACGGCCAGCGCCTACCGGGACTACGTGGCCGCCAACGGGATCGAAGCACCGCTGCGCGCACGTCTCGCGGCACTTGCCGCCGGGCAGGAGACGCTGCAGGAGACGGGCGAGGCCATCCGCGCCCTGTTCCTGGCAGGGCAGTTCCCGCCGGCCATCGCCGAGGCCCTGCGCGCCGCCTATCGCGAGTTGGCCCGCCGGCGCGGCGGTGCGGCGGCACCCGCCGTCGCCGTCCGCAGCAGCGCCACGGCCGAGGATCTGCCGCAGGCCAGTTTCGCCGGCCAGCAGGAGAGCTTCCTGAACGTGCGCGGCGAGCAGGAGCTGCTCGACATCTGCCGCCGCTGCTACGCCTCGCTCTTCACCGACCGCGCGATCAGCTACCGCCAGGCGCAGGGGTTCGACCACCTCGATGTGGCGCTGTCGATCGGCGTGCAGATCATGGTGCGCTCGGATCTGGCGGGTTCGGGCGTGATGTTCTCCATCGACACCGAAACGGGCTTCCCCGGCGCCGTCGTCATCAGCGCCGCCTGGGGGCTGGGCGAGACGGTGGTGCAGGGCACGGTGGAGACCGACAAATACCTCGTCTTCAAGGCGCTGCTCGCGGAACCCCGCTTCACGCCGATCCTGGAGAAGACGCGCGGCGCGAAGGATCAGAAGATGATCTACGCCACCGGCGGCAGCGCGCGCACCGCGATGGTGGAAACCACGCGACGCGAGCGCGAGGCGCTGGTGCTGGACGATGCCGAGATCCTGCAGCTCGCTCGCTGGGCCGTGGCCATCGAGCGGCACTACGGTCGACCGATGGACATGGAATGGGCCAAGGACGGCGAAACCCAGGCGCTGCACATCGTGCAGGCAAGGCCGGAGACGGTGCAGGCGCAGCGCGCGGCGTCCGGTGGCCTTCGCACCTGGCGGCTGAAGGATCGCCGGGCGCGGCCGCTGCTCAGCGGGGCCGCCGTGGGCGACGCGATCGCGACGGGCGAAGTCTGCCTGATCCGTGGCCCGCGCGACATCGCGCAGTTCCGCGATGGCGCCATCCTGGTGACGGAGGCGACCGACCCCGACTGGGTGCCCATCATGAAGCGCGCCGCGGGCATCGTCACCGACCAGGGCGGCCCGACCAGCCATGCCGCCATCGTCAGCCGCGAACTGGGCCTGCCCGCCGTGGTCGGCACCCGGACGGCGACGGCGACGCTGCGCGATGGCCAGGCCGTGACGCTGTCCTGCGCGGAGGGCGACCAGGGCCATATCTATGAAGGCAACCTCGATTTCTCCGTGGCGGACATCGACCTGGCGGGGCTGCCCCAGACCCGCACGAAGATGATGCTGAACCTGGCCAACCCCGCCGCGGCGCTGCGCTGGTGGCGCCTGCCCTCCGCGGGCGTGGGGCTGGCGCGGATGGAGTTCATCATCAACGCCCATATCCGCATCCACCCGATGGCGCTGGTGCATTTCGACCGCGTGGAGGATGCGGCGGCGCGGCAGGAGATCGAGGCGCTCACCCGCGGCTTCACCGACAAGACGGAGTTCTTCGTGGATAGGCTGGCGCGCGGCATCGCCAAGCTCGCGGCGCCCTTCCACCCGAACCCCGTCATCGTCCGGCTGAGCGACTTCAAGAGCAACGAATACGCGCACCTGATCGGCGGCGCCGCCTTCGAGCCGATCGAGGAAAACCCCATGCTCGGGCTGCGCGGGGCCTCGCGCTACTACAGTGACCGCTACCGCGAGGCCTTCGCCCTGGAATGTCGCGCGCTGGTGCGTGTGCGCGAGGAGATCGGCCTGGGCAATGTGGTGGTCATGGTGCCGTTCTGCCGCACCCCCGCCGAGGCGGACCAGGTGCTGGCGGAGATGGCGCGGCACGGGCTGGAGCGCGGCCGCGACGGGCTGCTTGTTTATGTGATGTGCGAAATCCCCTCGAACGTGATCCTGGCGGAGGACTTCGCGGCGCGCTTCGACGGCTTCTCGATCGGCTCCAACGACCTGACGCAGCTCGTGCTCGGCGTGGACCGGGATTCCGCCGAACTGCGCGGGCTGTTCGATGAGCGTGATGCCGCGGTGACGCGGATGATCGCCGATGTCATCGCGCGTGCCCATGCCTGCGGCGTGACGGTGGGCATCTGCGGGGAGGCGCCGAGCAACCACCCCGAATTCGCAGCCTTCCTGGTGGAACACGGCATCGATTCCATCTCGCTCAATCCGGACAGTTTCGCCGCCACGGTGCCGCGGGTGGCGGCGGCCGAGGCGAAACGCACAACCTGATGCGCGAGAGCCTGGCCCGAGCCCTTGATGGCAGGGTCAGTGGCGGGGATGCCGGGTCGTGCGGTGCGCAGGGCATTTAGGCCGAGCTTTCGCAAGGTGGTGAGGTTTCGGGCGGGGGCCCGCCCCTGGCATTCCGCCGCGTTCAGGCCTGAGGCACCGCGGCGCCGCCAACGGATTTCCAGCTCTGCAGCGCGCGCAGATGGGGCGTCTTCTTGGACTGGTGTCCGGCCATGCGCCGCAGCAGCCCGTCCAGCGCCTCCACCGCCTCGCCGACATGGGGGCCCTTGTTCAGCATCACGCATTCGGCCCGGGCGGCCATGGCGGCATCCGTCATCTCGCCCCGCGTCGGCAGGCCGGATTTGACGAGGGTCTCCAGCACCTGCGTGGCCCAGATCACCGGCACATGCGCGGCTTCGCACAGCCAGAGCATTTCCTCCTGGATTTCAGCGAGGCGCGCGAAGCCGATTTCCACGGCCAAATCCCCCCGCGCGATCATCACGCCGAAAGGCTGCCGCCCGGCGGCCTGGACCAGGATGTCGGGCAGGTTGCGCACCGCCCGCAGCGTCTCGATCTTGGCCACGATGCCGATGCGCCGCCAATCCGCAGGCCGACGGTGGGCCAATTCCGCCTGGAGGCGCGCCACATCCGCTGCGTCCTGCACGAAGGAATAGCCGACCATGTCCGCCAGCGACACCACGGTGTCGAGGTCCTTCAGATCCTTCGGCGTCAGGGGGTCGAGGCCGAGATCGGTGCCCGGCAGGTTCAACCCCTTCTCCGGCCGCAGCGGCGCGCCACCAGGCTTGGTGCGGAGGATGCGAAGCAGGGCGGCGCCGCCGGGCAGCAGCGCCTCCACCTGCGCGGTGATCTTGCCATCATTGATCGCGACCGCCGTGCCGGGCGCCATGCGGTCCAGGATGGCGGCGGGCACGCACTCCGCCTCGAAGCCCTGGCCCGGCCCCTCCTGCAGCGGCGGCCCCGGGCGCAGAACCAGCGTGTCGCCAGGCTGCAGCCGCCTTTCGTCCGAAGGCAGCCGCACCGCGCCGGTGCGGATCTTGGGGCCGGCAATGTCCATCAGCACGCGGATCTGGCGACCCTCCGCCGCACCGGCGGCGCGCGCATTCGCGGCCATGCGAGACCAGAGGCCGGCATCGTCATGCGCGCAGTTGATCCGCACCAGATCCATGCCGCGCCGGACGAGGTCCCGCATCAGGGCCGGCTCGTCGGCGGCCTCGCTGGGCAGGGTGACGAGGATGCGCCCCTCGCGCGCCTCCGGCGGGGGGCCGAACAGTTCCGTGGCGTTCCGGCGCAGCCCCGCCTCGCCGCGGAAAAATCGCCGGGGCGCCGGGGGCCAGCCCAGGCCCTCGGCGGGGGCGCGGCCAGCCAGCGTCTCGAGCGTGCCGCCCACGGCGTCGAGCGTCGCGAGCACCCGCCCTTCCAGGCGCCCGAGGGAGGAAAGGCCATGGCGCATCAGGTCGCGCTGCAAGGGCCGCAGGTCCCGCCGCCGCAATGCGAGGTAATGCGCGAGGTTCAGCGCGCCGGCGGCGAAGGCGGTGCGCTCGAGGGAGGGCTGCCAGTGCCGGTAAATCGCGCGTCCCTCCGACGCCACGTCACGCCGCAGCCGCGCCATGTGCAGCGCTAGTTCGGCGACGGTTGCCGCACCGGAATCATCGGAACCAGGAGAGTGGGCGGGAGGAGTTGTGGACATGAGCATGAAAGATAGCCGGGCCGGCGCCTTGCTGCCACGCGGCAGACGGTTACCTTCTCGCGACACTTCCGTCCGGATCGGTCGCCGCGCGAAGCGCCGCCGCGCCAGCGGTTGCATTCGGCCCCGCACGCCCCGGAGAATTCATCACCGTCTCAAGCTTCAGGCATTACTGCATTGCAGCACCCCACGGGCCCAAAGCGACGGAGCGCCCGTCGGACCTGCCGCATGATCCGCCGCGGACGCAACGCTGGAAACCCGAATGAACCCCGAGCAACCCTCAAGCTCCTGCGGCGTTGCGATGGCGTAAACGTCGCTGCCGGAGCAGAAAAGCCGTGTTTCTCGAACTGCTCAGGCCTGCCGGTCAAGCAATTTGGAACGATACGGAACCTGTTCGTGCCGAGATATTCGGCATCGAGCGGCTTGAAATGCATGGCAAGAGTCTCGCGGCGAGTCAGACCATCACTACACGAAAAAGCTTGGGTGACCCATTGGGTCGACGCCTCGCCGACAACGCGACGCATTTGCTCGAGTGTTATATCGGCATGGTGCAGGCGGTCGACGAGGCAAGGCCGGTTACCCCAGCCACCGAATGGTTGATTGACAACTTCCATCTGGTTGAACGGCAAATCCGCGCAGTTCACGTCCACCTGCCTCCGCGTTTCTACCGCCAGCTACCCAAGCTCGCCAACGGCCCGTTCGCCGGCTATCCGCGCGTGTTCAGCGTCGCATGGGCGTACGTCGCCCACACTGACAGCAGCTTCAATCCGACGATGTTCACCCGCTATCTTCGCGCCTACCAGACGGTGCAGCCGCTCACCATCGGAGAGCTTTGGGCCAGCTCCATCACCCTCCGTATCGTGCTGATAGAAAATTTGCGCCGCCTGGCGCAGCGCATGCTCGCCGACCGATTGGCCGAGCAGGAGGCCGACCGCATCGCCGACAGGCTGCTCGACGCAGCGGGGACGCCGGACGAACCGGCGTCGGCGCTATTCGCGGGCATCGCGGGCGGGCCGATCGCTGATGCCTTTGCCGTGCAGCTCGTACACCGGCTGCGCGATCAGGACCCGTCGGTCACGCCCGCATTGGCCTGGCTGGACCAGCGTCTGGAGGCGCAGGGTACGACCGCCGACGCGGCGCGGCAGGAATTACAAAGGAGCGAAGGCGCGGCCAACGTCACGGTGCGCAACATCATCACGAGCCTGCGCTTGATCGCTGACGTGAACTGGAACCAGATGTTCGAGAGCGTCAGCCTGGTCGACGACGTTCTCGCAGCGGGCAGCACGTTTGTTGCCATGGATTTCGCCACAAGGAACCTTTACCGCAGCGCCATCGAGGAGCTGTCCGCACGCTCGTCCAGCAGTGAGATCGTCATTGCCCGCAGTGCAGTGGCCGCCGCACAGCGTTCTCCGGATGATCCGCGAAAGTCCGACCCCGGATATTATTTGTTGGCCGGAGGGCGGCGTGATTTCGAAATCGAGATCGGCTTTCGACCTCCATTCCGCGCCTGGCCAAAACGCTTGAATCGTGCCCTGGGCATCGGAGGCTATGCGAGTGCGGTGGTCTGCACGACGCTGATCCTTCTCGCGCTTGCGCTGTACGCGATGGGGGCGATGGGGCTTGGCTGGGGATGGTTGGTGGCGCTTGCCGTCTTCGGCATGATCCCGGCCCAGGATCTGGCCGTGTCCCTGATGAACCGTGTTGTCACCACCGGCTTCGGCGCACGGCTGCTGCCCGGGCTGGAGTTGCTGGGAGGCGTGCCGCCTGAGCTTCGGACGATGGTCGTCGTTCCAACCCTGCTGACCTCCGTGTCCGCGATAGACGAGCTGGTTGAACGGCTCGAAGTTCATTACCTGGTCAGCCCCGCCGGTTGCGTTCATTTTGCGCTGCTGACCGACTGGACCGATGCACCGGACGAACAGGCGCCCGATGATGAGGCCCTTTTGGCGGCGGCGACCGCAGGCATTGCCGAACTGAACCGCCGCGTGGGTCCAGGGCCCGATGGCGACCGCTTTTTCTTGCTGCACCGCCGCCGGGTGTGGAACGCCGGCGAAGCATGCTGGATGGGCTGGGAGCGCAAGCGCGGCAAGCTGCACGAATTCAACCGGCTGCTGCGCGGTGCGGTGGACACCAACTACATTGCGCCCGACGGGCACGCGCCGCGCGTGCCCGTCGGTGTGCGCTACGTAATCACGCTCGATGCCGACACGAGGCTGCCGCGCGACACGGTGCGTCGGCTGATCGGCAAGATGGCGCATCCGCTCAATCAACCGCGCCTTGATACCGTGGCCGGGCGCGTGGTCGAGGGTTACGCCGTGCTACAGCCGCGCGTCACGCCGTCACAGCCTATCGGCACCGAGGGTTCGGCGTTTCAGCGCATTTTCTCCAGCGTGAGCGGAATGGATCCCTACGCGCTGACGGTGTCCGACGTCTACCAGGATCTGTTCGGGGAAGGCTCCTACGCCGGGAAGGGCATCTACGAGGTTGATGCCTTTGAGGCTTCGCTGGCTGGCCGAGTTCCAGACTCCACCCTGCTGAGCCACGATCTGTTTGAGGGCGTGTATGCCCGCTCCGGCCTCGCCTCGGATGTCGAGGTCGTCGAGGAATTTCCGTCGCGCTACGATGTCGGGGCCCAGCGTCACCACAGGTGGGCGCGCGGTGACTGGCAGTTGCTGCCCTGGATCCTGGGCAGGAAGGCCCTGCGCCCGGCGGGACACAGCGGTACCATACCGGCCATCGGCCGCTGGAAAATGATCGACAATCTTCGCCGCTCATCGTCGGCGCCAGCGGCGGTTCTGGCGCTTCTGGTCGGCTGGATGCTCCCGTCGCCCGCGGCGGCGCTGGTTTGGACATTGTTGATACTGGCCACCATTGCGCTGCCGACGCTGCTGCCAGTCGTCGCCGCCATCTTGCCGTGGCGGAAGGGGGTCACGCTCGCCAGCCATACCCGCGCCCTGGCGCATGACCTTGCGACGGCGCTGGCGCATTCAGGGCTGCTGGTGACCTTCCTGGCGCATCAGGCCTGGCTGATGGGCGATGCGATAGCACGCACGCTGTGGCGGCTTTTCGCTTCGCACCGGCATCTGCTGCAATGGGTGCCGTCGGCGGAAGCTACGCGCAGCCGCCGGCTGGGCCTGGGCGGCTCCTTCCACGCGATGAGCGGTGGGTTGGTGGTTGGCGGGGTGGCTGGTCTGGTGGCCGTACTGTCTGGGCATTGGTTGCTGGCCGGGCCCTTCGCATTGCTGTGGTGGGCGTCGCCCGCCGTGGCGCGCTGGGCCAGCTCCGCGCCCCGCTCGGCGGCGCGGCTGGCCATCCTGCCGGTTGAACGTCAGGCCTTGCGGCTGACTGCTCGGCGCACCTGGAGGTTCTTCGAGACGTTCGTTACCGCCGCCGACAACATGCTGCCGCCCGACAACTTCCAAGAGGATCCGGAACCGGCACTGGCGCGCCGCACCTCCCCCACGAACATTGGCCTCTATCTGCTTTCGGTGGTCAGCGCGCGCGATTTCGGCTGGATCGGAACGGTTGAGGCGGTCGATCGGCTGGAGGCCACGTTGGCAACCATGGCCCGGATGGAACGTTGCCGCGGCCACTTCTACAACTGGTACGACACGGGCAACCTTCGCCCGCTGGACCCGAAATACATTTCCTCCGTTGATAGCGGCAATCTGGCCGGGCACCTCATCGCCCTGGCCAATGCCTGCCGGCAACTCCCGCGTGCGGCGCCAACGCCATTGATCGGCATCGTCGATGCGATCGAGCTCGCCCGGGAGGAGACCGCGCGCCTTAACGATGGCCATCGGACCCAGACGACCACTTGGCGGCAGCTTGATGCTGCACTCGCAGCGCTCGGGGCCACGATCGTGGTGCAGCCGGAGCGGGACCACGCCGTCCAGGCCGACCTTGTCATCGAGATCGCGCAGGCGCTGGCCTTTGAGCGCGGCAACGGCGCGGGCAACGACCTGCTGTTCTGGGTGAAGGCCTGCCGGAACGCGATCCGCAGCCATCGGCGCGACCACGACCTTGATGCCAAGGCCGAGGCGGCGCTCGACGCGCGGCTGGCCGCCCTGGCAGAGACCGCGCGTGCCATGGCCATGGCCATGGAGTTCGGCTTCCTGCTCGATACGGAGCGCACGCTGCTCTCGATCGGCTATCTTGTGCCCGAAGACACGCTTGACCCAAGTTGCTATGATCTGCTGGCCTCCGAAGCGCGGCTCGCCAGCTTCTTCGCCATCGCCAAGGGCGATGTGCCGGCGCGGCACTGGTTCCGGCTGGGGCGTGCCATGGTGCCGGTCGCCCACAGTGCGGCGCTGTTATCGTGGTCGGGTTCGATGTTCGAATACCTGATGCCGTCGTTGGTGATGCGCGCGCCAGGTGGCAGCCTGCTGGAGCAGACCAACCGCCTGGCGGTGCGCCGCCAGATGGAGCATGCGGCGGCGCTGCAGATCCCGTGGGGCATCTCGGAATCCGCCTATAATGCGCGAGACCTGGAACTGACCTATCAGTATTCCAACTTCGGTGTGCCCAACCTTGGGCTGAAGCGCGGCCTCAGCGAGAACAGCGTGATCGCGCCCTATGCCACCGCACTGGCCGCCATGGTCGACCCCAGGGCGGCATGCGCCAACCTGGCCCGGCTGGCGCAGGCCGGTGCGCGCGGCCGCTACGGTTTCTACGAGGCGATAGACTACACCCGGACCCGGCTTCCCAAGGGCGCCGAATGCGCCCTCGTCCGGGCCTACATGGCGCACCATCAGGGGATGACCATCGTGGCGCTGGCCACGGCCCTGGACGGTGGTTTGATGCGGCGGCGCTTCCATGCCGAGCCAATGGTGCAGGCAACCGAATTGCTGCTGCACGAACGCATGCCCCGCGAAGTCGCGAGCATCCGGCCGTTCGCGGTGGAAGTCAGATCGGCTGGCCGGACGTCCGAGGCGGATCGCTCGGGCGTGCGCCATTTCACATCGGCGCAGCAGGCCACGCCCGCCACGCATCTGCTCTCAAACGGCCGTTTGACCACCATGCTCACCGCCGCGGGTTCAGGCTATATGCGTTGGGGAGACATTGCGGTCACACGCTGGCGCGAAGATGCGACCTGTGACGATTCCGGTTCCTACATCTACCTGCGTGACGTGAGGTCCGGCCGGGTCTGGTCGGCCGGGGCACAGCCTACCGGTGCGAGGCCAGACAGCTATGGCGTCACCTTTCACGAAGACCGTGCGGAATTCACCCGCAGCGACGGTACGCTGACCACGACGGTCGAGATCCTTGTCTCATCGGAGAACGATGCGGAGGTCCGTCGCGTTTCGTTGGCGAACACCGGCACCACCATGCGCGAAATCGATGTCACCTCCTATGCCGAGTTGGCACTGGCCCGGCCGGCCGACGACATCGCACACCCCGCTTTCTCCAAGCTCTTTATCGAGACCGAATATGTCCCCGAACTGGGGGCCCTGCTGGCGACACGCCGCAAGCGGGGGCCCGACGACCCGGGAATCTGGGCGGCGCATCTGAGCGTCGTGGAAGGCGTGGCACATGGCGCGCCGCAGTTCGAAACCGATCGCGCCCGATTCCTGGGGCGCGGTCATGGGGTGAGCAGCCCCGCCGCCATGGCCGGCAGCCGCGACCTGTCGGGCACGGTGGGCACGGTGCTCGACCCGGTTTTCGCCTTGCGCCGCCGGATCCGCGTGGCACCCGGCGCGGTTGTGCGTGTCGCCTTATGGACGATGGTGGCGCCGACGCGCGAGGCGCTGCTGGACATCGCGGACCAGTACCGTGACGCCGGCGCATTCTCGCGCGCCGCGACGCTGGCCTGGACCCAGGCACAGGTGCAGATGCATCACCTGGGCATTGCCCCCGGAACGGCGGCGTTGTTCCAGCACCTCGCGGGGCATCTGGTGCACGCCGCGCCGACCATGCGCGCCAGCTCGGAGACGATCTGCCGTGGCGGCGGCCCGCAATCAGGGCTTTGGCCACAGGGCATCTCGGGCGACCTGCCCATCCTGCTTCTGCGGATTGATCAGGCCGACAACCTTGGCGTCGCGCGGGAATTGCTGCGGGCCTTCGAGTACTGGCGGGCCAAGCAGCTCGCTGTGGACATTGTCTTCCTGAACGATCGCCAGTCATCCTACACCCAGGATCTGCAGGAGGCGCTGGAGGCGCTGGTTCGAACCAGCCGCGCGCAGCACGGCGGCGAGCCCCGGCTGGGCCGGGTCTACGTCCTGCGGGCTGACCTCATTTCGGCCGAGGCACGCGCCCTTCTAGGGGCTTCGGCACGGGTGGTGCTGGTGGCCCGGCGCGGGGGCCTGGCGGATCAGATAGACAGGATTTCGCCGGTAGCGCGCGATGCTGCCGAGCAGGTGCCAAGGCGGTTGCCTGCTGCGCCGTCGCGTGCCGCAACCGAGGCGCCGACACCCCCATCGTCGAAGCTTGAACTGTTCAACGGGCTGGGCGGCTTCGACCAGGATGGTCGCGAATACGTGACACTTCTCGGCCCCGGCCAATCAACGCCCGCACCCTGGATCAACGTCGTGTCCAACCCGCATTTCGGCTTTCACGTGCCGACCGAGGGCGGTGGCTTCACCTGGGCGGTCAACAGTCGGGAAAACCAGATCACGCCGTGGTCGAACGACCCGGTCTCCGACCGCCCGGGCGAGGCGTTCTATCTGCGCGACGAGGAGACCGGCGCGGTCTGGACACCCACCGCGCTACCGATCCGTGATGAGGCGTTGGGGTATGTGGCGCGGCATGGCCGCGGCTACAGCCGTTTCGAGCACGAGGCGAACGGTATCCGGGCGGAGCTGACGCAATCCGTGCCGCTCGCCGACAGCATCAAGATCTCGCGCCTGCTGCTTACCAACCGGTCGGGCCGCGCGCGGCGGCTCAGCGTGACCGCCTATGTGGAATGGGTGCTCGGGCCTTCGCGGACCGCGACGTTGCCTTTCGTCACCACCGCGATCGATTCCGAAACCGGCGCGATGTTCGCGCGCAACCCGTGGAACATCCCGTTTGGAACACGCGTCGCCTTTTTAGATCTGCGGGGCGCGCAGACCAGCTGGACGGGCGACCGGCGTGAATTCATCGGGAGCAATGGCTCGCTGGCGGACCCGGCGGGCGTGGCCAGTACGGCGCCGCTGTCCAATACGGTCGGTGGCGGGCTTGACCCCTGCGGGGCGATGCAGAGCCGCGTGACGCTGCCGGCGCATGGCAGTGTCGAGATCGTGTGCTTCCTGGGCCAGGCGGCTGACGCGCAGGCGGCGCGTGCGCTGGTGACACGGTACCGCGCCGCGGACCTTGATGCCGTCGCCGCCGAAGTGACGGCGCATTGGGACGATGTGCTTGGCCGCATCCAGGTTCGCACGCCCGACAGGCCGATGGACATCATGCTGAACGGATGGCTGCTCTACCAGGCGCTGTCGTGCCGCGTCTGGGCGCGGGCTGGGTTCTACCAGGCCAGCGGGGCCTATGGCTTCCGCGACCAGTTGCAGGACGGCATGGCGCTGGTTGCCTCGCGTCCGGCGGAGACGCGCGCGCATCTGCTGCGTGCCGCGTCGCGGCAATTCGTCGAAGGCGACGTGCAGCACTGGTGGCTGCCCCATTCCGGCCAGGGTGTGCGCACGCGCATCTCCGATGATCGCGGATGGCTGGCGCTCGCGGTGGATCACTACATCACGGCCACGGGCGATGCCGCCATCCTGGACGAACAGGTGCCCTTCCTGGAAGGCGCTGTGCTGGCACCAGGCGAGCATGAGCGCTTCTTCCAGCCGGAGGTGGCCGAGACGACCGCCACGCTGTTCGAGCACTGCGCCCGCGCGTTGGACCAAAGCATGGCGGTCGGCCGCCACGGCCTGCCGCTGATGGGCACCGGCGACTGGAACGACGGCATGAACCGGGTGGGCGAGAAGGGCGAGGGCGAAAGTGTGTGGCTCGGCTGGATGCTGCACAGCGCCTTCACGGCTTTCCGCCGGCGCGCCGCAGCACGAGGCGACGTCGATCGGGTCGCGGCCTGGCAGGAGCATGCGTCCAAGCTGCAGTCGGCGCTTGAGCGCGAGGCGTGGGATGGCGATTGGTATCGGCGTGCCTTCTATGATGATGGCACGCCGCTCGGCAGCGCGGCTGGGACGGAATGCCGCATCGACTCCATCGCCCAATCCTGGGCCGTGCTGTCCGGCGCGGCCGATCCGGTGCGCGCGGAGCATGCGATGGCTTCGGCGGAGCGCGAACTGATCCGGCCAGCCGAGGGCCTCGCCCTGCTGTTCACGCCGCCCTTTGATCAGACAACGGAGGATCCAGGCTACATCAAGGCCTATCCGCCGGGCGTGCGGGAAAACGGCGGGCAGTACACCCATGCGGGTCTATGGCTGGTCATGGCATTTGCCGCGCTTGGCAAGGGCAGCAAGGCCGGCAGGTTGTTTGCAATGATGAACCCGATCAACCACGCCCGCACACGCTCGGACGTGCATCGCTACAAGGTGGAGCCGTACGTCGTGGCCGCTGACATCAGTGCAACGCCACCTCATGTCGGCCGCGGCGGCTGGACCTGGTACACGGGCTCCTCCGGCTGGATGCAGCGTG
This sequence comes from Falsiroseomonas sp. E2-1-a4, assembly GCF_051433165.1. Lineage (NCBI taxonomy): Bacteria > Pseudomonadati > Pseudomonadota > Alphaproteobacteria > Acetobacterales > Roseomonadaceae > Falsiroseomonas > Falsiroseomonas sp. E2-1-a4. The sequence goes on along the minus strand of NZ_JBHMFS010000014.1, from coordinate 7,075 downwards.
CCGGCATCGAGAGCATTCTGGGGCTGCGCCTGCAGTCGGGAACGCTTCTGTTCGACCCCTGCATCCCTGCGGACTGGCCTGGATTTGAGGTCACGCTGCGTCATGGCACGGCACGCTACGAGATCCGCGTCGAGAACCCGGAGGGCGTCGAGCGTGGCATTGCCGAGGGCAGCTTGGATGGGGAGCCGATCGGGGGCGGCCCGTTGCGCCTCCAACTGGTCGATGATGGCGCAAGCCACCGGTTGTTTGTGCGCCTCGGCCTGCGAAAGCCCGCGGCTGCCGGGGCCGTGTCGTCCACCGGAATACATGCTCGATGAGTTCGTGCCCTTTTCTTCAGTAGGCACATAAACTTTTTCGCAAAAATGGTCCTACCCTGCGACGACTCATCGGTGCAACATGCATGGCAGCCTGAGGAGAACTGGCGATGACGGAGCGCGAAACGCGCATCGGCCATATCGTAAGGCTCGGCGGCGGTGTCGCCGACATTCGCTTCGAAGGGCGTCTGCCCGCGATTTCGACTCGCCTGGTAACGCTGACCGACCCCGAGATTGTGATCGAGGTCGCCGGGCTTCCGGGTGAGAACATCGCCCGCGGGCTTGTGATGAATCCCTCGCCCGAGCTGCGCATCGGCCTCGCCGTGCGCGACACCGGCGGCCCGATCGACGTGCCCGTAGGCGAGGCACTGCTCGGCCGGATGTTCAACATTTTCGGTGACACGATCGACGACGGCCCGCCCCTCGGCGAAATGCGCCGCAGGCCGATACTGCGCGCACCCGTGCCTCTCTCGGCGCGTCGGGTCGAGGGTGCGATCTTCGAAACCGGGATCAAGGCCATCGACCTGCTGAGCCCGCTGGAGAGCGGCGGCAAGGCGGGGCTGTTTGGCGGCGCCGGCGTGGGCAAGACCGTGCTGATCACCGAGATGATCCACAACATGGTTGCCGAATACGACGGCGTCAGCCTGTTCTGCGGGGTCGGCGAACGCTCGCGCGAGGCTGAGGAACTGTATCGGGAGATGGGCGAGGCGGGCGTTCGAGACAACACCGTGATGGTGTTCGGCCAGATGAATGAAAGCCCCGGCGTGCGCTTTCGCGTGGCCCATGCCGCGCTGACGATGGCCGAGTATTTCCGCGACGATCTGCGCCGCAACGTGCTGGTGCTGATCGACAACATCTTCCGCTTCGTGCAGGCGGGGTCGGAGGTTTCGGGCCTGCTCGGCCGCATCCCCAGCCGGGTGGGCTACCAGCCAACGCTGGGCACCGAACTCGCCGAGCTCGAGGAGCGGATCTGCTCGACCGACCGCGGCACGATGACCTCGATCCAGGCCGTCTACGTGCCGGCCGACGATTTCACCGACCCAGCGGCCACGCACACCTTCGCCCATCTTTCGGCCTCGATCGTGCTGTCGCGAAAGAAGGCCTCCGAGGGTCTCTATCCGGCGATCGACCCGCTGCGCTCCTACTCGCGGATGCTGACGCCTGCGACGGTGAGCCAGCGCCACTACGATGTCGCGCGCGGGGTCCGCACAACCCTAGCCGAATACGAGGACCTGAAGGACATCATCGCGATGCTCGGCCTGGACGAGCTTTCGGAGCGGGATCGCGCCACCGTCCGCCAGGCCCGCCAGCTGGAGCGTTTCCTGACCCAACCCTTCTTCTCGACGGAGGCGATGACGGGCAATCCGGGGCGCTTCGTCACTCTCGACGAGACTCTGGAAAGCTGTGAGCAGATCCTCTCCGGAGCCTTTGCGGATCGCGACGAGGGCGATTTCTACATGATCGGATCGGTCGCCGACCTTGACAGCAAGACGGAGGGCGCCGATGCGGCTTAGGGTCATCACGCCGATGTCCGTCCATGTCGATCAGCCCGCGCGGCGGATCGTGGCGGAGGGGCCCGACGGGCATTTCGGAATGCTGCCCAATCACATCGATTTCGTCAGCGAACTCGTGCCGGGCATCCTGGTCTACGAGGCCGAGGATGGCACCGAGCGATTCGTCGCGGTCAATTCCGGCACGCTGGTCAAATGCGGCGAGGAGGTGCGGGTGGCCGTTCGCGGCGCGGTCGAGGGCGAGGACCTCGGGGAGCTGCGGGCCCTGGTCGATGCGGATTTCCGCCGGCGCGACGAAGACGAGCGCGAGGCCCGCGCGGCGCTGGCGCGCCTTGAGGTGAGCATGATCCGCCGCTTCCGCGACCTGGGCTCGCTGTCGTCATGACCGGTGAGCACGACAGGAAGAGCGAGACCGAAGCCGAGACCATCGCCCGCAAGTCGCGGCGGATGGAGGCGGCCCGCAAGAGGGGTACGGCGAGCCCGTGGCGTGGCCTCGGGATGTTCGGGCTGGTGGGCTGGTCCGTCGCCGTGCCGGTCGTGGCCGGTATCGCGCTGGGCATCTGGCTGGACCGGCACTGGCCGGGCACGGTTTCCTGGACGCTGACGCTGCTCGTCGCGGGCGCGGTGCTGGGAGCGCTCAACGCATGGTTCTGGGTCCAGCGGGAGGGACGGGATGATTGACCGTTTGTCGCAATCACATGGGGAGACGGCATGAGCGCCTCGGCCCTCTCGCTCCTTGCCGCGATGCTCGTGGGGGCGGGCATCGGCGCCCTCTATATGGCGCTGCTTTGGCTGGCGGTGCGGCGTCTGCCGCAGGACCGTGGCGGCCTCGCGGGCTTTGTCGGGCTCAGGATCGCACGGGCGGCGCTGCTGCTGGCCGCGATGGCCGCCGCGGTCGCCTTGGCCGTGCCGGCCGAGGGGCTTGTCGGGGCGCTGGTCGGGTTCATCGCCGCGCGGTTTGCCGCGACGCGCCTCGCGGGCCGCGGCACGCCGGCGGGCGCAGCATGGAAATAAGCCCCGACAGCTGGGTCCTCTACGATTGGCGGGGCTGGCAGCTCAATGCCACGATCGTCTTCACCTGGCTGGTGATGGCGCTGCTCGTCCTCGGCTCCTGGGCGATAACGGCGCGGCTGAGCGATGGTGAGACCGTCTCGCGCTGGCAGGTGATGCTGGAAGTCATTGTCTCGGGCATCCGTGACCAGATCGCGGAGATCGGCGCGGACAAGCCCATCCGCTACCTGCCCTTCATCGGCACGCTGTTCCTGTTTATCGCCACGTCGAACGTGTTGTCGGTGGTGCCGGGCTATCAGGCGCCGACCGGATCACTCTCCACCACCGTCGCGCTGGCGATCTGCGTGTTGATCGCGGTGCCGCTGTTTTCCATCGGTGAACGCGGCCTGGGCGCCTATCTGCGCGCCTATCTGCAGCCGACGCCGCTGATGCTGCCCTTCAACATCGTCGGCGAAATCTCACGTACCATCGCCCTCGCCGTGCGGCTCTATGGCAACGTGATGAGCGGGACGGTGATTGTCGGCATCCTGATCAGCGTGGCGCCCTTTTTCTTCCCTGTGGTGATGCAGTTGCTCGGCCTGCTCACAGGCCTGATCCAGGCCTACATCTTCGCCATTCTCGCGATGGTCTACATCGGTTCCGCCAGCCGCACGCGCCGCGGATCCGAAAGCCCGGCCGCGCCCCCGAACCCCACAGGAGACTGAGCATGGATGCAGCAACCTGGGTTGCCGTGGTCTCGATCTTTACCGCAGGGCTGACCATCGCCATCGGCTCGATCGGCCCCGCCCTGGCCGAGGGGCGTGCCGCGGCGCAGGCCCTGCAGGCGATCGCGCAGCAGCCTGAGGCCGCGAACACGATCACGCGGACGCTGTTCGTCAGCCTCGCGATGATTGAATCCACGGCGATCTACTGCTTCGTGGTGTCGATGATCCTGATCTTCGCCAACCCGTTCACGGAAATCGTCGCGACAAGTGCCGCGAGAGCTGGCGGGGGCTGAATCCATGCAGATCGACTGGCTGACGGTCGCTGCGCAGATCTTCAACTTCCTCGTTCTTGTCTGGTTGCTGCAGCGCTTCCTTTATCGCCCCATCATCCAGGCCATGGCGCGCAGGGAGGAGCGCATCGAATCCCGCCTGTCCGAAGCGAAGGCTGCGCGCGTGGAGGTTGAGGCGGAGGCGGTCCGCCTGCGCGAGCGGCAGCAAGCGCTGGAAGCCAGCCGGGAGAAGGCCCTGGACGATGCGCGCCGGGAGGCCGCCGCGCTCCGCGCCCGCCTCGAGAAGGACATCCAGGAAGACATGGAAGCGAAGCGCACGGCCTGGCGCGCGCATCTGGACGACGAGCGGGAGGCCTTCGCGGCACGGTTGCGGCAGCGCGCCGGCCATCAGGTGCTCGACATCGTAGGCCGCGTGCTGCGGGACTATGTGGGCAGCGACCTGGCCGGCCAGGTGGCCGGCACCTTCGCGGACCGCCTCGCGGCCCTTGATGCTGGCGAGCGCGACAAGCTCATGCGCGCGGCATCACGCGCGGAGGGGCCGGCGCGGGTGGACAGCGGCGTCGCGCTCAAGTCTGGCGCACGCAGCCAGGTCACGCGCGCCATTCATGAATGCGTCGCGCGCGACATCGCCGTCGAGTATCATGAGGACGGCGACCTGCTCCTCGGGATGCGCCTGGTCATCGGGGAGCAGACGGTCGAGTGGTCCGCCGCCCGGTTCCTGCACCGCCTTGAGACGACGCTCGATGAGGTGATCGAGGGCACCGGTCGCCACCGCCCCGGCGGCGCACCGGCTACCAGCTGATGAAACTCGCTGACCTGCACGGCGATCTCTTCGCCCCACTTGAGGATGCGCTGGCGCGTGTCCGGCCGGCAATCGAACTGGCGGAGGTCGCGCATGTCCTGTCCGTCGGCAACGGCATCGCGGAGGTGGTGGGATTCACTGACCTGCGCGCCGACGAACTGCTGACCTTCTCCGGCGGGGTCATGGGGATCGCCTCGAACCTCAGCGAACATCGCGCCGGCGTTATCGTCCTTGGCGCGACCTCGCGCTTGCGGCCCGGCGACCCCGTGCGGCGCACCGGCCGTGTCGTGGACGTGCCGGTGGGGGCGGGCCTGATCGGCCGGGTGGTGGATGCATTGGGCCGCCCGATCGATGGCGGCAGCCCGATTGACGCCGAGCGGTTCCTGCCCATCGAGCAGCCGTCCCCGCCCATCATGCACCGCGCGCCGGTCCAGGTGCCGCTGCAGACCGGAATCAAGGCCATCGATGCCGGGATCCCGATCGGCCGGGGGCAGCGCGAACTCATCCTCGGCGACCGCCAGACCGGCAAGACCGCCATCGCCGTCGATGCGATCCTGAACCAGCGCGACAGCGGCGTGCTGTCGATCTACTGCGCCATCGGCCAGCGCGCCTCGGCGGTCGTGCGCGTCATTCAGAGCCTGCGCGAAGGCGGCGCGATGGAGCGTACGATCGTCGTCGTGGCCAGTGGCGAGGATGCGCCGGGCCTGCAATTCGTGGCCCCCTACGCCGCAACCTCCATGGCCGAGCACTTCATGGCCGCCGGGCGCGACGTGCTGATCGTCTATGACGATCTCACCCGCCATGCGCGGGCCTACCGCGAGTTGTCGCTTCTGCTGCGCCGGCCGCCCGGGCGCGAAGCCTATCCCGGCGACATCTTCTATATCCACTCCCGCCTGCTCGAGCGCGCGACCCAACTGCGGGAGGAATACGGCGGTGGGTCGCTCACGGCGCTGCCGGTGGTGGAGACGCAGGCGCAGAACATCTCGGCCTTCATCCCGACGAACCTCATCTCGATCACCGACGGGCAGATCTATCTGTCGCCAGGGCTGTTCGAGAAGGGGCACCTGCCGGCCATCGACATCGGCACCTCGGTCAGTCGCGTGGGCGGCAAGGTGCAGCTGCCCGCATTCCGCGCCGTCGCCGGCAATTTGCGGCTGATGTACGCGCAGTTCGAGGAGCTGGAGACCTTCGCCCGCTTCGGCACGCAGCTCGACGCCGAGACGCGCCGCAGGCTTACGCGCGGCCTGCGGGTGCGCGAGGTGCTCAAGCAGCGCGAGCACGACCATGTGGACGTGCCCGAGCAGATCGCGGCCCTGCTGGCGGCGACGGAGGGCCTGTTCGACGATCTCGAACCCGGGGCGGTGGCCGGGGCCGAGCGCACGGTCTGCGCGGCCGTGCGCGCGAACCTGCCCGACCTCTGCGACCGGATCACCGAAGGTGCGAAGTTGGGCGACGAGGATCGCGCGGCGCTTATCAAGACGTTGCGAGAGGCGCTGTCCGGCGCGGAGGCAGGAACAGGCAATGGAAACGCTTGAGAGCCTGTCCGACGCCCTCGATACCACGGGCGACATCCAGTCCATCGTGCGCACGATGAAGGCGCTGTCCTCCGTCAGCATCCGGCAATACGAGCGCGCCGAGGAGGCGATGGCGGATTATGCGCGCACCGTAGATCTGGGCCTGATGGCGCTGCTGCGCCAACGCCGGGAGGCGGGCCTGCGCCTGCCAGGTACGGACAGCGGGAGCGGCCGTGAGGGGCTGATCGTGATCGGTTCGGATCGCGGGCTTTGCGGACGCTACAACGATACCATCGCGCGCTTCGCCCAGGTTCGGCTGGACGGGACGGAAACGGTGCTGGGCGTGATCGGCGCGCGCGTCATGGCGCGGCTGGAGGCGGAGGGGCACCGCGCAGAATTTCTTCACCGCCTGCCGGGTTCGGTGGATGGGATTTCGCGCCTGGTCCAATCGGTCATCCTGGAGATAGACCGATGGACCCGGCTGCACGGGGTCGGGTCCGTCTCGCTTGTGCACAACCGCCGGGAAGGCCGCGTCGCCGCACGGCCGCAGGCCCACCGGCTGCTGCCGCTGCCCGAGGGGTATCTGCGCGACCTGTCGGAAACCCGCTGGCCCGGGCGGTCACTGCCCTGCTTCCGGATGAATCCCGAGCGGCTGATGTCATGGCTCGTGCAGCAACGGCTTTTCGTGGTGATCTATCGGGCCATGGCCGAGGCGCTGGCGAGCGAACATGCATCCAGGCTGGCAGCCATGCAGGCGGCTGAGCGTAACATCGAAGAGCGACGGGACGATCTGCGCCAGATCTATCGCGTCCGGCGACAGGAGACGATCACGCGCGAACTGCTGGACGTCGTCTCGGGCTACGAGGCCGCCCGCTCCGCCGAGTGAGGCATGCGCCTTGTCCGGCCAGCGCGGGTGGTGATGCCGCGCC